>CAIQPH010000261.1 GCA_903873655.1 uncultured Holophagaceae bacterium | reverse complement strand
TCCTGCTCCGCGCCATCTCCTCCAGGCGCGTCCTCTGATTTTCGGTGAGTTCTACTCGCCCAGCATGTGCCATGTCGCCCCTCAGTATCAGGTGCGGCATGTTGAATAATAGTTACCTGTATTTTTGGCGGACTACACTAGCGGATGGGCACAGCCATGAAGCCCTCGCACTTGCGGGGCAGGCCAACCTGGATCTACTGGCCAGGAGCAAGGCTCCCTTCACGCGGTGTTCCTCGGGCCATGTGCCGCTGGATGTGGATACGACCCCACAGGAGAACGGGAAAACCCGGAAGGAAGGCGTGTCGCGCACCTACATGCCCGGCGTAGATGGCTTCTGCCCCATTTTTGCATTCGCCGGGATGAAGGGCTGGTGCATCAATGAGGCGTTTCGACCCGGTAAGCAGCACAGCCAGAACGGAGCGCCCGACTTTCTACGCACCTCGATCCGCCGCCTGAAATCTCTGGGTATCGAAGGGATCCTTACCCGCATGGATGCCGCCTTCGATGCCTCCGAGAACTATGTCCTGCTGCGGGAGGAGGGCTCCGACTTCCTCATCAAGGGCAACCTGGCCCACCTGCGTTGGGACGGGTGGCAAGCCGGGGCCCAGGCACTACCGAAGCAAGCCTGGAAGCGGATCGGTAGGAACCGCCGCGTGGCCTACCTCAACCACTCCGAGATTCGCAGCTTCGAGGGGCAGGAAGTCCAGGTCCGACGGATCCTGAAAGTGACCAAGCGCCTGGGCTGGGAGTTGAAGGATGTGCCCCCAGGCCAGCGTCTGCTGGTGAAGCGTTGGATCGTCTTTGAGGTGGAGAGCTGGGTCACCAGCCTGGACCTGCCCGAAGCCGACATCGTGGAACTCTACTGCCAACACGCGACCGCCGAGCAGTATCACAGCGAGATCAAAAGCGAACTCGACCTGACCTTAGACCCCTGCCAACGCATGCGTTGGCAGGGGGAAAGGATGCCCAGCGGGTCCTTCAAGACCAACGCCCTTGTCCTGCGCCTGGGAACCCTGGCCTACAACGCCCTCCGGCTCCTTGGGATTCTGGGTAAGCGAGTCTTTCGCCACCGCCATACCACCCAGCGCCGTCGCCTGCGGACCATCATCCAGGAGTTGATCTACGTGCCAGCCCGCATCCTGACCGGCTCCAACCAACTGAAGTTGGACCTAGGGCGAGACCTTTTCGGGCGGGCGGCCTACCTGGAACTCTGGGCGAACCTGGCGCGGGCCGCCTGAGCGACAACGACACTTCAAATCTGGTTGAAGAAGTCAGGGTGGGCCGAAGGCTCAGCCATGAAGACCGAGATGGTGGCCAATGAAACCACCTGGGTCTGCCGAGGGTGGATCCGGATCAGAAAAGCACCTTCAGATCGGTCCAGAAGCTCCTGCCATCGAGCAAATCAGCACCCGATTGCTCACGCTCCTCAAAACCTCACGGATCCAGGATTACAAGCATAAATATTGCTGTAATAGAAGCGTTACTCATTTGTCGTCCCGCCTTACGGCGGCTACGGCATGGCAGGAATCCAGGTCAGGGCTTCGGAAGGATGCAAGACTCAGCTGAATTCGTGAGGTTCAGATACTTGAAAAATTATTCAAGACACCCAATGCCATCAATCAGGATATCCACGCCCTGCGAACCAGATTCACAACGGCTATGCACTCGATCCACCTTCTCGCCCCATCGATTCGAGGTATTGCTGAAGATCTTTCATGGTGAAGGGCTTGGCTAACAAGGTGACGAAGGGATGAGCCTTCGCCAGTTCCAACACTGCTTCATCGACGCGGCCGGTGGCGAGAAGAACGGGCACAGTGGGCCGCAGGGCGCGGAGGCGGGGCAGCGTTCCGGCTCCGGCCAATCCCGGCATGTTCATGTCCAGGATCACCACATCGGGCTCCAAGCCCGCTTCGAGCTTCAGCAGAGCCTCCTCGCCGCTCTGGGCCGTGATGCCGGTATGGCCCAGGACTTCAATGATCGCCTTCATGCAACTTTGGATCAGATCATCGTCGTCCACCATCAGCACGGTGAGCGCTCCCTGGGTGGTCTCGGATCCTGGTACTTGGGCCGGTTCAGCATCGGGGTGCAAGGGATCGCTGGCCGGGAAACGCAACATGACGCGGGTACCCTTGCCTGGCTCGCTCTGGATTTCCATCTGTCCGCGATGCGCCTTCACGGTCGTGAAGACCATGGAGAGCCCCAGTCCTGTTCCTTTGCCTATTGGTTTGGTGGTGTAGAAGGGGTCCAGGGCCTTCTCCAGGACCTCTTTCGGCATCCCGGTCCCGGAGTCTTCCACCACGACCTCGATCCAGTCCTTGTCCACATTGCGGGTACGGAGGGTGAGGGTGCCGTTATCGGGCATGGCATCCACGGCGTTGACGCAGAGGTTCATGAAGGCGTGGGTTAGGGCGCTGGCATCGCCACGGACGCGTCGCAATTCGGGGCCAAGGTCCAACTGAAGGCCAATCTTCGCCAGGGTGGTGCGTTCCAGCAGGTTCACCTCTTCGCGGAGAATCGCGTTGATATCCAGTTCCTCCTCTTCGGCTGGGCTCTGGCGGGCAAAGCCAAGCAGGCTCTTGACCATCTTCCCGCCCCGGACGGCGGCCTGGGAGATGGTGTCGAAGGCATGGTAGGCGGGACTTTCCACGGGCTGAGCCAGGATGTTGGCCGAGGCCATGCCGAGGATGGCCCCCAGCACATTGTTCATGTCGTGAGCCACGCCGCCAGCCAAAATACCCAGGCTTTCCATCTTCTGCGACTGCTGAAGCTGGGCATGGAGCTTGCGGCGCTCTTCCTCGGCCTGGTTGCGCTCCGTCAGGTCGCGGCAGATGCTCAGGATGGCCGGTTGGTCATCCCAGGTGATGCGGCTCGACCTCAGTTCGGTGGGCACGAGGGAACTATCCTTGCGCTGATGCACCGTTTCGAAGGTGAGGGAACCCTGTTCCATCAGCCTGGCGATTCGCTCAGGCACATGCTGCACCTGATCCGGGGCGTCGACGGCCCCGGTCGCAAGGGCCATCAGCTCGGCCTGCGTGTAGCCGAGCCGTTCACAGGCCATCGGATTGACGGCCAGCATCTCTGCCGCGTTGTGGATGAAGATCGCATCACCGGCACGATCGAATAGCAGGCGATGCTTCAGCTCGCTCCTTTGGAGGATGCCTTCAGCGTGGGTGCGGGCCTCCTCGCTCCGCTTCCGTTCAAGCGCCTCCCCGATCCGTGTCCCGATTCCTTCCAGGAGTTGAATTCTTTCAAGGGTGAAACAATCCTTGCGCCGGTCGTTGAAATGGATCAGCCCGGCGATTCCCTTGCTGTCCCGAATGGGCACCAGGGCGATGGAGGCGTAGCCTTGATGGATGCATTGGTTGCGTGGATGCAACCTGGGATCCTCGTCGAGTGGGATGTCCCGCAACGGGAAAGAATCGTTGGTCCAGGCGCTCCCTTCTGATGTGAACAGCGGATTGGTCGGGTCGGTCTTGCCGGAAAGCACCAGACCGCAGGTGCATTCCAGGCAGACGCGGCCATTGGGCTCCCGGCAGACCCCGCCGTCGGCGGTCCGTGCGACCAGCGAGTTTTCCATCTTCAGGAATTCGGCTGAGAAGCCTTCCTGGGCGAAATACGGGAAGTCCTCTCCGTCCTGCAGGCGGATGCCGACGGCGTCAAAGCCGGTTCCTGTCTTCAAGATGGTGAGAATTCGTTGGATGGAGCCTTTCGAATCTCCGGGCTCGAAGATACTCTGCAGGACTTCGCGCAACATTTCGCGGTAGGTCTCCGCCTGTTTGCGCTCGGTGATGTCGACCGAAGCGGAAAGCAGGCAAGAGACACCGTTCATGGTCACCAACTGACCTGAATAGGCCACCCACCGGAAGGTTCCATCCTTGCGCCGGAAATGAACCTCGCGGTTCTGGACGGCACGGTTCGCCTTCAGGAAATCTACGATGTCCCCGCAATCCTTGAGGTCCACCCATAACTGGATAGCTCTGGAAGTCCGGCCAATCAGTTCCTCCTGGCTGTGCCCGAAGAGGCTCTCGAAGGCCTTGTTGACGGCCAGGAAGCGCCCATCTTCCATGGTCGTGACGGCGAGAGCCACCGGCACGAACTGGAAGGCCGTGTTGAATTGTTCCTCGCTCCTTTGCAGTGCCTCTTCAGTCTGCTTGCGCTCGGTGATGTCACGCGCTACGGCAATGTTCACTTTTTCCCCGAAATATGAACCGAGGGTATTGCTCACCTCTTTTGGGAAAATGGTTCCGTCTTTTCGCAGTCCCCAAAATTCAAAGGATTGGGGTTCCCCATTTAGCGCTTTTCCTATGTATTCACCCAGTTTGGAGAGGTCATTCTTCCCTGGTGCGGAAAGAAATTCGGGTGTTCGCCCAACAAATTCTTCTTTTGAATATCCATACATTTTTGCTGCCGCGAGATTGACCGTTAAGAATCTCCCGCTTTCATCTTGGATGTAGACGGCCTCATAAACGCTGTCCAGAAGTCCCGTATAGGTTCGTTCGGAAAGTTGCAGGGCCTCTGCAGCGTCCTTGCGCTTGGTGATGTCGGAAAAGGTGATTGAGACCCCAAGGCCAGCCATCGGAATCGGAGCCGCAGAGGTCAATATCCACCGCAGGCTACCGTCGGGCCTGCGAATGCCCATCTCCACATCGTTCACCTGCCGGAGTTCACGCAAGGCCCGGACACTGGCGTATTCGTGCACGGGCATGGGGGTGCCATCCGGGCGGATGATGGTCCAGGCAGGTGCATCATAGGTTCGTGCCAGGGTCTCTGATC
This sequence comes from uncultured Holophagaceae bacterium, assembly GCA_903873655.1. Lineage (GTDB taxonomy): Bacteria > Acidobacteriota > Holophagae > Holophagales > Holophagaceae > Geothrix. Next base: position 1,790 of record CAIQPH010000261.1, on the reverse strand, counting down.
GGCTAAGGCCCAGAATTTCCATGGCGGCAAGGTTGGCCTCTATGATCTGGCCCGCAGCATTGGTTACCACCACACCCGTTGCGGGCAGCAGGTTGAACAAGGCGGCGTAGAGTTCCTCGCTCTTTTGCAGCGCTTCTTCCGCCTCCTTGCGCTCAGTGATGTCCCAGTTGGTGCCTATCATGCGCGAGGGTTGGCCGGATGCGTCACGCTGAACGATGGCGAGGGCACGGATCGAATGGATGCTGCCATCCGGCCAGACCACTCGAAACTCGGTATTGAAGTCCGACTCGCCACTGAGCGCCATCTGGATTTCCGCATCTCCCCGAGCTAGATCCTCAAGGTGCAGTCCGGCCTTCCAAGCTTCATATGCACCACTGAAGTGATCAGCCGTAATGCCGTAGAGGTGGTACATCTGGTCGTCCCAGACCAATATATTGTTGACAGGGTCGTAGTCCCAGACGCCCACACCACCCGCTTGCTGTGCAAGCGAAAAACGCTGGGTCATCGCCTCCAGTTTTGCCTCTGCCTGCTTACGCTCGCTGATGTCGATGACGAAAACGGTGAGTCCAAAAACCCTCCCTTCCTCGTTCCAGATCGGACTGTAGCGGTTCTCGTAGTAGGAACGGTTCGGCGGTGACCCGTACTCCTCGAACAGGACCAGGTGCTCCCCCGCAAGGGCGCGATCGAAGTTCGCCTTGGCTTTCTCACGATCCTTCGGGTCGGCAATGACCTTGAGCATGTTCATTCCGAGGCTGATGTCAGTGCCCCAGATGGTGTTCATCACAGCACGGTGGGCCTTGGTGAAGGTCGTGTAACAGTAGTTCAAATCGAGGGCGAAGACGACCACCCCCTGGGGGCTCTCCAGGACGGTGTTCAGTTGGGCACTCAGTTCCCTATGTATTTCCTGGCTGGCCATGAGGTCAGCCTCTGCCCGCTTGCGCTCAGTGATGTCGCTCAGCACGATTCGGTAAGCTAGAGCACCCTCGGCGTCCTTGGTTGTGGAGATGAAGAGCTGCGCCCAAAATGGCTCGCCTTCACTCCTCACCAGCCGCACTTCGCATGGCTGAGCGTCACAGGGCTCAAGGAGCTGTTTCAGGTGCAGGTCATAGCGACCTCGATCTTCCTTGTGGATGAAGCGGAAGAGGGGCCGCTGGAGCAGTTCTTTCCCGGTCCTGCCCAACAGCCTGGAGACTGTGTGGTTGGCCTCGGTGATCAAGCCAGATTCACTGACGGTCAAATAGCCGACTGGGGCCAAATCATAAAATTCAAAATCGCGTAACCGCGAGGCTTCCAGTTCCACCTGGACCCGTCTCAGTTCCTCGTTCTGAGTCTCCAGATCGATCTGGTGGATCCGCAACTCATGGAGCAAGCGCTGAGCCTCTTCGGGCGGCAGAGCCTTCAAATTTTCCAGCGAGGCCGAATTCCCTTGGAGGCGTACTTCGGCCTGCCGGCGCAGTTCGGTTCCGGTGCTGGGGGACCCTCCTTCAGGATTCGTAATCCCCCCCCCCCCGCATTTATGGACAGCGCTGAATCAGGCTGCTGCTCCGACTGCAGATCAGACACGTCGGGCTTGGGGATGGCCTTGAACTTCTCGCTCATTTCAGCCCCTTGGACCGATCGCTGACACCCACCTATTGGATCGTTCTTGACACTATGGTCGCTATGCCGTGATTCGACTGGAATTTTATAAGGTCGTCATCGTTCAGGCCCATCAGGCGCTTGAACGCCAACAAATGAATCAGCACGGCCCAAGATTCAATGCGGGGACGCACAAATACCCGGCGCGGAAG
>CAIQPH010000260.1 GCA_903873655.1 uncultured Holophagaceae bacterium | reverse complement strand
GGGCACGGCAGTGCCCCCAGGGGGGTGACAGCCAGGACACGCAACGCGTGCCCTGGCGCCAGAGGGGCTTTGCCCCGATGGAGGTGCACCCCGCCATCATCGCCACTGATTCACGTATTTCAGGCGGGGTGCACTAGCGGGGCCCAGGCAGCCACCGATGGGGGCGGAAAAAGCGGCACCAAAGAAAGCAAAGAACAAACTCGCCACGGATGAACACCGATAATTGCTGATAAACACCGATCAGGGTTGAAGGCAATTCAATCGAGGTCCGAGATGAGCGGAGAGTCACGCGCAGTGATCTACTTTGAATTTGAGAGCATTTTGAAAGCGGCCAGAACGCCAAACGAGGTAGCCCAAATTGCGCAGACAAGGTAGGACGATAGAGTCACCCAGTACCAGATGGGCTCGTCGTCTCGATGGTAGGTTCGCACTCCGAACCCCCATCCACGGCCCTTGATTTCTTGTGAGGAAAACGCATTGAAAACCATCCAGAAGAACAGTATTCCAACGGCTATAAATAAAGTTGCGATCATGGTTTACCCCTAAAATTCGAATCAACCATACATTTAACGGAAACTGATTATCGGCGACCCTCAGCCTGAAAGCCAGGCATCGGTGCTACCAAAAGGGTAGGCGTTGCCTCAGCTTTCTTCGGATGCGACAGGAAGTGTCCACCACCGGAACCGATGATTTCGGTGGAGAACGCGACATGCCAAGGTACGACATCCAATTTCAGAAGGGCCTCTCGCTGCGCGAGTTCATGGCCCGCTATGGCACCGAGGGACAGTGCATCGAGGCAGTCTGCAAGGCCCGCTGGCCCCAAGGCTTCGAGTGCCCCGAGTGCGGGTCCACCCGGCACTGCCGCCTGTCCCGTGGCCCGTTCCAGTGCCAGGACTGTCGGAAGCAGACCAGCCCGACTGCCGGGACCATCTTTCAGGGCAAAAAGCTCCCCCTCACGGTCTGGTTCCAGGCCATGCACCTGCTCACCCAGGGCAAGCACTCCGTCTCCGCCCTGGAACTGAAGCGCCAGCTTGGGGTCCATTACGAGACGGCCTGGGCCATGAAGCAGAAGATCATGCAGGTGATGTTGGAGCGGGAGGCCCAGACGGTCCTCTCGGGCCGGATCGAGGTGGACGACGCCTATATGGGCGGAGAACGCCACCTCGGGAAGCGGGGCCGGGGCGCAGCGGGTAAGACCCCCTTCGTCGTGGCCGTCCAGACCGACCCGGCGAACCCCGCCTCCGTCCTGCACCTGCGAATGAAGGCACTGAAGCATGTGGCAGCCAGGGATCTGAAGCCCTGGTTTGGGCGAGGCTTCGCCAAGGGATCGACGATCCTGACGGATGGCTGGCAGGCATACAACTTCCTGGACGAAGCCGGGTTCAAGCACGAGCCCCACAAGATGCCGGGCGGGTGGCGTTCGGCCAAGCATCCGGCCTTCCCCTGGGTGAACACCGTCCTGGGGAACCTGAAGGGGAACATTGTGGGCGTGACCCGCTGGGTCGGTAGGGCACACCTGGACCGCTACCTGGCCGAGTTCCAGTACCGCTTCAACCGGCGCTTCGATCTGAAGTCCATGCTTCCCCGTCTGTTGACGGTAGCCGTCCGCACCCCGGCCATGCCACAACCACTCCTGAAACTGGCTTGGATGAGGCAGGCGGCCTAGCAGCGGTCAATACCCTTCCGCTGGTTATCATTTCCCGCCAGCCGAGCCCTTACCTGTTTTGTTAGCCTGCCTCTCCCGCGCCTCTAGCACCTTGATGCTCTCGGCGGATGGATGGTCTTCGGGCAGTGTGCCGCCAAGCTCGGCGATGGTCTGTCGGACCTTTTTGCCAACCTCCTCATGAGCTCGGTTGGCGTTCGCTTTCCCGGTGATTCCCTCTCGTCGGAGCTTCTCTTCCGTCTGTGTCGCACGGAACAAGTTGGCGGCCAGTTCAGAACTCCCCATGTGGTCCAGGATTTCCTGGCTGCGCTTCAGCCCCTTTCGAGCGTGAATAGCCTTCGCACCTAGCCCTCCGTAGAGCCCCATGTACCCATGGTTCTGGAAAATCGCGTAGTCGATTGGTTCCAAAACTCCAGCACCCTTGGCAGCATCCGCCAAATTGACGTTGTGCTCACGGACCTCGGCCCGGATCACCAATCGGCGACGATCTTCGATGGCCTGAGCATCTCCGTTGTCCGCTAATTCTTGGCGGCGCGTCTGAACTGCGAAGTAGGTCTGGCCAAGAGCGACAGTATCTTTAGTAGGATCTGCATTTTGGATAACCAAGTAGCAGGCATACCTGGAAAGATGCACGGTATTGAACCCGCGCTTCCCGCCCTTTCCGATCGCGATCATCTCCGCGACATCACGGAAATGATCCTCCAGGGCCTGCCCGCTGTTAAAGCAAGCCTTTTTAGCCTTTCCAACAACCCTTTCCATGTTGGTGTAGTCCCCATAGGAGAGGACCTTCGCCAGATCACGGCTCGACCAGAACTCATTCCCATCTTCGTCCACCCGACGAATCGCCTCGAAAGGAGAAACATGCGGCGCGATCGGTGGAGACGCTATCGTCTCCACACCGGGAGCCGCGTCAATAACATTCACACTTGCCGGGCCACTCTCGCTCGAGGCGGTTGCGCCCTGGAAATCCTCGGCAAGGCCGATGGGCTCCTCAGCACCCACAGGGCCGGTGACATTCTTTGAGGCCGAGGCAGCCGTCTGCACGACGGTCTCCGCCATGGGAGGCTTTGTCTCAATCTCCTTGGACGGCTCTGGCCCTGATCCCTTCCTTGGACTCTTCATCTGACGCTCTCCCTGTGGCTCCGCGCAATCCCTTCCAGCATTTGGCCCAGGAGGATCCTGGCGGGGCCTTGAGGCTTCCTTGAGCCATCCGCCCAACGATTGATTGTTCTCCGCGTAACCCCGAACGCCTTGGCGAGGGCATCCACACCCCCGTATCGAAGGGCGAGTGCATGGAAGGGTTCGGGCAAGCAGTCCGGTCGGGCCATGACCAACACTAGGACCAATGGTCTCAAATGTCAAGGGCAAGGTTATTAGGCTGAGGCTCGCCGATAATCAGGTAACGGAATTGGAGGTAAGCACTCAGGAATGGGCGACGCGCCTCCTGGACCAGCCCAACGATTGTAGCTGACCAGCCCTGCCTGCACCGAGGCGCTGAGGGGAGGATCAGAGCCCGGGCGAACGGAGGAAGGTGTGCTGATTGAAAACCATCAACCCCCAATCATTTAACATGCCAGAAATCGCTCGCACCCTTGGGGAAGGTAGATAGCAATTGATCGAAATCGGACTCAATGATGTTACGGCGAAGCGCAACTGCCACATCGTGAATTGCAGTGTCAGTCGAGAAATTGTGTTCGGCGCGCAAGGATTTTACTTCCTTGGTCATGGTGGCGATGTCTTGGAAAGGTTGTTTGGTTTCATCGGCATCCCAGTCCGCGACATAAAGCGCCCGAAGCACGGGTGGTAGTGCATTGGCAAATCGCAGAGCATCTTTGATGCTTAAGCGACGCCGGAAAGCGTGAAGGACTCCGACGACCATGTTGTAGGCCGCATGCGAGGTGCTTAGACCAGACTCTTCGCAAACGTCATGCATGAACTTTTCGAAGTATTGAGTCGCACGTTGGTATTCCGAAGGTACTGGCATAGACGGGAATCCTGCGGGCTAGATAAGATGAAATTGGAAGTTCGGTATTGGAAACAGGGATCATGCAGCAGGGGTGATGTTGACATCCTAACCGAGGGCCCGGAGACTGCGGATGATGTTCGCAGTGGCCTTCGTAGTAGCGAGGCGGTCGAAGAAGGCCGCACCCAGTTTCCGGTAGGGGGTGTTGCGGCCGAGGATGAAGTAGGCGGCGCGGAGCCCATCTGTTCGGACTCTGAAACACGCGCTTCGGGACCACAGTCCCAGGCTGCAAAAGGGGGTGCTCGACGGACTCCGGGTCCAGCTAACTTGCGGGCTTGACTGCACCCAGGACATCCCGACCTCACCTGCCGGCTCACCCCAGTCTGCGCTTCTTTCGTTCGATGGGGTCCCGTCATTACGGGGTGGGCAGTTTCCTTTAAATTATGCGACATCACTAGTGTCCGGTTGAGCGCAGTAAGGGAGCTTGTAGGATTATTTTTTTCAACTCTTTCCAATCAATATTCCTTGGTGGCGATTTGAACGGCGGGAAGCGAATTTCGGGTGGTTTCCTGGGGT
>CAIQPH010000259.1 GCA_903873655.1 uncultured Holophagaceae bacterium | reverse complement strand
GGCCGTCCCCCGGTAACCAACCTTTACTCCTCCGCCGTGTTCGTGGGCTGGGGCGCCGTGATCCTTGGCCTGATTGTCGAGCGGATGTACCGCAAGGGCTTCGGCACCGCTGTCGCTGCCGCCGCCGGCTTCGCCTCGCTGATCGTGGCGCAGAACCTGGGCACCGAGGGCGACACCATGGAGATGATGCGCGCCGTGCTCGACTCCAACTTCTGGCTGGCCACCCACGTCGTCACCATCACCATCGGCTATTCCGGCACTTTCCTGGCGGGCGCCATCGCCATCGCCTATGCCCTGCGCAAGCACATCGTCGCCAAGGTCGATGTGGAGACCGACAAGGCTTTGGCCGATATGGCTTACGGCATCATCTGCTTCTCGCTGTTCTTCAGCTTCGTGGGCACCGTGCTGGGTGGCATCTGGGCCGACCAGTCCTGGGGCCGCTTCTGGGGCTGGGATCCCAAGGAGAACGGCGCCCTGCTCATCGTGCTGTGGAACGCCATCATCCTCCACGCCCGCTGGGCCGGCTATGTGCGCGAGCGCGGCACCATGATCATGGCCATGTTCGGCAACGTCATCACGGCCTGTTCCTGGTTCGGCGTGAACATGCTCGGCGTGGGGCTTCACTCCTACGGCTTCATGGACCAGGCCTTCTACGCCCTGACCGGCTTCATCGCCAGCCAGCTGATCCTCATGGGCATCTGCTACCTGCCCGCCCGTTTCTGGGTGCAGAAGCCGCATTCGAAGGCCTGATCTTTACTCTCTCCAAAAAAGAGGCTCCCGAAATCGGGAGCCTCTTTCAGTTACTCCGGTCGATGCGGTTGTTTTCGGCGGACCTGAGGTATTGAATTGTGTGAGGACCGTTAAAGGACTATATTAGGACCTACGGAGGCCCAATGCACTATTCAACTCAGGTCAAGCCCATCACCCATCTCAAGGCCCATGCTGCGGAAGTTCTGCTTCAACTGTCGGAGCGCAGGGAACCTCTTGTAATCACTCAGAACGGAGAAGCGAAAGCCGTGCTTCAGGATGTGGCCTCCTACGAGGAGACGCAGGAGACGCTCGCATTGCTCAAACTGCTGGCTCTTGGGAGTCAGGACGTCGCTGCCGGAAAGGTTGTCCCGCTTTCGGAAGTGGCGAAGCGCCTGAAGACCCGGGGGCGTGCATAGATGCGTTTCAGCGTTCAAGTCACAGCAGGGGCAGAGCGCGATCTGGTCGAGATTTCGGGCTACCTGATGCAACAAGAGGGACCAGCCTTGGCGGAACGAGTGCTGGGGGACATTCTAGCGGCAGGCTCTGATCTGGCGCAGTTCCCCGAACGCGGCGCTCATCCAAGGGAACTGCAAGCACTGGGCATATTGGACTTTCGCCAGGTGGTTGTTCCGCCCTATCGAATCATTTATCGGATAGTCGGGAAAATGGTTTTTCTGTATCTCGTTGCAGATGGACGACGGGACTTTCAAAGCCTCCTTGAGCAGCGTCTCCTTCGGGGCTGAGAGCCTCGGGTTGCGATCGGCGCTTTCCGCCGAAACCAACCCGCAGGGGGAGTGCCCGAAGCGAACAAAATCAGTCCAGCCGTGTTGTTCCCAGGATCCGGTCCGGATCAAGATGGGCCTTGATGGCCCCGCTCAGCCTGCGGACCGCTTCCGGCGTGTAGGCATCGTAGAAGCGCTGGTTGTGGGGGCCGACGCCGTGCTCGGCGCTGTAGCTGCCGTCGAAGCCCTTCACAGCCAGATCGTAGATGCGGGACTGGAGTTCAGGCACCAGCTCTGCCGTCGCTACGGGTGCAGTTGTCTCGTCCCAGACAAGGTTGAGGTGCGTGCCGCCATCGCCCCAGTGGCCAAAGTCACAGGCCCGCACGAAGGAGTAGTCCTTCGCCAGCAGGGCCACAGCAGCGTCGGTGAAAGCGGCCATCCGGCTCCTGGGGACGCTGATGTCGAAGGCCAGCACCTTGCCCTCGCTGCGCAGGCTTTCGCTGATGTGGTGGCGGATGGCCCAGAAATCCTCAGGCTTGCCCAGGAAGACATCCGTGATGCCTTCTCCTGCCTCGCCTTCCAGGAAGGCCCCCAGTCGCTCCTCCAGCACCCCCGCCAGGTTCAGGGCATCCAGTGGGAGAGTGGACGATAGCTCTACCAGAGCCGTGTAGGCGGGAGGCCGGCCGACTCCATAGGGATTCCGGAGATCGGTATTGTGGGAGAAGACCGGGGCGAGGGCATTGGCGCTGATGACTTCGTAGGCCGTGAACACATCGGCCAGTTCCCGCTCCAGGTTCTGCAGCAGGGCGAGCACCGTCGCCCCGGAGGCGCAGCCCACCAGGGCCGTGGCGGATTGCCGCGGGAGGGGCACCACCTGCAGCACCGCGCCGGTGATGACGCCGAGGGTACCGCTGGTACCCACGAAGAGCTGCTTGAGGTCCAGGCCCGTGTTGTTCTTCCGGAGGTGATTCAGCGCCTCGACCACGGTGCCGTCCGCCAGCACCACTTCGATGCCCTGAAGGTTGTGGCGCACGTCGCCGTACTTCAGGAGCCGGGTGCCGCCGGTGTTCGTGGCGATCATGCCGCCGATGGTGGGATCCGCGCCAAGGTCGATGGGAAACATGAGTCCGTGAGGGATGAGTGCCGCGTTCAGGGAACTCAACAGCACACCGCCATCCACCACCGCTGTCCGGTTGATGGGATCGATCTCCAGGCGCCTGGTCAGGCGCTCCAGGCTGAGCACGAGCATCTCGCCGCTGGCATCGGGATTCGAGGCGCCGACCAGCCCCGTGTTGGCGCCTTGGGGTCTCACCCGCAGACCCTCGGCATGGCAGAAAGCCATGAGCTTGGAAATGTCCGTGGTGGTGCCAGGACGAGCCACCAGCAGGGCCTTGCCCTTCCCGTAGCGCCAGCCTGATTCGTACTTGACCAGGTCTTCGGCCTCCGTAAGAACGGCATCCGCACCGAGCATGGCGCGCAGGTCGGCGGCGATCACGGCTGCATCACGCACGGGGACTTCCCAGGATCTTGGACCAGGCCGCCACCAGGGCTTCGAACCGCTCGCCCCTCCGCTCGAAATTGTCGAACTGGTCGAAGCTGGCGCAGGCCGGGCTGAGGAGCACTTGGTCGCCGGGTCTGGCCAGGGCGAGCGCCACGCGCACGGCTTCGTCGAAGGTCGGCACCACCTCATGGGGAAGGTCGCCCAGGTCCCGGATGAGCTGGGGGACCGCCTCGCCCAGGAAGACCAGTCGCCGCAGCTTGCCGGCCAGGGCCTCCCGCAGCGGTGCGTAGCTGGCACCCTTGTCAGTGCCGCCGAGCAGCAGCACGAGCGGCCCGGGCAGGGCATGAATGGCCGTCAGGGTGGCATCGACGTTGGTGCCCTTGGAATCGTTGTAGGCCTTTACGCCGCCCCTCTCGCCGCAGAAGGCCAAGCGATGAGCCAAGCCCGGATAGCTGCGCAGGCCTTCGCGCAGGCCCTCGAGGGCGGCCCCGGCATGGCTGGCCAGAAGGCAGGCCGCCAGGGCGTTCTCCACGTTGTGGTCGCCGGGAATCTGAAGTTCGGACCGGTGCAGCAGGGGCTCCCCATGGAGGTTGATGCTGCCCTCGCCATCGCACCAGGCCTCGCATTCCCTCCAGCCGAACCGGGCTGTCCGTCCACTTCCAGGCGCGTCCCGCCACAACTCTGGGTGGGCAGCAGGGACCACTCGCAGGTCAGCAGAACCCTGTCTCTCGAAGATCCGCAGCTTGGTGTTCCGATAGGATTCCATGGTGCCGTGGCGCGCCAGGTGGTCCGGCGTGAGGTTCAGGAAGGCGGCGCCCTCCGCATGGAAGGACTGGATCGATTCAAGCTGGTAGCTGCTCAGTTCCAGGGCGAAGGTCATGCCTGCGGGCGCCGTTTGTACTGCTTCGATCATGGGCGTACCAAGATTTCCGCAGGCAGTGGCGGGAATCCCGGAGGCGTTCAGAAGATGCGCCACCAGATCCGTGGTGGTGCTCTTCCCGTTGGTACCGGTCACCGCGAGGATCCGGCTGCCGTCGTTCCGTCCTCGAAGCGCCTGGTGAGCCAGTTCGACCTCGCCGATGATTCGAATGCCGCGGGCGATCGCCTCGACCACGAAGGGGGTGGTGCGGGGAATTCCCGGGCTGATGACGAGTTCCTCGCAACCTTCCAATAGTACGAAAGGATGATCACCCCATACGCCCGGGATGCCCCGCTTCGCCAGATCGATCTCCAGGGCTGGGTCAGGTCCTGGCGAACGATCGGTCACCACGACAGGAATTCCCTGCGATGCGAGGAATCGCGCCGCCGCGAGCCCTGACCGCCCTGCCCCCATGACCACCGTGCGCATGCCACCTCCCTCTTCCAGACTAGCCTGTCCAGGAGCCTGTCCACGTATTCGAACACTGCGTAGTACAGCTGAACACACCAAGGACATCGGCCCCTGGTCGCGCTACAATGACAGAGGGTCCCTGGATCGAAGGTGGTGTGAACATGCCCATGGGCATCCTGGACAGCATGCTGAGCGGTGAGGGCACCATCGTGCCGCACGTCCAGCCCATGTATCGCCTGATCGACAACCGCCTCATGGCGCTGGAATACCTGGCTTGGTATCAGGGTGCGGATGGCACTGCCAAGCCGGTGGGTCCCATTCTGCAGAACCCCGCACTCCGCCTCGAAGACCGGTTGATCCTCGACCTGAGGTTCCTCGAATCCACGTTTCAGTCCCTCGCCCACACGGGTGACGACAGCTGCCTCCACTTTGTGAATCTGGAGCCCGTCAGTTTCCAGGCGCCGGGCTTTTGGGACCGGCTGCCCCACTGGCTGGAGGCCCTGCCCTTTCCGCGTGAATCCGTGGTGATGGAGTTCACCGAATCCCAGGGCATCCACGGTCTGGAAGCCCTGCAGGGCTACACCAAGCGGCTCCGCGACTTTGGTCTGCGCGTGGCGGTGGACGACCTGGGTGCGGGCGTGGCCAGCCTCACCCACATGGCCCGGATCGCACCCGACTTCATCAAGGCCGACCGCAGCCTCGTGGAGCAGGTTCACCGCCGCCCCTATCAGGCCGCGCTGCTCAACGCGCTTGCCCATTTCGCCCAGAGCATGCACGTCGGCTTCATTGCCGAGGGCATCGAAACGCTCGAAGAGTTGGAGGCGGTCATGGACGCGGACGTGCCCTGGGGCCAGGGCTACATCCTGGGCCAACCCCTGCCCATAAGACCGAGGCCTATCGCAGTTTCAGCGAGCTGAGCGCGAGGATCGAGCAGACGATGGCCGTGATCCACATGCGGATGACGACCTTGGTCTCCTGCAATCCGCCCAACTCAAGGTGGTGGTGGAAGGGCGCCATTCGGAAGATGCGCTTCCCCCCGCGCAGCTTGAAGCTGCCCACCTGCAGGATCACGCTCACGGCCTCCAGCACGAACAGGCCACCAGCGATGACCAGCAGCACCTCCTGCTTGATGATCACGGCCACCGTGCCCAGCGCTCCGCCCAGCCCGAGCGAGCCCGTGTCGCCCATGAAGACTTCCGCCGGATGGGCGTTGTACCAGAGAAAGCCCAGACAGGCTCCTGCCATGGCGCCCATGAACACTGACAGCTCAGCGCCACCAGGCACGTAGGGCACCACCAGGTAGGCGGCGATTTTCGAGTTGCCCACGACATAGGCCAGGATGGCGTAGGTGAGGGAGACGATGAGCGTGCCCCCGATGGCGAGCCCATCCAGGCCATCCGTCAGGTTTACGGCATTGCTCGTGCCCACCATCACCAGCCAGATCCAGGGAATCAGGAAAACGCCGATGTTGGGCCGGAAGTTCTTGAAGAAGGGCACCGAGAGTTGGCTGGTGGCAGTGCCTCTCAGTCCATAGTGCAGGATGAGCCAGGCGACCAGCAGCGAGATGCCCGTGAGCAGAAGCATCTTCTGCCAGCTGCCGAGCCCGAGGTTCTGCTTCTTGAGGAGCTTCTGCGCGTCGTCGAAGGCGCCCACCGTTCCGAAGCCCAGCAGGGCCAGGAGAGCCACCCAGATGGCGCCGCTCTTGAGGTCGCACCAGAGCAACGTGGAGACGGTGATGACGATCAGGACCAGGATACCGCCCATGGTGGGCGTGCCGGCCTTCTTCTGGTGGTTCTCGGGGCCTTCGTCGCGGATGTGCTGGCCCATCTTGAGGGCCGTCAGCGTGCGGATCACCCAGGGCCCCAGCAGCAGGCTCAGAAGCATGGCCGTGGCGGCGGCCATGGCCGTGCGGAAGGTGACATACCGGAAGACCGAGAAACCGGGCCCCAGATCGCGGAAAGGATGGAGGAGCCAAGGCAGCATGAGTCGTCCGGAGTCTGGAGTATTGAAGTCAGTGAGCGAGGAGCCAATCCACGGCGCGTTCGGCGCGCCAGAAACGGCTTCCCTTCACCAGGATACGGGCTCCTGGTGGAATTGCGGAGAGGCCCGCCACATCGTCGCGCAGAGCCTTGAAATCCGGGAAGGCCACCGAGCGCAGGCCGAAGCCTTCCGCATAATCTCCTGCGAAATCGCCGTAGGCCCAGAGGCGTGATAGTCCCAGCGCCTTCAGGGCGGCGCCGGTCTCCCGGTGGATCCTCGGCGCCTCCGCTCCCAGTTCCCGCATGGATCCCAGCACGGCCACGGTTTCGCCGCCGGGCAGTTGCAGCAGGGCCCGGGCGCAGGCGAGGATGGAGTCCGGGCTGGCGTTGTAGGTCTCGTCCAGCAGACAGCCGCCGCCGGGCAGCCCATGCAAGCGGCCGCGCCCCGGCTCCGGTACCACCATGCCAAGTCCGAGGGACACCTGTTCTGGATCGTATCCCAGCCGGATGGCCAGGGCCGCCGCCAGGGCGGCGTTGCGGATCTGATGCTCGCCCTGCAACTGGATGCGGACGGGAATCAGACCCGCGGGGGTACGCAACCGGAAGGAACCGCCTGCCGCGCCAAGAGATTCCGCAGCCTCCCAGCCGAAGAGTTGGCCGTCGCCGACCGGCAGCGCTTCGGCGTGGCGGGCCCAGGGCTGCTCGGCAATCCAGCAGCACCACTTATCCGCGGCCGGATGTGCCCAGATCCCCCCGCGGACCAACCCGGCGACCAGTTCACCCTTGGCCTCGGCGATGCCCACCTGACCCTGGGCGAAATACTCGATGTGTGCGGTGCCCACCATGGTGATCAGGCCCGCGTCCAGGGGTGCGATCTCCGTGAGTCGCCGGATTTCCCCGGGGGTGCTCATGCCTAGCTCAAGCACGGCGGAACCCAGGCCCTCGGGCAAGGTGGCCAGCGCCTCGGGCACACCCAGGGTGTTGTTGCGGTTTCCCGGCGTCTTCCATCCGGCCACGGCAGCGGCCAGCAGATCCTTAGTGCTGGTCTTCCCCACGCTGCCGGTGACACCGAACACGAATTTGGGCCGCACGGCGGCAAGGCGCGTCTGCCCCCAGCGTTGGAGGGCCGCCAGAGTATCCGGCACCACGAGCTGTGGACAGTCACTGTCAAGTGGATGATCCACCAGCAGGGCCCCGGCGCCCTTCTCAACGGCCTGGGGGGTGAAGTCATGGCCATCCCGCTCGGCCCGCAGGGCCACAAAGCAGGCGCCGGGCTGGAGCGTGCGGGTGTCCAGAGACAGCGAGGAGGGCACCACCGCGCCATCCCCGAGCACCTCCCCTCCCACCTGGGAGGCGGCCTGGAACAGAGACCAGAGGCTCATGCGGCACCTCCGCCGGACGCGCGCAGCGCGCGCTCCCGCTCGCTGCACTCGCGGAGTCGGAGCCTCCCTGTGCCGAACCCTTCATTCGGCCCATCCTGGGCCTCACCCCTTTGGGGCCAGACAAATGTCCGGTGGCGCTCGGCTCCTGCCTCGCGCTCGGGCTTCGGCTGCGCCAAAGTGGCACTCCATCTGACGGTCGCGGTGCGACCTCCCGCTCGCGGTTGCTCGCGGAGATGGAGCCTCTGCTCCTGCTGCGTGCTCATGCCAGCTCCTTCGCGGAAGCTCGCTGCAGGCGGTCCTGAACGGCCAGCCAGGCCTCGCCTTCCGGCGGCCGCTCCATGACGATAAGCTCGAAGCCCGCGCCATCCAGTTCGTGGAGCAGCGCATAAAGTTGTGCAGCCACGGCCTCCGCATTCAGAGGCAGGAGCACGCCGCGTACACCGGCAGGCAAGGCAGGAAGGGCGCCGATCCCCACATAGGCCACACGGCCTGCAGAGGAAGTCAGACCTGCGCCACGGTCGACCAGTTCCAGGCGGGCCCGGGGCGCGTAGTGGCGCTCGGCCATGCCCGGCGCATCCTGTCTCGCTCCGACCGCGGTGGCCCCCTCCCAGATGTCCACGGGACCGAGGATGGACGTGAGTTCAGCCGGCGTGACGGGGCCAGGGCGCAGGATCCTGGGCCGGGTCCCGCTCAGGTCGAGGATGGTGGACTCGAGACCCGCCCGGGTGGGGCCACCATCCAGGATCAGGTCGACGGCCTCGCCGAGGCTCGAGGCCACATGCTCGGCCAGGGTGGGAGACAGGTGCTGGCTGCGATTCGCGCTGGGCGCGGCGAGCGGCCGCCCCACGGCGCGGAGCAGAGCCTGGGCCACCGGATGGGCCGGGCAGCGGAGCGCCACGGTCGGGCCGCCGGCCCGGACGATGGCGGGCACAGTTGCTGCGGCCGGCAGCACCAGGGTGAGCGGCCCGGGCCAGTAGCGTTCCGCCAGGAGCTGAGCCGCTTCAGGCCACTGGGACACCAGGGACCGGGACCATTCCACGGCCGCCACGTGCAGGATCATCGGATTCGTGGCCGGTCGGCCCTTCGCGGCATAGATGCGGGCCACCGCCTCGGAGTTCAGGCCATCCGCACCCAGGCCGTACACCGTCTCCGTGGGAAAGGCCACAAGACCCCCCGCCAGGAGGATCGCCGCCGCCTCGCGAATGACTGGGTCGTCCGGACCCGTGACTCGGTGGATGCGCGTCAACTGAGGCCCCCAAAAAACGGAACACAGAGGACACAGAAATCCACAGAGGACACAGAGACCTGCCACTTGGTGGTTCCAGCGCTTGGACCAGACAACCCCATGAGATTTCTGCTGGTCACGGAAGACACGGAACATCGCAGAAAACACAGAAGGGACCATGATCCTCGTCGCACGGGCCCGCCGAAGGCAGCTTCCGGCCCTGCCGGAAGTGATCCCAGTGGCGCCCAGGCCGCGCTTTTAGGACGCGGGTTGGGCGCCACTGGGATCCAGCCCATGCTTTGGGAAAGGACGCCCCTGCTTTTTTCCGCGCCTTTCGCGTTTCTTCCGAGCCTTCCGCGACCAGCGCTCTCCAAGGTTGTTTGGGCGAGAGGGTTCATGCCTACCCCTCTGCCCGGTTGCGGAGCACCGCTTCCACGGCGCTGCGGTCGCTGTAGGGGTGCT
>CAIQPH010000258.1 GCA_903873655.1 uncultured Holophagaceae bacterium | reverse complement strand
TGGCAAGTAATTCTACTTCCTTGCTCTCAGATGATGATAAATGACACTTAATGAACACCAACACCCCTTGATCTGGCGCATGGTTCACTGGAGTCCAATCTTCAAATGATTTCATGGAATCCACCTCATCTAATTCATAGCGACTAGTCCGCCCATTCGTCAAACTCTTATTCCTTCTTAAAACTATGCCAGTTACTAAAAATGAATGGCTTGTGCTCTTCTTCAATAGGCATGATCCTTGGCCTGTTCCGCCTGATCCTTTACATACGCAAGTCGTGTTAACACGTTCATAGGCCCCACGGGCCAATGAACGCGTGAACCTCCTTGCCAGGGGATACCCCCTGGACCCCGCTCACCGGGCGATGCGCTTTGCTTATCGTTTTCCCGGTTCGCCAATCACCCCATCAAGGCCCCCATCCACGACGATTCAGACCCTTGCCTAGGCCCATCATGTCCAGCATCTTTTCTTCGAGCCCCTGCAATGTGATCACGCATCGAGGCGTCCTCTGCGGTAGACGATCTGTTCAGGTCCACCCCTCACTTGGCCATATCTGCGCCCTTCACCTGCACCATACGCGGCGATCCCTTCGGGCCCGTTCTAATCTTCAAGTTCGAGTAGATCAGGATGATATGGCGGCTCTTGATAATCTCGCCAAGCTGTACAACTTGTCCAAATCCGATGCATTTAGGCGTGTTCTAAAGCATTTACCAATGCCAAGATCTTTAACCGACGCGAAAACCTACCGTGAACTTCGGCGAATTGGCGTCAATGTCAACCAAATCGCCAAGGCCCTCAACTCCGGCGATGACCCCGGTCATGCCGCAATGCTCCAGGTTCTGAGGGACCTGGATGCTCACCTTGAGGAAGTCGAGCTTCACCTGATGGGCACCCCCCTGGAGGAGGAGCCGTGATCGGGAAAACGACTCACAATCAAGACTTCAAGTCCACTTGCGCCTACGTGGCAAGGGACGGCGCGGTCCACCTCGGTGGAAACATGGTCGGTGTGACGGCCAAGGAACTCGCCTATGAATTCGAGCTTCTAAGGACGCTGCGCCCTGGGTTGAAAAAGCCCGTGGTCCACCTCATGGGGGCCTTTGCGCCGACCGACAGGCTGACTGACGAAGAGATGATGGACGTGGCTCAACGGTTCATCGAAGAACAGGGTTACGCCGGGTCGCTCTACTCAGTTTGGCGACATTTCGATGGAACCACCGACCACTTCCACGCGATCACCATGGCTTTCGATCTTGCAGGGCGACCGATCACACAATCATTCGAGCGGTTCAAAACCAAACGCTCCTGTCGAATGTTGGAGCGAGAATTTGGCCTCCTCGAACTTCCGAACATCAGGCATGAACCGACCCCGACTGCGACCGACGCTCCTTCCCTGTGGGAACCTGACGCGCTAGATGTCGAGATCCCTAGCGTCACTACCGAAGTCGGCGAGACTTTTGCCCGCCTCATCCGTGAGTCCTTGCCGCGCTGCAAGACCTTCGGCGACTTCGCCAGCGTCTTGGCTGAAACGGGGCTCCGCGTTGTGCCGCAAATTCATCGCGAAAACGGCCAACTCTACGGCCTCGGGTTTCGGATGGTTGAGGGACCACTAAAAGGGGCTTATCTCGCTGCCAGTAAGGTCCCCGGAGGTTTCTCACCAAAAAGGCTGCTCACCAAACATGGGCTCTCCTTCGACCCGGACAGGGACCTCCCCTTACTTCTGGAACCACGCATCACGCCACCACTGCCCGAAGCCTCGCCAGAGCCAACCCCCAAACGCCGCAGAACCAAAAAGGGAGATCGCCAACATGCGCGCCACCGAAACCACACTCCAAGGACTGCCCACCCCACCATTGCAAACCTCTGGATACCTGGCAGCGAGTCCATCGCTGTCATCGCTGGGGGACACCGAGACCTCTGGCCCCCCAGATTGGGCAGCCCACTTCTGGCGTACCTTGTCGGCGCATCTGCCCCCTACCCACCTGTTGGCGAATCCTTACTTCCCCCAGACAGGGGTGGCCGAGGGGGGCTGGCGGGGAATTATCGAGGCGCTCTACCGGCCCTTCAGGGGCAAGGTGGATGGGGTCACCGATCGCCGTGGACACTTCATCGTCACCCCTGACGAGGCCCTGAATCGCTACGGGGTGGAAACGGCTCATCGCCTTCTTACGGAGACACCCAAGCACTTCCAGCCACAACCAGGCGATAGCTACTTCGTGTTCCTCCAGATGAGCTACAGCCCTGTTCCCGATTGGGCCATCATTCATCGTGCTGCTGGTCCGATCTTCGTCGACGAGGACCTGGTGCCGCATCGACCAGGTGAGAACGTGATCATGATGGCAACCGTTGCAGGGCCCATCATCCAGTTGCACCCGGCTGAAATCCGACTCTGGGAAGACGTTTCGACGCGCCTTTCCCGGGCCTTTCAGGTGGTTGAGATGGAAGACGACGGCAGTCATTGACAAGGTGTCCAGAACGACTGGGAGCAAGGTCGTACACTCCCCAAAAAAATGACAGGGCACTCGTCCTGGAGTGCCCTGTCACGACGTCTTCACCGGCAACGCCTACTCACGATAGGCAATCTTCCAGACATGGGTTGGTGGCCTCGACTTGGCATCAAGGCCGGGATCATCATCGCTGCTGTCAACTTGGGCCTCTGTAGCCTCTGGCCCTCTCTCCACCGAGGTTCGGTTCTCCTCAATCACCATCCCGCATGCCGCCTGGAAAGCCCCTTCCAGAGTCAGGTAGGAATCGAAGTAAACAGGCAGTTCCGCGCCCTTCGGACGATGCCAGAGATCCACCCAGTTCGTTCGAACAAAGACACCGTATTCGCAGATCTCAACTGGCAGGCCTTCGAACTCCGGAAAGTAAATGACCTGACGCTTGAGATCATCGGCGAATCGTTCGATCAATTCGTCTAAGTCCTCGTGCACGCTCTTGAAGGGCATCGACCTGGCCGGAAACGTCACGGGGTTAGTCATGTTCAACCTCGATGATCATTTCACCCCTATGGTTCCTGGCCAACCAACAGGGCCTACCGTGTCCGTTGCTCAAGTAGCAGCCATACATGTCCCCATTCCCTTCTTGCCGAAGAAGGTGAGGGTTCCGGCTAAAGTATGCGAAAAC
>CAIQPH010000257.1 GCA_903873655.1 uncultured Holophagaceae bacterium | reverse complement strand
GGCACCTGGGGTTCTTGTAAAGGCTCTGCTGGTCCACGCCGGAAGCCAGGGCCACAGCGGCAACAGAGACCTTCCCGGCTCGGGCGGGCAAGCCCTTGCCCTCCTGGCGCAGAGCTTCAAGGTAGTTCAGCAGCGCCTCGGTGTATTCGGCGCCGACCTGGCGGCCGCTTTTAGTAGCCGGACCGGAAGGGTCCATCACTCGCTCCGCAGCATTGGAATCTCCTTCTCCATCGGTGAGTCCATCTCCTCAGGCTTCCATTTCCCAGCAAGCCCCTCGGGGGA
The DNA here is from genome assembly GCA_903873655.1 of uncultured Holophagaceae bacterium. Lineage (GTDB taxonomy): Bacteria > Acidobacteriota > Holophagae > Holophagales > Holophagaceae > Geothrix. The sequence continues at coordinate 6,788 of CAIQPH010000257.1, read as the reverse complement.
CTTGCTCCAGGCGGTGGCTCGCTCGACATGCCGAAGGAATCGAACGTCGTAGGCGGCCAGAGCCTCCTCCAATTCCTCGATGCGGGCTTTCAACCTGGCGATCTTCTTATCGGCCTCGTCCGCTGGGACCAGCTTGCTCGGTTTCTCTTTTTTGACCTGATAGTGCGCCTTGATCTCCGGTTTTCGCTCCAAGGCCTGCCTCGTATAGCGGTGCTTTAAATGCACTTCCACTTCGCGGCAGAGTGAATCCCAGGACAGGGTGGGCAGCGACCAGTTATCGATGATTGAGCAGATTTGAAGGATGTCCTGCTTGGAGAGGTGCCGGAAGCTCTTCATACGCACTTCTTCTCTTCTGCACGGGGAGGACGCTGAACAGCCGTTCCATTTGGAATGGTGGCGTCCATGTGAATCTCCAACATGTCCACCAGCCCGGCCCGGCGTTCCATCTCGATGGATAGCCACTTATGCTTGTTAAGGAATTTCCCGGTTTCGAGCACGCGGTTCATCGCCTCTATCTTCCTGTCGGACTCTGCGAGCTGCTTCCGGGTCTCCTCGAGGTGGCCCTCATTGCCCTTGATGAGAATGATCCCCGGGCACCGGGCGCAGGCTTCTGGCGTGGTCGGCGGCGTGGTCCCTTCGGGATGGGAACAGACCCCGAGTTTGCTAAAGGATACGTTCCCGACCATGGTCTTCTTGATCTCTGCCCTGCGAACAGGGTCCTTGATACTCGCCAGGATGTCGGCCCAGGGGCCACGAAACTCACCTCTCGACAGGCTCTCGTCAATGATTCGCATTATCTCCCACGCCTTCAGATGGATGTAGTTCTTGTTTGCCTCGGCAGGGTTCTTCACATCCCGAGCGAACCAAGCCGCGACCTGCAGTTCGCTGACACCGTGCTTGTACAACCAGGTAGTGAGGGTGTGCCGAGGATCGTGGGTCCCGAAACCCCAGAACTTACCGGTCTCTGTGTCCTTCCGGTTGAAGCGCTCGAAGCAGGACCTGATCCCTGTGCCGCCCTTTCCCGGGTCGGCCACAAAGTTGTAAACAGAGTGACTCTTAACCCGTTCTGCCGTCCCATTTATGCCGCCATCATTTACCTGGTAAAAGCCTGCACTGACCACGAACAGGGACTCGTGCAGTTCTTGAGGCCAGGGACGCGTGATGACCCTGCCCTGGAAACTCCGGGACCGTACGATTTCGCGAATCTGCTCGGCCGTGATGGCGTAATGACCTCCCCCCCCACGAACACCTTTGACCTTCTGATAGGTGCCCTTCTTCTTAAGCATGTCTCTAAGACCTTTACCCGTGAGCCCAAGCATATTCGCCGCATTATGGCCCGTATAGGTACAGGAGTCATCGAGCCCCGGCAGGTACACACGGCCCTCGAACATGGCCCGTGCGTTCTCCCGGAAAGGTTCGGTGATCCTGTAGATCTCGTCCACACAAGCTTTCACCAGGGGTACCAGGGCCGTGGGTATCCACTTCGGGAAAGTGTTATCAGTCAGGCCATTCTTCTCCGGCGAGTAGCCGAGATACACACCCTTGAGGAAACGACCCTCGCGGTCCTTGCCTACCCCTGGATGCCAGCAGTCCACAGGCATGGAGAGTAATTCGTTGATTCGGTACCCCGTGCAGAACAGCAACGCCACCGCACAGGCAAGGATGCGGTCCTGATCCCTGCCGGCTCGCATGATCTGTTGCCAGATGTCCCCAAACGCCTGGATCGCTCCTCTCGGGATGAGGTGCTCGTCACCGTCGGCCTCGGGCACCGAGAAGGGGTTCCGGAACCCGATACGACGCTTCGTAAGACGGTTCCGCGTGAGGCTCTTTGCAAGCATAGCCAATAGCTGGCCGTGCTTCCATTTTGTGAAATTCGAGTAGTTCGTGTTATCCCGGATATGCTGCGCGGCATTCTTGAAATGTGAAGTGCCGATGAGGGTCAGGTCTTTCAATCCGGAGATTTCTGGATCCAATTTCTTTGCCGAATTGATGATGGTGGCATGGCCAAAGGAAGTCCTCCCTCTGACGGGGGCCGATTCATTGGCGATGAGTGCCTTGAGTAAGGTACGAAAGGGTTCTCGAAATTCTTTAAAATTCAGGAGGGTGTGCTTCATTCCCGCCTCGCGCTTCGCGGGCAGTTGCCAGAGGTCGGAATCGAACGAAATCCCAAACGCGCCGTGGATGAGCTTGCGTGCATTTTCGATGTAGATCTTCTGCCGCACGGCTGGATCGGAGATCAGTTTGTCGATGCTCATTGGGCGGCTTCCTCCATCAGGTGGATGCGCTTCAAAATGCCTGTGATGGCTGCGAGGTGACTGTCGTAGCGCGTGTATTCGCGCTGAGGCAGTTCAGCCTCCCTCATGGCCGTGCGAATCTGCCAGAGACGCTCATAAACTCTTGCGTGGGGCCCCTCCACGATGGCCTGGAAAGCTGGGCAGAGATAGCAGTCCATGGAACCGTTGAAGGCAATTGGACACGGGGCCCCGATGCACCCGCAGCGCCCGAACTTCCCGAACAAGGTCCCGTCCACGTCGAAATAGGGCAGAGCTTCCTCTTTTGGCACCTCCCGCTCTCGGACGGGTTCGGCAAACTCAAATGCTGCGGCAGTTTCAGAGAACTCAGGCACTTCGTCCAGGGTCTTCACGAAGGAGATTCCGGGCTTATTGTAAGGCGCCAATGCCCGCAGTCCCTTGTTGTGCAAGGCCGCGATCACCTCCAGGGGAACCCCTCGAGCTTGCATATTGGTCACCATGCCATCCCGAAATGAGTAGAAGGTGGGCACGATCACACCACCTTTGCCATCCGGAACCTGAAGAACCTCGAACAGAAGTTTGAGCCTTCGGTTCATACTGCTGCTCCCAAGTTGCTCGTTTTGTGTGAGGTCATCGTGTGGCAGGGCCGAGCGCTTGCGTTGAAATGAACCACGCCCCTCCTGGACCACGGTGAACAGCGGCCAGTCAAGGGTATTGTCCTTTCCAAGCCTTTCCCGTTGGGCGCGGTTTTGTGCGATCAGTTCCGGTACAAGACGGGTGAGGTTGTCATCGAGGGGCAAGGGATCTTGTGTTGAGAGGTAGTCCGCGTGCCGCTGCTTGCTCTCCGGCATGGTAATCTGCGCGCCCTCCTCGCTCTCCGGCAAACGAACCTGCCCTACGATTACGGTCCTTGACTCATAGAACTCAAAGTGACTCTCCCGGAGTTTGCGGAAGGCGCCCGGCCTGTCGCCGTAGTTCCATGCCAGCCAGCCGAGGACGAGATGGGAAAGGCCAACCGACGTAGGACTAACAAGGATGCCATTCCTGCGAATGATGCCAAGTTTCCCCTCCTTCGACTTGATGTCTCGGGTCCGGGGCGTGGTCAGGATCTTGTTCCAATCGATGATCCCGAGACCGAGAGTGGGCGAAAGCCGCCAGATCATTCCGACGGTGTTGCAGGAAAATTGTTCCCGAGTCGTGATCGAAGGAGGGATGGGAGGCAGCACCTCCGTGAGGAGGTCATGCGGGCGGATCCACTCGGTGGATGACTGGGATGGGAGCGTCATGCGGTTCCTCGTTGTCCTCAGAAGGGCATTTCCTCGATCAATTTCAGCGCCTCGTAGGTGCGGGCGGCAGAAATCTTCTCGACGGCCTTACCCCCAAGGTCCCGCCAAGCGATGCGGGCGTAGAAGCCTGGCATCTTGCTCTTGGCAGTCCAGCCCATCTCATACCGCATGGTCCAGTCGTCATGGGGGGTCCAGTCCTTATGGTGTGACAGGACGAACCTCACACACCAGTCATGGCGCAGGTCGTGAGGGCTGAAATCTGGATCAAACCCGACTTTCACCAAACGGTGCCCATCTCTTACAGCGGGGAATTTGGTCCGAAGAATCTCGAAGAGAAATGAGAGTCGACGCACGCTCATCGGATTCACACGTTGGTGTTTGGGATTCCATCGTTCCGATACGAACGCATAATGTGAGGCAGTTGCACCGGGGAACGTATTCTCGTCCATACGGTCCCCATTCAACCACTGCTGAAGTGCATTCATGCTGACCTGGGAGAGAAGCCGTTCCCGAGCGGTCCGCCCCTGCCGCTTAGCTCCACCGATTCTTTTCCGTGTCTCGTTCGGGTCGTTCTTGCGCTCCACCATCAAGAAGGACTTATTGTAGAGTTTAATGTCCTCCACATAGAGCGAGAGTACATCACTCATTCGCATCCCATGCTCGTACAGCATCATGAAGATTGCGTAGTTGCGATCTTGCATCTTGGGGATGAACGGGTTTTGCGGATGACCCGGCTTGATCACAGTGAGGAGCAGTTCACGTTGCGCCTGGGTGAGGCCCACCTTCAAGGTGTGTGGCTGCTCGCTTGTAATCTCTTTCCCCTCCATCTCCTTCCAGCGTTTCAGCCACTTCTCATAGCCCCGGTCCACATCAGCCTGGGTGCTCCCCTGAATTGCGTAGATCTGGCCTTCCGCGTGCCAGCAGAGGTATTGCCGCAGGAAAGCCACGCGGGCTGCCTTGATGTGGGGCTGAACCCTTAACTGTTTGATAGCCTGGTCTGGATCGTGAAGATGGATTGCTAATCCCATCCACTTCTGGATCTCTGCAGTTTCTCCTGGGCTTAAGAACTTCCCACTTTGGACGCGATCAGTCCAGTTTAGGTCACCGTATTTGGTCAGGAAGTGCCCGACCGAACGCAGTTTGCTTTCCATAGTGTTGTAGGCATTTCCGAGCAGGTCCCCCACCACCCAGAAGGCCGTTTCATAAACGGGAAGGTCGTTCCGACACAGCATGGGGATCCGGAACCCCGAATCTAACCTCACCTGGCGGATCCGGTATCGAGGTTCTTGCCGAGCAAAAGAGTCAGAACCCGACATTCCTACCTCCACTATCAAGGATAGGCGATGTAAGACTTTTGCAAGACTAAAAAATATTCATGCCAATAATTACAGAATAATCATAAATTTCAATTGAATTTTTGATTTTCGTTTACAAATCATGTTGAGTGCGAATTATGAAAGGACCTCCAGGACGCGTCGGGTGAGGCAGCGGATGTAGGCCGGGTCGGTGCCGGGTGCCGCCACGCGGCGGTAGTTCCGGATGCCCGCCTGGTTAGCCACATGCCGGTACTCGATGTCCAGCTCATGCAGGGTCTCGATGTGCTCGCTGACGAAGCTCATGGGCACCACGATGACGTCCTTCCCGCCCATGGCTTGCAGCACGGACTTGAGCGGCGGTTCCAGCCAGCGCACCGGGCCTGTGCGGCTCTGGTAGGCCAGCAGGTAACCCCCGGGGATCTCGCCGATCCTCGCCATCAGAGCATCGCGGGTTGCGTGGATCTCTTTCTCGTAGGGGTCGCCCGCCTCGATCTGGCGCACGGGCAGGCTGTGGGCGCTGAAGATCACCGTGGCGGTGGGGAACTCCTGCAAGGCCGCGCGAAGGGGCGCCTCCAGCGCATCCAGGTAGTCTGGGTCTGTGGCGTAGTGCTCCACGCCTGGCAGGATCTCGATGCCAGCCCGGGCGGCTTCGATGGCCAGTTCCCGCAGGCTCGATCCGGTGGTGGCCCGGCAGTCGTGGGGGTAGAGGGTCACTGGCACGAGCTTCCTGACACCATCCCGCTTCAGGGCCTTCAGGACTCCTGCGGCCCGTGGCGCGGCATATCTGAAGCAGAGTTTCACGGGTTCAACACGGCCCGCGGCACGGAGGGCCGAGCGCAGGGCGGAAGCCTGGAAGGCACTCTCCCGCAGCAGGGGCGACCCACCGCCAATCTCTGCGTAGCGCCCCCTCGCACCAGGCGCCCGCAGTTTCGCAATGAGCCTGGAGAAAGGCCCCTGCAGCCAAGCCGGACCCGGCAACCGGATGAGGTCCCGATCGCCGAATAGGGCCGCCAGGAAGGGCTCCACCTGATCCAGGTTCACCGGACCGCCGAGGTTCAGGAGTAAAATCGCCGTGTCTCGCATCACCCTCCACCTTACGCGAGAGAGGGCTGAACTTTGGTCACGGAAGCCTGGACGGTTTCGCCTGGACAGGAGAGGGTTGCCCGGGCGGGGGAATCCCATAAACTGTCATGACAGCTGGAGTCCTCATGCCCCTGTCCGCCTTCGCCACCCTTCCCGATGACGCCCGCCTCTGGCTGCGGGCCCTGACGTGCCCCACGGAGGCAGTTGTCCTGGCGCCGGACCTGGACGCCTTCCTGGCCCGGTGGCGGCACAAGGGCATCCAGTATCAGGGTGCCTGGACGCTCCTCGACAACCGCATCATCGCCATCGCGGAACCCACGCTTGCCGCCCAGCCTTCAGGTTGCGCTATCGATGGCATGCTGCGCGGCATCGCCCAGATCTCCGCGAAGCTGGGGATGGCTTTGGAGGATCCCCTGGTGATCCTGGTGCGCCTTCAAGATGGGATCCAGGCCATTCAGCGGTCGGAGCTTCAGGCGAAACTTACCGAAGGCAGCCTGGATGGCGCCGCACCGGTCCTGGACCTGGCCCTGCTCACCCTCGGCGACCTGCGCCAAGGCAAGCTCGAACGCCCCCTGGCTTCGACCTGGATCGGCAGGAAGTACGCCAGGTTGTTGGTGGCAGCCATATGATTTGCGGGGCGTCCCGCCCCGCGCTAACAATGAAGAGGCGGCCCTGTGGGCCGCCTCTTCACTGCAGCTAGCGCCTACCGCCTAGTGTAGGTCGCTCGAAATAACTGGTGCATTGAGCGTAGCGCGGGCGCGGATGACTTTGGCAAGGATATCGGTAGCTTTAGCGGTCCAGATGTAAGGCCTGGGAGCCTGGTTGTGCTGCTCGACGGCATGCAGGATGGT
>CAIQPH010000256.1 GCA_903873655.1 uncultured Holophagaceae bacterium | reverse complement strand
GGGTGATTCCCCTAACCTAGGCCGCATCCTGCCTGAGGTCGGAGAACCCTTCAGCGAGCTGCATGTGAAGCCTCTGCGGCTCATCTACCTCCCCGAGGAAGCAACGGTGACTATTGTGGCGGTGGTCCGTGAGGAGTCCGACCTAGGCTCTGCGCATTGACCAATGCCGGGTCCGGCACCCGTAAGTATCTCCGTCACCCAGGAGAAGAGGCCCGGGTTCGGGCCTCTTCTCTTGTGGATCGGCTTTTCTTCAGCGCCCCCCCGTGGCCCACTCAGCCTGCACAGGTTTCCATGCCTCAAACTCGGATGGACGCAGTCCGTACCGGGCGTAGGTCCCTTCGTTCAGGTTTCTCAATTCCTGCGAGATCACTGCCTGGAATCGAATTCGCTCCTCGGCGGGAACCGCAGCTTCCAAATAGGTGGCGATGCCCTTTTGAATCTCGGAGGCCGATCGACTAGGGCGTACGATCTGGCGCACCGCCTCCCGCAGCTGGGCTCGGAAGCGAAGGCGGAAGGAGTCGGGTTCCCCCATGGATTTCCGAATCGCCTGGTAGCGCTCACAGGAACGCTGGTATGCCCAGAGGTACACATCCCGCAGCGCCTCCATACGACGGTATTCGTAGACCGCTAGCGTGCTCGACAAGTAGGCTTCCCTCGGCACATCCGTGAAAGAGAGGGGCTGCAGGTTGTGCTTTAGCAGCGGCAGGTTGGCGGCCAGACGCGAGGTCCGTTTGTTGGCATCCGCGAAGGGTTGCAGGTAGGGAAGGTGGACCAGGATGAAGAACGATTGTTCGAAGGGATCCTTGATCGCATGGGCCGTGAGGAGCAGCTGCTCAAAGATCTCCTCGACCTGCTGCGGCACCGCGAGCGGCACATACACACTGTCACCAATACTCACCGGCGACTGGCGCAGGCGCCCTTCATCGGCCGGATCAGACAACAGGTTTTCCGATAGCATGCCATGCAGCGCGCGCACGGTGCCTGGGGATAACGCGAGTTCCGCAGCCCCTTCCACCAGGTACTCGATGGCCTGCTTGTGGTTCAGGATCATCTGGGTCTCTTGCGCAGTCCTGCCTTCTGGCGCGCCCCCCGCCTTGATAAGCCGTTCCGTATCTAGCAAGGAGTAGGTGTTCCCTTCGAGGCGGCTCGAGTTCCAGGACAGGTCAATCAGGAGCCGTTCCAGGATCTGCCGCGCATACGTGCCCGCCGGGGCCTCCGCCTCGGGCGTGAGCCCCAGGGCGTGCAGTTGGTTACGTTGCGCCTCCATCAGATAAAAGGTCATGTTTGGGCGGTAAGCATCGAGGAAAGACCGCTCGTAGGTGCTTGGCGGACGCTGGTCTCGAGACCTATCCACCTTGGCGAGAGCCTGGGCCCCCTCTGTGGAGTGTTCCCAGACCGACACCCCGTTAGCCAGGGGTGCGACCTGTGCAGACATTTCCAGCACATAACGCATCCCCCGGGTGATGCCTACCTTACGGATGAGTCGGCGACGCTCCATCGGCTCCAACCTGCGCCGGAAGCGCCAGGGTTCTTCCTTACCCAGGCCCACAGCCTTCTGAAGTTCTTCGCGGGTCAGCCCTTCCAACTGTCCAGCCAGCACACCCAGGATGGTAGCCTCCAGTTCGCGCGGACCTTTCCGGGTGGGCATGGGGACTCCTGGTCGTTTGAAACAGTTTGAAACAGTTTGAAACAAATTTCAAATTTCTTTGGGCGATCATCTTTAGCGGTCTCACGCACTTTCAGGACCGACTACATGCTGTCTAAAGGGAGATGAGAATTCCCGCAATCGTTAAAGTCGCCGGCCCCACCCAGGAGAAGTTGCAGGTCGCCCTGCGCATGATCGGCGACCTCATCCAGACCGCCGAGGTTGGCAAGACCTACCTGGGCCGGGTGGCCAGATTTCGGTATGTCTCGCGTATCCCGGACCGGGATACCGAGAAGGTGGTTGAGTTCGGCGCCTTCGTGACCATCCTCCGCGGCCTCGACGGTCTGCTGCCCCCGTCAACGCATGCCTTGCCGGGGATCTATGGTCACGTCAGCGAGCTGGCCCACCACCGCGTGGCCAACCCCGCCGATGAGGTGAGCGAAGCCGTTGTCACGAAAATTCCCAACCGTCTCGTAGGCAAGGACGGCATAAGGACCCGTAACGAAACAACCAGAACAGCACTGGTTATTTCGAAACGGGTCCTAAGGCCAGGAAGTCATGGTCAAGTGCATCGGCATCGACGAGAAGAGCGGCAAGATCAAGCTCAGCCGCAAGGCCCTCATCCCCAAGCCTGGAGGCGCCGATGCCGAGCCCGAAGGCGAAGCCCCCGCCCGCGACGACCGCCCCCGGCGGCCCCGACCGCCTCGGCGTTCGTAAGTAACATTGCAACCAACGAAAAGAGGCCCGGTCCGGGCCTCTTT
>CAIQPH010000255.1 GCA_903873655.1 uncultured Holophagaceae bacterium | reverse complement strand
ATCGCCGTGGCCGGCTCCCACGGCAAGACCACCACCACCAGCATGGTGGCCCAGGTGCTCAGCCAGGGCGGCATCGATCCCACCATCGTCATCGGCGGTAAGCTCGGCACCATCGGCAGCAACGCCAAACTTGGCAAGGGCCCCTTCCTGGTGGCCGAAGCCGACGAGAGCGACGGCAGCTTCCTGATGCTGAACCCGACCCTGGCCGTCATCACCAACATCGACCGGGAGCACCTCGACCACTACAAGGATCTTGAGGAGATCCAGGATGCCTTCGTGGTCTTCGCGAACAAGGTCCCTTTCTACGGCTCCGTGTTCCTCTGCATGGACGATCCCCACGCCGCCGCCGTTCGGCCCCGCTTGAAGCGTCAGGTCCGCACCTACGGCACCCACCCGCAGGTGGACATCCGGGGCCGGGAGATCCGTCAGGAGGGCTTCCGCACTTACTTCAAGGTGATGGCGAACGGTGTTGACCTGGGCGCCTTCAGCCTCGGCGTGCCAGGCCACCACATGGTGCTGAACGCCCTGGCGGCCATTGGCATCGCCCTGGAACTGGATGTCGAGCCCGAAGTGATCCGGGCCAGCCTATCGAGCTTCACCGGCGCGGACCGGCGCTTCCACCTGAAGGGCGAGAAGGGCGGCGTCCTGGTCGTGGACGACTACGGCCACCACCCGACGGAAATTGCCGCGACGCTGGCCGCTGCTCGCGCCGGCTTCCAGGACCGTCGGCTCGTGGCAGCCTTCCAGCCCCACCGCTACAGCCGGACCAGGGCTCTGCTCGACGAGTTCGGCACGGCCTTCTTCGAGGCCGATTTGGTGATCGTCACCGATATCTATGCTGCGGGAGAACAACCCATCCAGGGGGTGGATGGGGCGGCCGTGGCCGAGGCGCTGCGCTCTCACGGCCAGAAAGAGGTCCACCTGGTGCCGCGGGTGGAGGATCTGCCTGAGGCCTTCAAGCGCCTGACCCGCAGCGGCGACCTGCTGATCACCTTCGGTGCGGGCTCCATCACCAACGCCGGCCCGGCCTTCATGGAACTGGCCTGATGCGCTTCGCCCTCGCCATCACGGGCGCCTCGGGTTCTGCCTTCGGAGTGGCAGTCCTGAAGCGGATGTCAGCCAATCCTGCCGTGGACCACATTGCGCTGCTGCTCTCGCCCACGGGGAAGCGCTGCCTGCTGGATGAGACTGGCCTGACGCCGAAGGATCTGGCCGCCCTGCCCAAAGTGAGCCTGCGGGACGAGCGGGACCTGGGGGCCGACCTTTCCTCCGGATCCCACCGGCACGACGGCATGGCCATCGTGCCCTGCAGCGCCGGGGCCCTGGGCCGCATCGCCTCGGGCGTCAGTGAAGCCCTGGTGAGCCGCGCCGCGGACGTCTGCCTCAAGGAGCGCCGCCCGCTGGTGCTCTGCCTGCGCGAGACGCCCTTGAACCGCATCCACCTGGAGAACATGCTCCGCGTCCACGACGCCGGCGCGGTGGTGATGCCGATCATGCCCGGCTTCTACAGCGCCCCGAAGTCCCTCGATGACCTGTTCGACACCTTCGCCACCCGTGTGCTGGATCAGTTGGGGCTGAGCGAGGACGATTCTCGCCGATGGAAAGGCTAGCCGGCGCCCTCCATAAGCGCTTCCTCCACGCGCTGGGCCCTGCGGGTGGACCAGAAGGCCCAGAGGGCGCCCAGGGCCCCAGTGGCAGCCCCCAGGATGGCCAGCAGGATCATGCTGCCCCAGGAGAAGAAGCCCAGCCGGGCAAGTTCCACGAGCATGGGTGAGAGGCCCCCCATGCCCCGGGAGACGGGCAGCCAGAGCCCGAAGAGTCCCAGCAGGGCGAGCAGGCTGCCGCCCAGGCCCAGGAAGGCTCCTTCCAGCAGCAGCGGAGTACGGATGAACCCTTCCGAGGCGCCGACGAGACGCATGATCGTGATCTCCTCCTCGCGGGCGACGAGGCTCATGCGGATCACGTTGCCGGTGGCGAAACCCGCAGCCAGGAGCAGCACGGCGCCGAGGCTGGCCAGCGCCGATCTCAGCATCCGCGCCGTGCGCTGGAGGTTCTCCATGCGCTCCTGGTCCACGAGCACATCGCCGACGCCAGCCAGCCCCCGCAGACTTTCGCCTACTTCCACCGCCCGGCCCCGGGAGGCCAGATCCTTGCGGAGGCTCAGTTCCAGGCTCTCGGGCAGGGCCTCCTGGCCCGCGCTTTCCAGCAGGAGCCCGGCCTCACGGGTGGTCGCCTGGAAGCGCTGGCGATTCTCCTCTGCGGACATCCGGCGGACCTCGCGGAACCGGGGGTCACGCATCAGCCGGGAGGCAGTCTCATCCAGCGAACGGCCTTCCGCCGCATAGACCACAATCTTGGCCATGCCTTCCAGGCGGCCGGCGAAGCGATCGAGGCTCTCCACCAGCAACAGGCCGCCGCCCGCCAGCAGCAGGCCCGAGGCTAGGGTGAACACCACGAGGACATACTGCCCACGGTGTCGATAGAGATCGCGGAACACGTCCTGAAGCAGCAATCCCAGCAGCCGCAGGGTCGTCACGAGGCGTTCCCATCCACAGCCAGGCCCTTCAGCACGGATCCCGCAGGCGCCCCTGTGACGCTGACTGCAGCCGTGCCACCCAAGGGTGTCTTCCACAGGAGGATCGTGCTGTAACCCACCGTTCCTTCACCCAGCAGACCCACCAGCCAGTCCTTGTTGCCCGGGTGCGAAATGACCCGGAGGCTTGACTGATCCGTGGCGCTTCCAAGCGTCTTATAGGGCGTCGCATTGATGCCTGAATTGAACTGGCCCGTGGTGAAGACCTGGATGGGCTGCGCCGCACCGCCCGAATCGACGTTGTGGCGAGCCGCGAACAGGTAACCGTCGCCAGTATCCAGTGCCAGAGCACCATAGATGCCAAGGCCAGTATTATTCCCGATGATGACCTTGGAACCATCGGCCGGGAACGCCCCTGAAGTCCCCTGGCGGAGACGGGGGCCGGTCCAGGCATCGAGCCCCACGGGGCCGCCATCCTGCAGAAAGGCGTAAACCACCCCGGAGGCCGCAGCCACGCCGGTTCCACCCGAATCCCCGCTCACCTGGAGGGACTGGAGGGCCAGCGAGGCACTCTGGGCCTGAGCACTGGCGTTGGTCACCACCCAGATCTGCGTACTGCTGCCTCCGTTCTCGGTGATGTAGAGGGTGTCATTCGCCGCGTCCAGGCTGGCCTGCCCGAAAGTGCTGGGGGTGAGGCGGCCCGTGTTGGAGAGGCTGAAGGACACCACCTGGGCGCTGGGCACGGTCCCGGTCTGGGTCCGGATGCTGCTTACCCGCACGATGGAGCCGGTGTCCGACACCAGATAGAGGATTCCGCGGTTGATGTCGAAGCAGACACCGCCCCAGGCGAGGTTGGTGACCTGACTGAAGAGGCTGGCGCTGAGTTGGTAAGTCGGGGGGTTGGCCGGATGGTCGTAGAGCGTGTCCAGATCCGTCCAGATGAAGACTTGGTTGGACGTGCAATCGAAGGTGTAGAGTGCCGATCCGGCGGTGATGGCCCCAGGGTCTTTGCAGGCTGTGAGGAGCAGCACGAGAGAGGCCACAAGGCCAAGACAGAAGCGTGGAAACATGCGGGGGACCTATCTGGAGGAAAAGAGGGCCTTGATCTGCGTATTGAGGGTGCGGACCAGCTGAGCGTCACAGCCGGCATCCACGGCACCGCGACTGATGGCCAGCGCCAACCCCTTCACGGCGTCCGGCCCCACGCCAGCGATGATCTGCTGGGTGGCCTGAGCCTGGAGCCGGTTCACCATTTCATGATGGGGCTCCGGCAGCACCTGCTTGGAAGCATGGGCGATGTGCTGAGTGAAGTTCATGAGCTTGACCATGCGCTGTGGATCCTGCCCGACTGGCGCGGGCTTGGGTGGGGGCTCCGCGGGCATCGCGTCCCCCGCCACACCACCGCCCACGGTCTCGGGGATGGGTTCCTCGGTCACGGCGAATCGAAGATCCCGAGCAGCCGGACGAGGCGTTTGGAAATGCACGATGGCGGTTTCATCCTCCCGGGGCTCCGTTACCACGGGACCTGCGTCCAGAGGCTTGGACACGGGAATCAGTTCCCGGGTGGGCTCTGATCGGGAAACCTCGACCTTTGGAGGCCGGCCGGACCGGAGTGCTTTAAGGGTCACGAGCCCTGCAGCCACCAGGCCGTAGAGGTCCTTGGCCATGGCGATGACCGGTTTCTGCATGACCTCGGCCAGTTCCGATACGCTGAAATAGCCATTGGCCAGGCTGAGGATCCGGCTTTCACGGGGGCTGATGCCCTGGGCTGCCTCGCCAGGCAGCAGGCTGGAGGCCGGAAAGAGTTCCAGTGAGGGCACTTTCTGACTGACGATGCGCCACTCATCCGTGCGGCGACCCAATTCCATCAATATGGAAGCACTGGACTTGGTGATGGTGGTCGGAACGTCGGGCACACCTTCCTCGAAGCGGTAGGTCCCTTCGGTCCAGAACGCAACGCCCATGAGCCCGTCGAGGCCTTCGCCGGCCGGGGTTACCGCATGGATGATTCGACCCTCTTTCAGGTAGATCCGGACCTTCGAGGCATCCTGCTCCACGTGGAAGCAGCCGGATTTCCCTCCCTGGCTCACCAGTTGGATGATGTCAGGCAGCGGCGCTTCCCGCATGGAGCCTTGAATCACACCCTGAGACATGCGCTGTTCCTCTCGGAAAGACGGACCGGATGCCCAACCATACCAGAAGTACGTCACTCAATCGGAGTGCTCCCTTCCATCAGAAGGTGTCCTGAGCGATGCTGGGAGGCCTATGAGCCTGCACCCCGACTCCCCCTTCGCCTCCATCGAGGCAGCCATCGAAGCCATCCGCCAGGGTCGGATGGTCGTAGTGGTGGACGACGAGGACCGCGAGAACGAGGGCGACCTCACGCTGGCCGCCGAACATGTGAGCCCCGAGGCCATCGCCTTCATGGCGACCCATGGCCGGGGACTGATCTGTGCGGCCCTGGAAGGTCCCCTGCTGGACCGGCTCCAGATCCCCCTCATGGTCCGCGACAACACCAGCCCCTTTGAGACGGCCTTCTGTGTCTCCATCGAGGCGCGCGAGGGCACGACCACCGGCATCAGTGCCCAGGACCGCTCGCGTACCATCCAGGCCCTCATCGCCCCCGATGCCAAGCCCCAGCACTTCGTGAAGCCCGGCCATGTCTTCCCGCTGCGGGCCCGACCGGGAGGCGTGCTCACGCGCACCGGCCAGACCGAAGCCAGCGTGGATCTGGCGCGCCTGGCGGGCCTGCATCCCAGCGGCGTGATCTGCGAGATCATGAAGGACGATGGCACCATGGCCCGGGTGCCTGATCTGGTCCCCTTCTGCCGCCAGCATGGCCTGCCCCTGGTGACCGTGGCGGATCTCGTGGCCTATCGCCTTCGCCAGGAGCCCCTGGTGAAACCCCTGGAGATCAGGGCCATGAGCAGCATCTGGGGCGATCTCCAGGTCCACCGCTTCCAGAGCCTGCTGGACGGCGGCAGCCACCTGGCTTTCGTACTGGGTGACCTGAGGCTGGGCGAACCGCCTCTGGTCCGCGTGCACGTGGAGACCCTGCCCGATGACCTGCACGGCTTCGAGTCCGGCCTCTTCCAGAAGGCCATGGGCTGCCTCGCCCGGGAGGGTCGTGGCGCCCTGGTGTATCTGCGCCGCCATGCCCACACCCCCGGTGTGGCCGATGAGGGGCCCGTCCAGCCCCAGGTCATGAGCGACCGTGAGTTTGGCGTCGGCGCGCAGATCCTCCGGCAGCTCGGCATCGGGAAAATGCGCCTCCTCAGTCGGCATGAAACCAAGTACATTGGCCTCCGTGGCTTCGGTCTCGACCTCTGCGCCCACGTGCCTCTGGAACCCACCGCGGTCGCCCTCACCCCGGATCAGCGTTGATCGATGCCGCCTTCCTGACCCAGTCGCCCCTGTTCAGGAATCTGGACGAGATGGAACGCGCCCAGATCCTCATCATCGGCGACGTCCGCTCCTATTCGCCCGAGGAGGTCCTCTTCCGGGAAGGGGATCCTGGGGACGGGCTCTACCTGGTGGTGAAGGGTTCCGTGCGCATCTCCAAGCAGAGCCTCACCGGAGAAGAGGCCCTGGCGGTGCTGGAGCCCCCGGCCTTCTTCGGCGAGATGGCCCTCATCGACAGCTCCGCCCGGGCCGCTGATGCCATCGTCAACGAGGACTCGGTGCTGTTCTTCATCCCGCTCCAGGAGCTGCGGTCCCTCATCGAGGTCCAACATGGCATCGCCCTCAAGATCCTCTATTCCCTCTGTGAAGTGCTGGCCCAGCGCCTGCGGGAGACGAACGAGCGCTATATGAGCATATTCACCATCGCCCAGTGGGGGGGCTCGAGTCCCGATGGCCCCCTGCCCATTCCCTGAACCAAGAACGTTCTTCAAAGGAGTTCCCATGTCCGACCTCGTTGCCCACATCACCGACGCAGAATTTCCCCAGGTCGTCGCCCAGGGCGTCACCCTCGTGGATTTCTGGGCTCCCTGGTGCGGCCCCTGCAAGATGATCGCCCCCGTCCTCGACGAGCTGGCCTCCGAGATGCAGGGCAAAGCCAAGTTCGTGAAGATGAACGTGGATGAGAACCCCCAGGTGGCTGGCCAGTTCGGCATCATGAGCATCCCCACGCTGATCGTATTCAAGGACGGGAAGCCCGTGAACAAGCTCGTCGGCGGCCAGCCCAAGCCCCAGCTGAAGGCGTTCGTTGAAGGGGCGTTCTAGGGGCATCGGGCTTCGGGCCCCAGGCTCCTGGGAAACGGCGCCACATGGCGCCGTTTCTGCTTTTCCTGGAGCCAGTAGCCCGGAGCCTGGAGCCTGGTTTCACTTCCTCCGAAGCACCAATCTAATTTGATTCCCCTTCTCGTTGAAGTGGACCTCATCCATCACCAGGAAGATCAGGGGAAGTCCGCGCCCGCAGTGCGAGCGCATGTCGAAATCCTTCGGGGGAATCAGCATCTCACTCGTATCGAAGCCCCTGCCTTCGTCACTGATCTCCAGTTCGAAGCGCTCGGTGTCCATGGCGAGGCGGACCTCGACCAGGCGCCCGGCGAAGACCGGATCCGCCATCCGTTCCTCGCGCATTCTGCTGTAGGTATCCTCCCTCTCGAAGAGGTCGCTCTTGAGGTTCGATTCCAGTTCAAGGTTGCCATGCTCCAGCGCATTCACGAGGGCCTCGTGGAGCGCCATGGCGATGACGTCCAGGTTGTTCGGAGAGGCGAAGCCCATGGGCACGAGTCGGTCCGTCAAGTGACGCACGAGACTGGGCACATCGAGTTCATCGGACCGGAACAGGAAGTGGCGCCGTTCGTTCACCAGGCCGCGCAGTCCATCGTCCGCCAACCGGAAGTCCCGGTGCAGGTCCACCAGGTGGAACACGCTCTGCACCAGGTCCCGGATGGCGATGGGCTTCATGAAAAGGTTCGCCGCGCCCATGCGCATGGCCCGGATGGCGTAGTCCACCGAAGCCTGACCCGTCATGAGCACCACCGGAAGGCGGGGATGCATGGTCTTCACCTTGCGGATGACGTCGAAACCATCCAGGTCCTCCATGTTGATGTCGGTGATGACGAGATCGAATTCGGGGGCTGACGGGTTCTGGATCAGCTGCAGGGCCTCGGCGGCGTCAGAGTAGGCATGCACCTCCATCCCGTAATGCGCCAGCGCCGATTGCACCATGTCCAGCACGGCCGGATCGTCATCGATCAGCAGGATGTGCACGGCGCGGCGGTTCATGAGGACTCCGTATGGACCAGAGTCTATCGGGTTGGCAGATGGGGCGCGATCAGTGACCAGGTCCTGTCCAGGGCACCGGTCAGGGACTCCGGCAGAGGCTTCGCCCCGGCGGATCTGATGGGTGCTTGCGCAAGCGCGCCTGCTATCCAGGCCCCGATCCCATCGGCGGGGATGACGTCGAGGTGGCCTACCGACCGCAGGG
Organism: uncultured Holophagaceae bacterium; assembly: GCA_903873655.1. Lineage (GTDB taxonomy): Bacteria > Acidobacteriota > Holophagae > Holophagales > Holophagaceae > Geothrix. The sequence goes on along the minus strand of CAIQPH010000255.1, from coordinate 3,456 downwards.
GTTCCACCAGATCCCTGAAATTGGAGAAGCCCGGACCGATGATCGTGGGAAGGCCGGCCCGAACGGGTTCCAGGGGATTGTGTCCGCCGGAGGCGACCCATCCTCCAGCCACCAGGGCAAGGGTGCCCTCCGAGTAGGCTGCAGAAAGTTCGCCCAGCGTGTCCAGCAGCAGGACATCGGTCGCTTGCCAAGCTTCCTGGGGCGGCCAGGGTTTGGAGGCCCGTCGGAAGGCCAGTCCCCTTCCGGCCAGATTCCCCGCCACCGCCTCGAAGTGGCGGGGCTGCCTGGGGGCGAGGATCAGGCGCAGGTCGGGCCAGGCTGTTCGCACGGCGCTCCAGGCCTCAAGGACCAGATCCTCTTCGCCTTCCAGAGTGTTCCCAGCCACAAGCACCGGATGATCGCCCCATGCCGCCCGCAGTGCAGCCCACCCCTCATGCAGCGGCCGGGGTGCGGCCAGGTCCGCCTTGAGGTTGCCACCCAGCGCCACCTCCGGCGCGCCCAGCCGCCGGAAGGCCTCAACGCTGGCCTGGTCTCGGGCAGCGACCCGCGTGAGCCGGGAGGCCGCCCTTCGCAGCCAGGGCCCGCCCCGCTGGAGGGACTTCCCAGTCAGGCGCCCGTTCACCACCAGCCGTGGCACGCCCCGGGCTTCGAGGGCCTCCAGCAGGCCCGGCCAGAGCTCCGTTTCCAAAGCGATGAAGGCGCCCGGAGCACGGCGCAGGAAGGGTTCCATCCCGACAGGATCATCCAGGGGAAAGGTTCCTCCCGTGATCTGTCCAGTTCCGGCATCCCAATCCGGCAGGCGCCGACCCAACAGCTCCAGGCCCGCCGGGGTTCCGGTACTCAGGTGGACGGGGTGGCCAGCCTCGCGCAGACGGCCCACGAGACCGTCCGCCAGCAGCAGTTCGCCCACACTCACCGCGTGCAGCCAGATCCAGCGCCCGGCGGGAAGCTCCGGCACGTCCGCCTGCAGCCGCACCCGCCAGCCTTCCGGCAGTCCACGAACGCAGGCCCGGGCCAAAGCCCCCGCCAGGGAGACTGTGGCCCGGTAGCTGAGATCAAGCGTGTCCACCCCTCCACGCTCTCATACATTCAGGCCTGCGCGGAATCCAGGAACCGGGACAGACGAATGCAGTGAGCCGCACCTCGTTGCAGCGCACCCCGGCTGACCTCAGGGTGCGGAGTGGTCCTTGCGCTGGATCTCCATTCTGAATGGATAGTTGGGAAACCCGCTCAGCGCTAGGTTGACCTGGTAAGGCTCAGTGGTGACGTTCTTGATCTGGATCCGGCTGGAGCGAACGGGGCGAGGGGACAGATTGGCCATGTAAACCTGAGAGGTCATGCCATCGGCCACCCGGCGCGGGACAAATCGCATCACCATCCTGCTGGAGGAGTTGGCCTTAAGTCGGACCGTGATCGTCTGTCCCGGCGAGAGCAGAAACCCGTAGCAGCGCATCGAAGTGACCGCTTCCTCGTACGCGTCACGAATCGTGTCCCCTGAAGCCGCAGAGTAGTACTTCGCGCTTGACCCACCGGGGATTCCCGTGGCGGCGATCTCCTTGGTGTCCTTGTCAGGATCGTTCCCACTAATGGGGATGAGAGTGCTTTCTTCGAGGACCGTCACCTCTGCGGCGACCATTTTGATTTCGTTGGCAATGGGTTTGTTCTGAGGGGTGGCGGGACCTGCGGGGGTCTGGGCAGAACCAACCGCTGCACAGGCGAGAGAGACGACCTGGATCCATGTGGGCCGGCGCATGGAAACTCCTCATGATTTGGGTGGCTCGAGTGGATCGGGAATTAACAAGCTCCATTATGACCTGGGCAAGGATCCTTCCTCGGTATTCATCATCCCGTTCTCGGTGTGCAGCGGTGGCGCATGGCTGTTGGTCTTTCGCTGGCGGTGGCATGGCTTCCCCACCGATCCCACAACCTTCGATGGAGCTCTGCAGAAGCACCCGGCATCATGGAAGAATGAACGGCCGCACCCCCGTGGAGATCCTCATCGTCACCGGCCCCCTGGGCGCCGGTAAGACCACCGTCGTCAACCGCCTTCTGAAAGCGGAGATCGCGGCTGGGCGCCGGGTGGCGGTACTCATCAACGAGTTCGGCGCCATCAGTGTGGACGGCACCCTGCTGGATGCCGATCGGCCCGAGCTGGCGGGCGTGCAGAACCTGGTGAACGGCTGTGTCTGCTGCAGCCTCCGCAACGACGTGGTGACCACGCTCCAGGCCTGGTGCGACCAGCCCGAGGACCAGCGGCCGGAACGGGTCGTGCTGGAGACCACCGGCCTCGCCGATCCCACGGACCTCCTGGATCTGGAACTCGAGCCCGCCTTGGCCGGACGCCTGCGGCTGGCCGGACTCCTCACCGTCCTCTCCTGTCTCACGCCTGTGGATCATCTCCGGACGAAACCCCTGCTCCATCGCCAGGCGGCCCTGGCCAGCCTCATCCACCTCAGCAAGGCGGACCTGGACCCCTCGGCAGCCGTGGCCTGGGAAGGCGAACTCCGCTCTGCGTTCCGGGATATACCGCTGGTCGCCACCCGGCACGGCATGGCACCCGCCGGCAGTCCGGATCCTTGGGCGGGCGATGTGCGGCCCCTGCCGGCAGGCTGGGCGGCAACCACCGGCACCAGTTTCGCCGAGGCGCGCGCCCTGAACCTGCAGTGGGACCACCCGGTGGATCCCGCCGCGCTAGAGGCCCTCCTCCTCGCCCCGCCGGCCAGCGGGGAGCTGCTGCGCGCCAAAGGCGTCTGCTCCTTCGCAGGCTGGGCCAGGCGTAACGACGGCAGCGACCGCTGGGCCTTCCAGCTCGCGGACGGCCGGCTGGAGGTCTCGCCCCTCCCACTGCGGGCGGATGGCACTGCGGCCCCGTGCGCAGCGATCGTCATCGGCACCGGACTCGACGCCCCCCATTGGAAGAAATCCCTGCGCGACCTTGAGCGTCCCTCCACAGGCCAGCGCCGCAAAGTCCTTCTCTGACGCAGATCTGGCTCCGCAGGAACCAGATCTGCGCCGGGCTTGGTATCATCGCCTTTCCCCTCTTCCGGGGCCGGCAAGGAGCAAGTGTGGATCAAGTGCTCGACCTCATGGCCAAGGAGCTCAAGCTCCCCCGGGCGGGTGTCGCCGCCATCGTGGCGCTGCTCGAGGATGGCAACACCGTCCCTTTCATCGCCCGCTACCGGAAGGAGGCGACCGGTTCCCTCGACGAGGTGGCGATCCGGGCCGTGGAGGACCGCCACGCCTACTACAAGGACCTGTTGGACCGCCGCAAGACAGTGCTCAAGACCATCCACGAGCAGGGCAGGCTCACACCGGAACTGAAAACCAGGATCGAGTCCACCTGGGTGAAGGCGGAACTCGAGGATCTCTACCTGCCCTACAAGCCCAAGAAAGATCGGAAGAGCACACGTCTGAACTCCAGTCACTGCGATCTATCTCGTATGCCGTCTTCTGCTT
>CAIQPH010000254.1 GCA_903873655.1 uncultured Holophagaceae bacterium | reverse complement strand
GCCTGGTTCTTGCCGCCGCCTGGCTGTTGGCCGACGAATGAGGCGTATGGACACTTTGAGCTTCTAGGCGCGAGTGTCCAGCTGCCTCCGAATGGATCAGGGCCTTCTTGATCGGTGTGCATCAGTGTTCATCGGTGGCTTATTCGGTTTTTCTAAAGCCACTGATGGACGAAAGAACAACTAGCCACCGATGAACACCGATGCACACCGAGAAAAGCCTGATTTGATAGGGTTTCTTCGATGGTCGATCGCCTTAACCATTTTTCAGAAATGAGGGATCAGGGGAGCACTACCTCTGCGTACCAGCCTTTGCTCTCGATCTTGGTGCCGTATGGGGCCGAAAGCTTCTGCAGGAGGGTGATGATTTCGGCGCTGCGCTTCGTCCCGGCAAGCCTGGGCACGCCGTAGAGGGGTCCCTCGTCGTCGACAGTGACCGGCAGCAACTGGACCCGCGTCAGCTTGCCCTGGTTCAGGGTCATGCGGACCATCACTGTTTCCATGGTCTCGCGGGAATCCCGGCGATCCCAGATGGACTGGCCAGGAACCACGGGCATCTCCGTGTCGCGCTGGTGGATGAGGTCAACGGGGATCTTGTCCGGCGTTCGGTACTGGTAGATGAAGTCGCCCAGGCTGTAGAAGATGGGCCGCCCCTTGTAGATCTCGATGCCGCGCAGGACGTGGGGCCCAGTGCCGAGGACCATGTCCGCTCCGGTCTCGATGGCGCGGTGGAACATGATCTCGTCGTTGGGCGGCGTCTGGTCCTGGATGCCGTAGGCACGGTGGTGCGTCACGTCGTGGTTGTGAAGAGAAACCAGCAGGAGGTCCGCTCGCCGTCTGGCAAGGATGATGTCGTCTTCCATGGCCTTCACATCGGATTCCAGAGGGCCCTCCACCTTCTCTGCCTTGCCGCCCTTCGCCACGAGGATCACGGCGGGATCGATGGTGGCCAGCGAAGGGGCGTTGGGATCCTTGGAGCGGTACTTGGCGGTCCAGTAGCGCATGTAGGACAGCAGGGCGACGGAAGTCTTGTGGCCCGCCAGCTCCGTGCGGCCGGGGGCATGGGCCTCGGCCAGGGTGGCGCCCGCGCCGGCATGGGTGATGTTGGTCTGGTCCAGGGCCTGGAGGCACTCCTTGAGCCCCTCCGGACCGAAGTCGAGGGCATGGTTGTTGGCCTGGCTCACCAGGTTGATGCCCGTGCGGGCCACTTCCCAACGGAAGTCCCGCGGGGCGCGGAAATTGTAGAAGGGGCGCTGGAGGTCGGGCCGGTCATTCAGGGAGAACTCCATGTTCCCGTAGGCGATGTCGGCTTCCTGCATGATGCGGAAGAGGCCAGCCCGATCCGGATCCGGAAGCTGGGTGATGGGCTGGTTGAAGATCATGTCACCCACCGCCGTGATGACCAGGTCGCCGGGCTCCTGCTTCAGCAAGCCGCCGATGCGGCCTGGCCAGTCGACGCGCTCGACGGCTTCCACCGGGTGAATGCGCCGCTGGTAGACGGACCGGGGGTCGTCCTTCGGGGGGACGGTGGCCGTCTGGGCCGCACAGGGGACTGCCAGCAGAGCCAGCGCCGCCACGGCCAAGGAGAGGCATAGAAGACTTCGATCCGTCCCGCTCATGGCTCACCCCGCTGCTGATGGGAATAGTGTGCACAGTTTTCTTTCACGAGGATGATCCAGGCAAAGAAATTCGCTCATTTTCGAGACCCGGAGGAGCGTCCTATGCTGGAGCCATGACGATCTTTCCCGACTACTGGAACCGCCTCTACGAGGAGGAGGGCCGGCCCGGCTGGGACATGGACGGGGCGACACCCCTGGTGCGGGAGTTGCTGGAACTGGCGCGCCCCCTGGGCCTGCGGCCGGGTTGCGGACTGGTGGTGCCCGGCTGCGGCTATGGACACGATGCCGCGGAACTGGAGGCCCAGGGTTTCACGGTCACAGGGCTGGACTTCGCGCCCCTGGCTGTCCAAGGCGCCATGCACCGCTACGGCAACCGGGTCGCCTGGTCCCAGGCCGATTGGTTCACCACCAGGCTGGGTCCCTGGGACGCCATCTTCGACCACACCTGCTTCGTGGCCATGGACCCCATTCGGCGTCCAGCCTACGTGGAGACCTGCGCGCATCGCCTGAGGCTTGGTGGGCTTTGGATGGCCGCCCTCTTTCATGACGTGAAGGGGAAGCCGGGACCTCCCCACGCCATCGAGATAGCTGACCTGCGCCGGCTCGCCGAGGCCCACTTCGAGGTTCTGTACTTGGCCGATGCAACTGAGAGCCACCCGCGCCGGGCAGGCCGGGAGTTTCTGCTGGTGGCAAAGAAGCGCTGAATAGTGGGCCGCGTCAGCCCTCCAACTGGATCGCAGCCAGGGCCTTCATGACCTGATCGGCGCAGGCCTGGTAGCGTTCGCGGCCGGCCAGTTCCGCGGGAAGGCTGGAAAAATCCACCGTGGGCCCAGCCACGGCGGTGATGCGGCCCGGGCGGGGCCACTTTGCCTTCCGTGGCCAGCACTCGTGGGCGCCGAAAAGGCGTACGGGGACCACCGGCACGTCGCCCTTGGCAATGATGAAGCCGATGCCGGCCTCGGCAGCCTGCGGCGTCCCATCTGGCGAGCGGGTTCCTTCTGGAAAGATGAGCACACGGTTCCCCTCCTTGAGCAGCTTGAGGATGCGCTTCATGCTGGTGAAGTCACCCTTCCCAAGCTCCACGGGCAGCACCTGGATGCGGGGCAGCAACCAGCCGAGAAAGCCCTTGAAGAGGGACTTGCGGGCCAGGTAGTAGATGGGGTTCCGGAAGCAGGCTCCGACCATGGACGGATCCAGGAAGCTCACGTGGTTGGCCACGATGAGGGCGCCCCCGGCTTCAGGAAGGAACTCCCGATGGAGGGTCCGGTGCCGAAATACAATCCGGCCGACGATGCGCGACAAGGTGTGGGCAATCCAATAGATCATGGGGGCGGCAACCAGCAAGGAAGCACGAGTAGGCGTCCAGTGTAGGCCACGTTTTCAGAACAATTCCCGGTTCCAGACTGACAATGCCGGGGCTCTCCTGGATCGATTCGCCTAGAATGACTTCATTCTTCCGGAGTCAAGTCATGCGCGCGAAGGCCCTTCTCTCGCTGATCTTCCTGTCGACCCTGGCCCTGTCGGCCCAGGACTTGGTGCGCCTGGGCAACCTCAAGTTTGCCCACTATGGGGCGGTCTCCTACATGAAGGAGTTGGGGCCGAAGTACCGGCTGAAGATCGAAGAGCGGGTGTTCCCCAAGGGCATCGATATCAATCCCGCCATCGTGGCAGGTGAAATTGACGCAAGCGCCGCGGCCCTGGACGCCGCCATCGCGGGGCGAGCTGCAGGGGTCCCCATCTATGTGGTGGCGGGCTTCGCGAAGGGCGGAGCACGCATCGTGGTTGCCGCCGGTTCGGGCATCAAAGCCCTGAAGGATCTCAAAGGCAGGAAGGTGGGCGTGGCCCGGGGCGGCGCCCAGGAGCTGCTGCTGCTCGCGGAACTGGCCAAGGCCGGCCTCACCTGGTCTGACAAGCCTGGCAAGGACGTGCTGGTGCTCTACCTCCCCTTCGCCGACCTGAACCAGGCGCTCATGGCCAAGAACATCGATGCCATGTGCCAGTCCGAGCCCTACAGCTCCCAGGCCATCAACCGCAAGTTCGGCGTGGAACTGCTCAAGCCCTACGACACGCCCCTGGGCGAGCCCATCCGCGCCCTGGTGATCACCGAAAAGCTCTACAAGGATCGCCGAGATGTGGCTCAGCGTTTCCTGCTGTGCTTCGTGGAGGCCACCAAGAAGTTCATCGACGAACCCAAGACCGCCGAGAAATTCGTCCGCGAGGTAATGTTCAAGAACCAGATCAGCGCCGAGGACTACCAGGACGCCATCGGCAACTCGCCCTTCAGCTATGACATCAGCGTGGCCCACGTGCAGCTCACCACGGACCTCATGGCCCGTTACGGCGTGGGGAAAATGGAGAATCCCCCCAAGGCGGCGGACTGGGTCCGGCTGGACCTGCTCACCGAGGCCAAGCAGCAGCTGAAGATCGATGTACCCAAGCCCGCGGCTGCCAAGCCCGGCAAGCTGACCAAAGCGAAGAAGGGATGAAACGGGTTCGACACACCGCCTCCGGCATTCTGGTCCCCTTGGCCGCCATCGCCTTCTGGCAGTTGCTGTCCTCCATGGGCTGGGTGAACGCCACCATCCTGCCTTCCCCCATGCGGGTGCTCATCAAGTGGTGGGCCTACCTGCGCCCCCTGGAGGTCTTCGACCCTGCCCAGGGTTCCTACCTGAAATGGTGTCTCTCGGGGGAACTACCCCAGGACGCCATGGGCAGCCTCTATCGCGTGCTGGTGGGCTTCTTCATCGGCGGCGGCCTGGCGCTGCCCCTGGGCCTGGCCATGGGCTACAGCAGGCTCGTTTATGGCCTCTTCAACCCCCTCATCCAGGTGCTGCGGCCCATCCCGCCCATCGCATACATCCCCCTGTCCATCCTCTGGTTCGGCCTGGGCAACCCGCCCGCGGTCTTCCTCATCAGCATCGGGGCCTTCTTCCCCGTGCTCATGAACACCGTGGCCGGAGTCCAGAACGTGGACAGCATCTACCTCCGCGTGGGCCGCAACCTGGGCGCCTCCCGGTTCACCCAGTTCACCCGGATCATCCTGCCCGCGGCCACGCCCTACATCTTCACCGGGGCCCGCATCGGCATGGGCACGGCCTTCATCGTGGTGATCGTCTCCGAGATGATCGCCGTGAACAACGGCCTGGGTTACCGGATCCTCGAGGCCCGCGAATACCTCTGGTCCGACAAGATCATCGCGGGCATGTTCACCATTGGCCTGCTTGGTCTCGGCATCGATACCGTCATGAGCCGCCTCAGTTCCTACCTCCTGAAGTGGCACCGCGGTCTGGAGCAGGGATGACCGGGACCGCCAACCACATCTCTGTCCAGGGCGTCCACAAGATCTTCCAAAGCGGGGACCAGGACATCCACGCGCTCAGGGCCATCGACCTTGAGATCACTCATGGCGAATTCGTCTGCCTGCTGGGGCCCTCGGGCTGCGGCAAGTCCACCCTGCTGAACGCCGTGGCGGGCTTCAGCCTGCCCAGCTCCGGCACCATCACCGTGGACGGCGCCGCCATTACCGAGCCGGGACCCGACCGTGGCATGGTCTTCCAGGAATATGCCCTCTTCCCCTGGATGACCGTGGAACAGAACATCGCCTTCGGCCTCCAGATCAAGGGCGCAGCCAAGGGCACCATCCTGGCCAAGGTGGACGAGCTGCTCGCCCTGCTGAACCTGCGGGAATTCCGGCGACGGTACCCGAAGGACCTGAGCGGCGGCATGCGCCAGCGCGTGGCCATCGCCCGGGTGCTGGCCATCGACTCGCCCATCATGCTCATGGACGAGCCCTTCGGCGCCCTGGATGCCCTCACCCGCCGCAACCTTCAGGACGAGCTGCTGCGCCTGTGGACTGAGCTGGGGAAGACCATCCTCTTCGTCACCCACAGCATCGAAGAGGCCCTCTACCTGGCGGACCGCACCGTGGTGATGACCTACCGGCCCGGCACCATCAAACGGGAGCTCACCATCGACCTGCCCCGACCTCGCGACGTGGCCAGCCCACCGTTCAACCTGCTGAAGAAGGAACTGAGTGAACTGCTCATGGAGGAGCAGGACCGGCATGTGCAGGATGAGTTCAGGGGCGTCGCGGTGAATTAGGGATAATCATCAGCCCTCAGAGGTTCCAGGTTCAATTGATGATCTTCGGCGGCCGGGGGAGGTCCGCCTCGTCATGGCTGCTCTTCCGAGTGGCCAGGGCCACGGCCAGGGTCCAGAAGGGGGCCATGTTCAAGTAGGGGATTGATTCGGTCAGGAACGAGGGCAGGAAGGCCCAGTGGAAGCCCAGCATGACCCACATCACCATCATGGTGATCACATCCAATCCGGCGCCCAGGAACCAGCCCGCTGGACCAGCGAAGTCCGCGGGAATCTGAATCGCATCCACCGCCAGGGCGATGGCCCAGGCCACGCGGATGCGTGTGGTGCTGAGATGCGGCCGGATGGACATCCCCAAAGTCTAGCGACCGCTGCAAGGGGCTGTGCAGCGCCCTACTCGCCGCCTCCCTCGATAGGATGGAGACTGGAACCGATTTGCCCTTCCAAGCCCTTCCCGAATGGAGGTCCCCATCAAGGACATTCGCGGAATCTTCTTCGATTTCGGCAACGTCATCTGCACCTTCGACAACCACCGGGCGCTGGCGGCCCTGGCCTCCCTCTGTGGCCGCTCTCCGGAGGCCCTGGCACGGCTCATCTTCGGCTCTGACCTGCCAGAGGCCTACGAGTCGGGTGCCATCGACTCCCAGGCCTTTCTCGCCGGAGTCTCGGCCCTGTTCGGCCATGCCTTCGAGGAGGCCAGCTTCGTCCAGGCCTTCACCGACATCTTCACGCCCATCCCCTCCACCTTCGACCTCATCCGCCGGCTGCGCCCCCGCTACCGGCTGGGACTCATCTCCAACACCAACCCTTGGCACGCCGAGCACGGCATCCGCACCACCAGCGTCTTCCCGCTCTTCGATGCCGTCACCTTCTCCCACGAAGTCCATGCCACGAAACCCGACCCGCGGATCTTCCAGGACGCCCTGGTCAAACTGGGCCTGGAACCGGGCGCCTGCGTCTTCATCGACGACATCCCGACCTTCGCCGAAGCCGCCACGGCCCTCGGAATGAATGGGATCACCTACACAAACCCGGAAGCACTGGAAATCAAGCTGCGACAGCTGGGCGTGGCCTTCTGATCCTGGTGCCGGAGCACTCGGCAAGGCAGCTCAGCGTCGCGCCTTGCCTGTGATCCGCTCCATGTGAATCCGAAGCACGGCTGTGCGGCCGAGATCCTGCTCGATTTCGCGCTCCACCAGATCCGGATGTTCCTTGGCGAACCGCAGGCCCAGGGCCCGCAGCGCCTTGCACTTCGCCTGGTCATCCGTGAGCAGTTCCGCGCGACCGAAGGCGATCGCACTTGCATAGCGGGTGGCCAGATCGAGCGGCAGCGTCTCGGCCACCGTGACCACGCAGTAGGAAACCTTGGCATTGAAGGCCAGGTTATCGAGCTTATGCCCCACGGTGGCGCAGTGGATGATCAGCTCCCCCTCGACCATCACATGGTTCACGGGCACGGCGTAGGGCCACCCATCCTCGTCCACCGTGGCGAGCACGCCCCATTCAGCCTCTTGGAGCAGCCCCATGGCCTCCGGTTCGCTCAGTTCCCGGTCCTGTCGGCGCATGGGGTGACTGGGTGGGCTCATCTTCGCCTCGATGCGATCCAGTTCAAGGCTTCCAGGGGGGTCATGCGATTGAGGTCCAGGGCCTCTAACTCGGTTCGGAGTGGATCCAACTCGGTCTCAAACAGGGGCAGCAGGGGCTGACTGGGCATGGGTGCCCGGGGTGGCGCTTCCGGAGCCCGGGCCAGCAGCCGCTGAGCCTGTCGAATGACGGATTTCGGCAGCCCTGCCAGGCGCGCCACCTGGATGCCATAGCTGCGGTCCGCGGGACCCGGCGCCACGCGGTGGAGGAAATGCAGCTGCTCCTCCCACTCCTGCACCTCCACATGGAGGTTCTGGATGCGGGAGTCGTCCGCCAGCTTAGTCATCTCGAAATAGTGCGTGGCGAACAAGGTACGGGGTGCACCGCCCTTGAGGTCGCGCAGGAACAGGGCGATGGCTTCCGCCAGGGCCAGTCCGTCCCGGGTGGAGGTGCCGCGACCGATCTCATCGAGGATCACCAGGCTGGCGGCAGTGGTCTGGTTGAGGATCCGGGCCGTTTCCGTCATCTCCACCATGAAGGTGGACTGGCCCTTGGCCAGCTGGTCCGAGGCGCCGATGCGGGTGAAGATGCGATCCACTAGGCCGAAGCGCATGAGCTCGGCGGGCACGAAGGAACCGGTCTGTGCCAGCACTACCAGCAGGGCCGCCGTACGCAGGAAGGTGGACTTGCCACCCATGTTGGGCCCCGTCACCACGGCCATGGGCTGGGCTGCTGTGAACTGCAGGTCGTTGGGGATGCACTCCCGGCGCAGGCGCGCCTCCAGCATGGGGTGGCGGGCCGCGGCCAGCACCAGCTCGCGATCCTCGCCCAGCTCGGGCCGCGTCCACCCGGACAGCCGAGCCCGCTCGGCCAGGGCCGCCAGCACATCCAGGGCAGCCACGGCCCGCGCCAGGGTGGTGAGGTCGGCGCGGTGCTCCAGAACCAAAGCCAGCAGGCGCTGGAACAGGGCCGACTCCAGCCGGCCCTGGTCGCTTTCGGCGCTGAGCAGTTTCTGTTCGAAGGCAACCAGCTTCTCTGTGGTGAAGCGCTCAGCGTTGGCCAGGGTCTGCTTGCGGAGGAAGTGCGCCGGAACCGCGCCCAGGTTGGTTTTGGTAATCTCGAAGTAGTAGCCGAATACACGGTTGTACTTGATCTTCAGGCTCTGGATGCCGCTGGCCCGCCGCTCCTCCTCTTCCAACTCCAGCATCACCTGCCTGGCATCGCGGGCCAGGCGGCGCACGGCATCCAGCTCCGCGTCCACGCCTTCGCGGATGACGCCGCCCTTCTCCAGGTCCAGGGGCGGAGCTTCAGCAAGTGCGCGCTGAAGCTCCGTGAGGAGCACACGGCAAAGGGGTGTGGCGCCCGGCCACAGGCCAAGGTCCGCTACTTCCGAGGCCCAGCCTTCATCCTGGATGCGCGCGGGAAGTCTCTGGAGCACGGCCAGGCCCTCGCGCAGCTGGGCCAGTTCCGGCGGTGTGGCCAGGCCCAGGGCCACGCGGCCCAGCAGGCGGTCCAGGTCGGGCACCTGGGAAAGCAGGGCCTGGATGGGCGTGCGGCGGCGATCTTCCGTCAACCACGCCACCTGGGACCAGCGGCGTTCGAGCGCAGCGCGCTCCCGCAGGGGCTGTTCCAGCCAGGCTTTCAGAAGGCGCGAGCCCAGGCGCGTGCGGCACTGGTCCAGCAGGGCGAGCAGCGACCCTGCCCGACCCCCATCCAGGCCATTGGCGAGGACTTCGAGGTGGCGGGCGCTGGTAGCATCCAGCAGCGGGCCGGCGGCGCCCAGTTCCAGGGATACGCCCTGGATGTGGGCCGGGCGGCCCTTCTGCGTGGCTTCCACATGATCAAGGAGGGCGGCCAGGGCGCCGAGGACCGCGGGGTAGGGATCCAGGCCGACACCTTCCAGGTGCTGCCAACCAAAAAAGGAGAGGATCTGCTGCCGGGCCCGGGTCGCCTCGAAGCGCCAGGCGGGAAGACGCGTGCGGGCGGCCTGTAGATCGCCGAGGTCCGGGGCGCCCTCGGCCAGGATGAGCTCCTGCGGATCCAGCCGCTCCAGGGTGCTGCGCAGGGCCTCGTCGCCCACGCCGGGCAGCACCCGCAACGCCCCCGAGGCCAGTTGCAGCAGGGCGAGGCCCCAGCTGCGCTCCGTCTGATGCAGGGCGCAAAGCCAGCGGGCATCGTCGTCCAGCCAGGTGCCGGGCGTGATAATGCGCTTGATGGCCCGGGGCAGCAGGCCCTTCACATCCTCGGCCTTGGCCGTCGGCTCGGCGATCGCCGCGGAGAAGCCTGCCGCCAGCAGCTTGGGCAGGTAGGACTCCAGCGCGAAGTGGGGCACGCCGCACATGGGCGTCTCGGCATCCGTGCCCTTGCCGCGCATCGTCAGCGCGATCTCCAGCACCGGCGCGGCGCGCACCGCATCGGCGCCCAGGATCTCGTAGAAGTCCCCCATGCGCGTGAGCAGCACGGCCTCGCCCGCCTCGCGCTTGAGGCCGGCGATCTGCTGCAGCATGGGAGTGGACATCGAGCTGTCGGCGTCTGGGGACATGAAGGGACGAAGGCAAACCTCGATCTTCCCATATTCGCCGATGAGGCATGGGTCGCCTTATCTGGCCGCCCAGTTCTTTCCCCTCGGGGCGTCAACTGCCTTGATCGAACAGCCCCCCGCCGCGAGTCGGGCAGGTCCCTATCCGCCCCCGGCGTGGCGGGCCTGTTCCATTTCCGTACACGACAAAGAGGTCTTGATTTGGCCGGGGAAGGGGCCAGAATGAGCCTGGTCCAAGCCCCAGCCATTCCAGGAACAGCCATGAGCCTCTCCCAACTCGCCCGTTCCATCGCCGAATCGCCCACCCTGCGGCTCAACGAGGAAGCCCGGATCCTGCGGGAGAAAGGGGAGCCGGTCATCCACCTGGGCATCGGGGAGCCGAAGAACAAGGCGCCCATCAACGCCATCCTCCAGAGCGCGGCGCGGCTCACCTCCGGGGACGTGAAATACACCCCCACAGACGGCCTGCCCTCCCTGAAAAAGGCCATCATCCGCTACACCGAGGAAGTCTACGACCGGCTGGTGGCTCCGGAGAACATCATCGTTTCCGAAGGCGCCAAGCAGTGCCTCTTCAACATCCTCTTCACCCTGTGCAACCCCCAGGACGAGGTGGTGGTGCTTGCCCCCTACTGGGTGAGCTACCCCGAGCTCATCAAGATGTGCCAGGCCGTCCCGGTGATCGTGACGCCCGGGGACGGCGGCTTCCACCCCCGCTTCGAAGAGGTGGTGCAGTCGGTGGGATCGGCCACCAAGGCCATTATCATGAACAGCCCCAACAACCCCAGCGGCGCCGTTTACAGTGACGACTTCGTGGCCCAGATGGTGGAGTACTGCGAGGCGAAGGGGATCTACCTTATCCTCGACGACATCTATCAGAAGCTGGTCTTCGACGGCCTGCGCCCCAAGCCCGGCACGGCCTTCACCAGGGCCGACAGCGAGTCCACGAAGCTCATCATCGTGAACGGCGTGGCCAAACTCTACGGCATGACCGGCTTCCGGGTGGGCTGGACCATCGCGCCGAGGGAGCTGGTGCGGGTCATGACCAACGTGCAGGCCCAGACCACCAGCTGCGTGAGCCCAGCCATGCAGGTGGCGGCTGAAGGCGCCCTGGTGGGCGTGCAGAACGTGGTGGAGAGCCTGCGGCTCACCATCCAGAACAACCGGGACGTGCTGATGCAGGAGCTGCGCACTTTCAACGGCGTGAGGCTGCGCAAGCCCGAGGGCACCTTCTACGGTCTGGTGGACTTCCGGGCCTACTCCAGCAACTCCGTCGAGTTGTCGAACTTCCTCCTGAAGAAGGTCCTGGTGGTGACAGTACCCGGAAAGGAGTTCGGCATGGAGGGCCACCTGCGCCTCTCCTTCGCGGGCTCGGTGAAGGAGCTGCAGGAGGCCGTGGCGCGCATGAAGTGGGCCATCGATCCCACCAGCGCCAACGAGATCTACCTGGGCGACCGCAAGCTCGTCCGCGACTGGATGTGAAATCGTGAACTACGAAGACCACCGAGATCATGAAGCCTCCACGAAGAAGAAGCCTTGTCCCTTTTCACAGCCCGCTTCCCTTCTTTCGTGGCCTTCCCGTCTCCGTGGTTAGTGCCCTTTGGAGCTGGCCATGGCCAACAACCTGCTGAACCTCAAGACCCCCGCCGAGGACCAGGCCGCTGTTCTGAAGTCCGACTTCGGCCTGGGCCAGCTGGGCTTCTCGAACCTGCGGAAGGTCTACTGGAACCTGCCCACGGAGGCCCTGTACGAGGAGGTGATCTTCCGGAGTGAGGCCCGCATCAGCCACCAGGGGGCCCTCATCGCGGACACGGGTCAGCACACGGGCCGCGCCGCCTCCGACAAGGCCATCGTGCGCGAGGGCACCAGCGAAGGCAGCGTCTGGTGGGGACCCTACAACCGCCCCATGGCGCCGGACACCTTCGACGCGCTGTTCAGCCGCCTCCAGGGCTACCTCCAGGGGCGTGACCTCTTCGTGCAGGACTGCTACGGCGGCGCCGATCCGGACTACCGGTTGCCGGTGCGCATCATCACCGAGCTGGCCTGGCACAGCGCTTTCGCCCGCAACATGTTCATCAAGCCAGCCACCACGGAGGATTACAAGCGCTTCGTGCCCGAGTTCACCATCATCGCGGCGCCCGGCTTCCAGACCGTGCCTTCCATCGACCAGACCCCCAGCGCCACCACCATCGCCCTGAACTTCGACCAGAAGCTCTGCCTCATCGGCAACACGGCCTACGCCGGCGAGATCAAGAAGTCGGTCTTCACGGTCATGAACTACCTGCTGCCGCGCCAGGGCGTACTCTCGATGCACTGCAGCGCCAATGTGGGGAAGGACGGCACCTCGGCCCTCTTCTTCGGCCTCTCGGGAACGGGCAAGACCACCCTGTCCGCCGATCCTTCCCGGGGCCTCATCGGCGACGATGAGCATGGCTGGAGCGACAACGGCGTCTTTAACATCGAGGACGGCTGTTACGCCAAAGTCATCGGCCTGAACCCCCTGGCCGAACCCCAGATCCACGCCTGCACCCACCGCTTCGGCACCATCCTTGAGAATGTGGCCTACGATCCCGCCTCCCGGCGCATCGACCTCGACAGCGATGCCCGCACCGAGAACACCCGCGCCAGCTACCCCCTGGACTTCATCGACAACGCCGTCACCTCCAAGTTGGGCCCCCACCCCAAGAACATTGTGTTGCTCACCTGCGACGCCAGCGGCGTCATGCCGCCCCTGGCCCGGCTGAGCCCCGAGCAGGCCCTCTACCACTTCATCAGCGGCTACACTTCGAAGGTCGCGGGCACTGAGGCGGGCCTGGGCAAGGAGCCGGAGATCACCTTCAGCCCCTGCTTCGGCGGCCCCTTCATGGTCCACCACCCGGCGGTCTACGCGGAACTGCTGCGGCTCAAGATGCTCCGCCACGGCGCCACTTGCTGGCTGGTGAACACCGGTTGGACTGGCGGGCCCTATGGCGTGGGCAAGCGTATCAGCATCAAGCACACCCGCGCCCTGCTGAACGCCGCCCTGGAAGGGAAGCTCGATGGCGTCGAGTGCTATCGCGACCCTGTCTTCGGCTTCGAGGTCCCGAAGCACTGCCCGGACGTGCCCGACTCCGTCATGTACCCCGCCCAGAGCTGGCATGACCCGGACCAATACGATGCCCGCTACCGCTCCTTGGCCGCTCGGTTCATCGAGAACTTCAAGAAGTTCGAGGCCGAGGTCCAGCCCGAAGTCGCCGCCGCAGGGCCTCACGTGGGCTGATCCGGATCACGCGTCCATTCAGGGATAATCCCCCGAGGAGAGTGCCCATGGAACGCGTCCAGTGCGTCGTCGTCGGAGCCGGTGTGGTGGGCCTGGCCCTTGCCAGGCAGCTGGCGATTACGGGCCGTGAGGTGGTGGTGCTCGAAGCGGAGGACCGCATCGGCACGGGCATCAGTTCCCGCAACAGTGAGGTCATCCACGCGGGGATCTACTACCCGGCGGGCTCGCTGAAGGCCCGGCTCTGCGTGGCGGGCAACCGGGCCTTGTACGCCTTCTGCCAGGCGCACCAGGTGGACCACCGCCGCTGCGGCAAGCTCATCGTGGCCACGGACGCGACCCAGGTGGAAGCCCTGCGCCAGCTCCGCACCCGGGCCGAGGCCAACGGCGTGCAGGATCTCCAGTGGCTGAGCGCCGATGAAGCCTGGACCCTGGAACCGAGGTTGCGCTGTGAGGCGGCCCTGCTGTCCCCCAGCACCGGCATCGTGGACAGCCACGGCCTCATGCGCGCCCTGTGCCTGGAGGCCGAATCCGCGGGGGTTTCCGTGGTGCTCAAGAGCCCCGTCCTGGGCGGGCGCCGGGCCCACGACGGCCTGGAAGTCGACATCGGAGGCGACGACCCCATGACCCTCCTGGCAGGCCGCGTCTTCAACTGCGCGGGGCTCAGCGCCCTGGCCCTGGCCCGAGCTTTCGCAGGCATCGACCTCGACGCCCTCCCCCCGCTGCCCCAGCAGCTCGCCAAAGGGAACTACTTCAGCCTATCCGGTGCCGCACCCTTCTCGCGACTGGTCTACCCGGTGCCTTCCCAAGGCGGACTGGGCGTCCACCTCACCCTCGACCTGGCTGGCCAGGCCCGCTTCGGCCCCGACGTGGAGTGGGTGGACCGCGAGGACTACGATGTAGACCCTCACCGCGCCGAGGGGTTCTATGCCGAGGTCCGCAAGTACTGGCCTGAGTTACAGGACGGGGCGCTGCAACCCGCCTACGCGGGCATCCGGCCTAAGCTCCACGGCCCCGGCGAACCCGCGCCGGACTTCCTCATCCAGGGCGAAGATGCCCACGGCCTGCCCGACCTGGTGAACCTCTTCGGCATCGAGTCCCCGGGCCTCACGGCCTGCCTGACCTTGGCAGAGGAAGCGGCCTGCTGACGGGCTACCCTGGAGCATGAACCTGCCACTGCCCCAGCCATCCCCCCAGCCTGCGCATGCCCAGGCCGGGATCTATCGTCAGCCTGCCACGCCACCGGAAATCGCCCTGTGCCTCGAACTGGGCCAGGCCTTCCAGGCTTTCGGCATTCCCGCCCACCGCTTCGAGGATGCGCTGGCCCGCATCGCATCGCGCCTCGGCCTGGACGGCCAATTCTTCGCCCTGCCCACCGCCTTCTTCGCCTCGTTGGGAATGGGTGGCCACCACTGGACCTTCATCCAGCGCGGTCCCTCCGGCGACGTGAATCTGGCCAAGCTTTCGGATCTGCAGGAGACCACGGACGCCCTCCTCGCCGGTCGTCTCTCCACGCCCGAGGCCCGGGCCAGGGTCCGCGAGATCCTCGCCGCGCCGGACCCCTGGGGCGCCCTCCTAACGGTGTGCTGCTTTGGCCTCGGGTCGGCGCCGGCGGCCATGTTCTTTGGCGGCGGTTGGCGCGAGATGGCCCTCACGACCCTGCTTGGGTCCCTGGTGGGGCTGACCACTGTGCTGCTCGGCCGCCGCCCGGGACCGGCCCGCCTGGTCTACCCCGTGGCCGGGACCCTCGTGGGCTTCCTGGCCTTGGCCGCCGCTGCCAGGTTCCCGCAGGTCTCACCGCAGATCCTCACCCTGGCCGCCCTCATCGTCCTCGTCCCGGGACTCCGCCTGGTGGTGTCCATGAACGAGTTGGCCACAGGCAACCTGGTGGCCGGAACTGCCCGGCTGGTGGACACGGCCATGACCTTCCTGTCTCTGGGTTTCGGGGTCGCCCTCGGCCAGCGCCTTGCCGCACCCTTCCTGGACCAGGCCCTGCACGGCGTGCCGCTGCCGCTGCCGGCCTGGACCCTGCTGCCGGTCCTCCTGTTGGCGGCGGCGGCCTTCATGGTGATCTTCAAGGCGCGGCTCTCGGACCTGCCCTGGATCTTCGCTGCCTGTGCGCTCGCCTTCTATGCCACCCGTCAGGGGGCCTCGCTGCTGGGTCCCCAGTTCGGGGTGGGTCTGGGCGCCTTCGCGCTGGGTCTGGGCAGCAACCTCTACACGCGCATCCTGCGCCGCCCCTCGGTGGTGACCCTGCTGCCCGGCCTGGTGGTGCTCGTACCCGGCGGGTTGGGGTTCAAAGGCCTCGAATTCATCATCCAGAAACAGCTGGTCATGGGCCTCGACACTGCCTTCCAGGCCCTCTTCGTGGCCATCGCCCTGCTCACAGGCCTGCTGCTCGCCCATGCGGCCGTACAGCCCAGGACAGCGCTTTAGGAGCTGGAACGGCAGAAGCGGCGGCCCCTGGAGAGGGAACCGCCGCTTCCTGGCTGAATCCTGAACCGCTACTTCCGGGGCAGCATCGATCCGGTCTGCAGGTAGCGGGTGTGGAAGGCGAAGGCCTCGTCGAGCATGTGGGGGGAGTGGACGCCGGCACTGGGGTTCTTCATGGCGCGCTTCACGTAGTCCCACAGGACGGAACGGAATTCCGGCGCCGCGGCCTTGTCGATGATCTCGCGGGCCTTCTCCTTGGGGCTCTTGCCGCGCAGATCGGCGAACCCGTATTCGGTGACGATACCGTTCACCTCGTGTTCGGTGTGGTCGATGTGCGAGGCAAAGGGCACGATGGCGGAGATCTTGCCGTCCTTGGCGGTCGCCGGTGACATGAAGATGGTGTAGGCGGAGTTGCGGGCGAAGTCGCCCGACCCGCCGATGCCGTTCTCGATGCCCTTGCCGATGATGTGCGTCGAGTTGACGTGGCCGTAAATGTCGGCCTCGACAAACCCGTTCATGGCAATGCAGCCCAGACGCCGGATGACCTCGGGACTGTTGGAGATCTCCTGCGGGCGCAGGATGATC
>CAIQPH010000253.1 GCA_903873655.1 uncultured Holophagaceae bacterium | reverse complement strand
GTCCGCGAAGTGGTAGATCATCCGGCAGCGGATCTCCTTCACGAGGTAGCCGTCCTTGGGCCCCCCTTTCAGGATGCGGAGCACGTTGAACTGCTGATCCGAGATGCCCTCGGGCTCGTAGAGGCCCTCGTCGAAGAGACGGGCCACGTATTCGCGAGTGAGGAGCAGGGCCAGAGCCACCTCGTGCCCGGGTTCGAGGGGCTTGGTGATCTGGAGTTCCTCGCGGATGTGCATGGTTGACTCCTCTTGGTCCAGGATGGCAGGAATTCCAAAAAAAGATGTTGCAACTCTCTAATTTTGGCCTAGACTTTAATGCATGGTGAAACACCTATTTTACGGAGAACCCATGCGCCACCCCTTCCGCACCCTCCTGGCCCTGCTCGCCCTGGCGTCTCTTCCAGCCCTGGCCCAGGACACCTACAAGATCGATCCCGTCCACAGCGAGATCAGCTTCAAGATCCGCCACCTCCTGGCCAAGACCAGCGGACGCTTCACGAAGTTCTCCGGGGACGTCAAGGTGGATGCCAAGGACATCGGCAAATCCAGTGTGGAGGTCAGCATCGAGACCGCCAGCATCAACACGGACAACGAGGCCCGCGACAAGCACCTGCGCAGCGACGCCTTCTTCGATGTGGCGAAGTACCCGGTCATCACCTTCAAGAGCACTTCGGTTAAGGAAGTGGCCAAGGGCAAGCTGGAGGTCACGGGCGACTTCACCCTGCACGGCGTTACCAAGCGGATTACCTTCCCCATCACCAACGCGGGCAGCATGCCGGGCATGAAGTCTGGCACGGTCGTGGCCGGCTTCACGGATGGCGTCGTGACCCTCAACCGCAACGACTACGGCATTACCACCTATCCCGGGGCCCTGGGTGATGACGTGGCCATCAGCCTGAACATCGAAGCAGGGAAGTAGAGGGAGCCATGAGCGACGGATTCCCGAAAATCGCGGCCAAAGTCCCGGCGGTATTGGACCTGGAACCTGGAACCTACTGGTGGTGCACCTGCGGCCTGAGCGCCAAGCAGCCGTTCTGCGACGGCGCCCACAAGGTCTGCGAACTGCGCCCCATGAAGGTCGAAGTCCCGGAAGCCGGCCGCAAGGCCCTCTGCCAGTGCAAGCACACGAAGACGGCCCCCTACTGTGACGGGAGCCACTGCAACCTGTAATTCGTCCGCAGGATCGTGATGGGGGGCACCTGGTTTCGCTAGGTGCCCCCTTTCCATTTCGGGCGCAGAGCGCCTAACCGGGCCCCACGGCGCCGCGCGAGAGGTGCCGGGCGAGCGAGGCGAGGAACGCGAGTCGAAGCGTAGCGGGTACTACGCGCGACGAGCGTGACGCTGCATCGTGACGCCCGCCACATCTCGCCCGGAGGGATGAAGCCCGCCGGACCCCCCGTGGCGTCAGGTCCCTTGAACACCGAACCACGTTGCCCTTCGGGCCCTTCCTTGCTGGGTAACCCGGCGGGCTTCATCGCGGCATTGTGGGGCCCGGTTAGGCGTTCTACACTGGCCGTTCATGCGAGCGCGCCCATGAACCATCCCCAGCCCCCCGAGACCTCCAATGAGCCCCTGGCCCCGGGCCAGCGGCTGCCGGAATCCCAGCGGAAGGACTTCAGCCCAGAGGCCATCGCGGAGATCCAGGCCATCATGGCGAAGTATCCGGACAAGCTCGCGGCCACGCTGCCGGCTCTGCACATCGCCCAGCGTGAGTTCGGCTTCGTGAGCCTCGCGGCCATGAAGGCGGTGGCCAAAGCCATCGGGATTCCCGAGGGCCATGTCTTCGGCGTGGCTACCTTCTACACCATGTACCAGAAGGCACCCGTCGGTAAGTACCACTTCTCGGTCTGTACCAACATCAGCTGCGCCCTGCGCGGCGCGGCCCAGCTGCTGGAGAAGGTCTGCGAGAAGACTGGCGTGAAGCCGGGCGCGGGCCCCAGCCCCGACGGCATGTGGAGCGTCGAGGAGGTGGAGTGCCTGGCCGGCTGCGGCGTCGCCCCATGCGTCCAGGTGAACCACGATGTCTACGACGAACTGGTGGACGAACAGAAGCTGATCGAAGTGATGGAAGCCTGCAAACGCGGCGAATACCGGCCCTGGGCCCAGTGAGCGGAGACGAGACATGGTAGCCATCCGCACCAAGCCTGATCACCACACCTACACCTTTCCCGGCTTCGGGTCGGAAAAGTTCCCGAACCTCCTGCTCCGGGGCGCGGGCGACCTGAACAACTGGCACCGACAGGTCTACGAGCAGAAGCATGAGGGCTACGTGGCCATGAAGGCCGCATTGAAAATGGACCCCGTGGCGGTGACCGAGGAGGTCAAGGCTTCGGGCCTCCGCGGGCGCGGCGGCGCGGGTTTCCCGGCAGGCCTCAAGTGGTCTTTCATGCCCAAGGACACGGCTGATCGCAAGTTCACCCGCTACCTGGTGTGCAACGCCGACGAAGGCGAGCCTGGCACCTTCAAAGATCGCGTCATCCTCGAGTACAACCCCCACCAGTTGATCGAAGGCATGATCATCGGCGGCTGGGCCATGCAGTGCGTGACGGGCTACGTCTACGTTCGCGGTGAGTTCCTCTGGCTGATCGAGAAGCTTGAGGCGGCCATCCAGCAGGCCCGGGATGCCGGCTACCTCGGCAAGAACATCCTCGGCACCGGCTGGGACTACGACATCCTCGTGCACCGTGGCGCGGGCGCCTATATCTGCGGCGAGGAGACGGCCCTGCTCAACTCGCTGGAGGGTCGCCGCGGGGAGCCCCGCGTGAAGCCGCCCTTCCCGGCGGCCAGGGGCGCCTTTGGCCAGCCCACCACCATCAACAATGTGGAAACCCTCGCCGCTGTGCCGCCCATCCTCCGCATGGGCGGGGCCCAGTACGCCAAGATCGGCTCACCCAAGAATTCTGGCACCCGCATCTTTGGGGTCAGCGGTCACGTGAAGCGCCCGGGTATCTACGAGCTGCCCATGGGTACCCCCATGAACTTCCTGGTGGAAGAGCTCTGCGGCGGCTCCAGTACCGGTAAGAAGATCAAGGCCATCATCCCCGGTGGCTCCAGCTGCCCCATGCTGGACGAGAAGGACTTCGACGTTCCCATGGACTTCGACAACCTGAAGGCCCGGGGCTCCATGGGGGGGTCCGGGGGCCTCATCGTCATGGACGAGAGCGTCTGCATCGTGCAGGCCACCCTTCGCCTCATCCGGTTCTACGCCCACGAGAGCTGCGGCCAGTGCACGCCCTGCCGCGAAGGCTGCAACTGGCTGGAGATGATCCTCCATCGCATCGAGCATGGCCAGGGCCGGATGGAGGACCTGGATCTCATCGCCAGCCTCACGCCGCGCATCGGCCTGCGCACTCTCTGCCCTCTGGGCGATGCTGCCTGTGGACCCGTGGACTCGGCCCTGCAGAAGTTCCGCCACGAGTTCGAATATCACATCACCCACAAGACCTGCTACGCGACCGGGCCAAGGCTGCTCTCTGGGGTGGGTGCTCACTAGCCTTTTGCTTTTCCCTCTCTCCAAAATTGGGCGCCAACGGCGCCCAATTTTGGAGCAGGAAGAAAGCCTAATGAAGGACGGCGGAAGCCCCCAGTGCCTCGGGCTTGAAGAGGTCCTTGCCGGGCCAACCGCAGGTGATCATGCGCTGGCAGGCCTGGGCGATGGTTTCCACGCTCTGGCGTTCATTGTTGAATACGGCGTCGTACCAGCGGGTGGCGGTGATGTCCTCGTGCAGGCACTGACTGATGAACTTCTCCCGGAGTTTGGATTGGGTCTTCACCAACTTCTCGGCTTCCGGCATTGATAAATTCAGGCGTCGAGCCAAGGTCGAAGCGCGGTACTCAAAGCTGCCGACCAGTCGGAAATGGAAGCAGTTCTTCAGGTCCTGGCAGGCGATGGCGCCACCCCGGCCGACGACGATCGTGCAGCCCGCCGCCGCGATCTGCACCAGGTGCTTGACCACCTTCGCGTAGGCATCATCGTGCGTGAGGTAGCCGAAGTGCCTCCGGAGGACATCCTGGGCATGGCTTTCATCCCCCAGACGCCTCAGGAGCTCCCGGGAGAGTTGCTCGTCCGAGGCCACCTTGTCCATGAGCGCCTTGTCCCAAATGGTCCACGGCATCCCGGAAGCCTCTTCAAGGAGATCCTTGAGGTGTTGGGCCAAAGGGTAGCCTTCGCATCCGTATTCCCGGGAGATGGTGACGGAGGGAAGGAGAGGCGCCCGATGGGGATGACCGAGTCGCTCCCGGGCCTGGAGCCAGGCGCGCTCTCGCAGTTCGATGCTGGGAATCAGGGAATCATAGCTTTTCGGCATACAGCCTCCAGCATCTAAACAGCCGGGATTTGGGTACCAGCGTTTGGAAGATAGGGCATTCAGGGCCGGCGGCAAGACCTCCGACCCTGTTTGATGATCGATTTGTCATTAAAGATGCCTGGACAGCGCCTCAGGCCTTGGCTTGCCAACGGTGCGCGCCCCTGGCCAGGGAGGCCCAGGCTCCCAGCAGGGCCAGTCCGGCGCCGGTTCCCATGGCGGCGCTGTAGCCCCGGGCGAAGGCATCTGCTGCTTCGGGGGAGCCCCCTGCACGGAGCAGCAGCCGCCAGCCGCCAGGGCCCAGGTGGCTGGCGGCGATGCTGCCGAGGATCGCCACGCTGAGAGCCTGGCCAGTCACGCGCATGGTGCCCAAGAAGGCGCTCGCCACGCCGAGCTGGGACCGGTCCACGCTGCCCATGATGGCACTGGTGTTGGGCGCGCTGAAGGCGGCCATGCCGATGCCCACGATGGCCAGGGCCAGTACGATGGGTAGCATGGACGCACTCCGGCCCAGAAGGGCGAGCAGGACCATGCCCAGGGCCGTGAGCAGCATGCCGGAGGTGCTCAGAACGCTGGAACCCACGCGGTCGCTGAGGCGGCCAGCCAGGGGACTCAGGCAGGCTTGCATGACAGGCTGTCCGAGCATGATCCAGCCGGTGACTTTTGCAGTCCGTCCCTGCACGAGCTGGAGCTGGGCGGCAGTCAGGATGGCAATGGCGTAGAGCGCCATGTAGTTGAGCAGGGCCGCCAGGTTCGCCGCCGCGAAGAGGCGGTTCCGGCGCAGCAGGTTCAGGTCCACCAGGGGGACGGCCGCCTGGGATTCGCGGGACTGGAAGGCCACGAGGGCCAGGACAGAGAGCAACAGCAGTGCCCAGACGCGGGGAGCTTCCCAACCCCATTCGGAGGCGAAGGTCAGCGGCACCAGCAGGCCCAGGAGGAACATGGCCAGCAGGGCGGCGCCAGGCAGATCCAGGCCGTGCGTCGCCGGCTTCTCTGCAGGCGGCTGATGCAGGACGGCCTCCTCCAGACGAGGCAGGATGCGCCAGCCCCAGAGGAGGACCACCAGGCCGACCGGGAGGTTCACCAGGAAGATCCAGGGCCAGCCGAAGTGGTCCACGAGAAAGCCCCCCAGGGGCGGCCCTACGCTGAGGCCCAGGTAGACGGCCATGACGTTGATGCCCAGGGCCCGACCACGCTCCTGGGCCGGGAACACTGAGGTGGCGATGGCCACGGAGGTGGCTGTCAACAGAGCGCCGCCGACGCCTTGCAGGACCCGGCTTACGATCAGGGAGGGTCCATCCCAGCTGAGGGCTGCCGCCAGGGAGGTCGCCGTGAAGATGGCGATTCCGGCCAGATAGAAGCGGGCCCGGCCGCGCTGGTCCGCCAGACGGCCGAGGGGGATCAGCAGCACCGCGATGCTCAGCAGATACGCGGCCTGGACCCAGAGGGACGCGGCGAAGCTGAGGTTCAACTGGGGTCCCATCTTCGGCAGGGCCACCGCCACGATGGAGCCGTCCAGGGGCGTCATGAAGGCGCCCACGCTGGTCAGCGCCAGCAGGGCCCAGCGGTGCTCATTCAGGCTGGTGTCCGGTCCTGCGGATGAAACCATGGTGCCCTCGGGAGCCCAGCAGGGTAGGCCTTATCGCCCGAAGCTGATCGAGTAGGTCAGCGGCTTGGGCAGCTGCGGGCTCTTGATGGTGGCGCTCAAGGTTAGGGCCTTGCCGTCGGGGCTCAGCCTGAAGACATTGGTCCGCTCGCCCTCGTCGTTCTTGAAGGTCTGCACCAGTTGATCCTTCGAAACCTGGGCGGCCACCGAGAACTTCTCGCCATCCTCCCGGGTCCAGGGAGCGGACTTGCCGCCGGGCGGCATGTGGATGGGCTCGCGTTCATCGAGCTTCACCAGCACTTCCTTGTCGGAAATGGAGATGGCCACCTTCTTGTATGCGGGGTTCAGTTTCGTGAGACGGCTCCGGGCGATGGGGCGCTTGATGAAGTTCATGTCAGCCACAGTATTGTTGATCGCCGCGGCAATATCGTCCGCCTTGATCTGGTTCCAAGTCCCGGAGAGAGCGGACTCCTGCGCCGACAGCGACAGGGCCGCGAGTACAGGGACAAGGAACAGCCGGGAGAGGCGCATGGGACTCCTTGGGATTGGGTTGTCCCACCATATCAGTTCCCAGCGCAGAAATGGCCCCGAACGGGGCCATTTCTGCGCAAGGGCCTTCGGTCCTATCCGAGGGTCGCCACCATCACCGCCTTGATGGTGTGCATGCGGTTCTCGGCCTGATCGAAGACCACGCTGTGGCGGCTGCGGAAGGCCTCGTCGGTGACCTCGCGAATGTCGTAGCCGAGTGCCTTCTGCTCTTTGGCCAGCTTGGTCTCGAAGTCGTGGAAGGCAGGGAGGCAGTGGAGGAACTTCACGTCGGGGTTGCCGGTCTTCTGCACCATGTCCAAGGTGACCTTGAAGGGGGTCAGCAGCTTGACACGGTTGGGGATCTGGTCCTCCTCGCCCATGCTGGCCCAGACGTCGGTGTAGATGACATCGGCACCCTTCACCCCCTCGTCCACGTTGTCCGTCACTTCGATCCTGGCGCCGGTCTGCTTGGCGGCTTCCCGAGCGGCGGCGAGCACGGTCGGATTTGGAGCCAGTTCCTTGGGGCCGAGCGCGACCATGTGCATGCCGGTCTTGGCGGCGCCGTACATCAGGGCATAGCTCATGTTGTTCCGGATGTCGCCGCAGAAGACCAGCTTCACCTTGTGCAGGGGCTTGGCCACATGCTCCTCGATAGTGAGGAAGTCCGCCAGGATCTGGGTGGGGTGGTCGGTGTCGGTAAGGCCGTTCCACACGGGCACGCCGCTGTGCCTGGCCAGGGCCTCGACGACCTCCTGCTTGTAGCCCCGGTACTCGATGCCGTCGTAAAACCGGCCCAGCACCTTGGCGCTGTCCTCGATGGATTCCTTCTTGCCCACCTGGGAGCTGGCGCTGTCCAGGAAGGTGACGTGGGCCCCTTCCTCCAGTGCACCGACCTCGAAGGCGCAGCGGGTGCGGGTGCTGGTCTTCTCGAAGAGCAGCACGATGCTCTTGCCCTTGAGCAGGTCATTGAAGATGCCCATGCGCTTCTTGGCCTTCAGATCCCGGGACAGGTCCAGGAGATGGCGGATCTCCTCCGGCGTGAAGTCCATTAGAGTGAGGAAACTGCGACCCTTCAGGTTGACGGCCATGGTGCGCTCCAGCGAAAACCCAGGGCATAGAGTAGCGCTGAGCTTTCGGTCCGGCGATTTGAAATAAAGAAGAGAGCCAAAGGTTTTACAGACTGTCATTACAGACCTGGTGGCGATCTGGTTGCAGAGCTGATTACAGAGTTTATGCTCCCCCGAGGAAGGGCCGATGACATCCCCGTATCCCTGCGGAATTGAGTTTGGTACGCCGGGACTTGGACTGGTTTGAGAACTGCCCGCGTACCAACCGCATGCTCCATCCCATGCCGGGAGGACATCGCAATGACCCTGACCGCCCCACAGAAACTCCGGATCCAAGGCCATGAGCTGGCCTTCCAGCGGGCGGGTAAGGGCCGTCCAGTATTGCTGGTGCACGGCATCACCACCTACTCGTTCATCTGGAAGGACATCCTCCCGGCTCTTGCTGAGGATCACGACGTCGTGGCCGTGGATCTGCTTGGCAGCGGGGACTCGGACAAGCCGCTGGACGTCAGCTACGGCATCACCAGTCAGGTGGAGCTGCTGGAGGCCTTCACCCAGGCTTTGGGCTTCGGGCCGTTCGCCTTCGTCGGGCATGACATCGGGGGCGGCATCGCCCAGCGCTTCGCGGTTCAGCACCCGGAACGGTTGACCCACGCGGCGGTCATCAACGGCGTGGCCTACGACTTCTGGCCCGTCCAACCCATCATCGCCATGCGGACCCCCATCATCCGGCAGCTGGCCATGGCCACGCTGGACCTGGGGGCGTTCGACCTGATTGTCAAGCGGGGCGTCTTTCACAAGGACCGCATCACACCTGATCTGATGGCCTATTTCTGGAAGCCCATGGGCACTCGGCTGGGGCGGAAGGCCTTCCTGCACTTCGCCGAGTCCCTGGACAACCGGGACCTGACCAGCATCAGTGAGGAGCTCAGGCGGACCCAGGTCCCCTTCCTGATCCTGCGCGGCCAGGATGATGTCTACCTCAGCTCCGAGATCTCCTACAAGCTGCACCGGGAAATCCCGGGCAGTCGCCTCGTGGTAGTGTCCGAGGCCGGGCACTTCATCCAGATCGATCAACCAGAGCGTGTTGTCGCCGAACTGCGTGCATTCCTGGGATCCTGATCCATGACACCCGCTGACGACAGCCTTGAGGATCTGCGCAGCCGCCTGCGTGTCCTTGAAACAGAGAATGACCTTCTCGCGGACCGGGCTGAGGATATCTCCCTGCTGGGGCTGGTGGCGGAAAAGACGGGCACTGAGGCGAATCCCGCTGAACTCCTGGCCTCCGTACTGGAGCAGGTCTGCATTCTCAAGGCGATTCCGTTCGGGACTTGTCTCGAATCCTTCGGCTCCATTCTGAGACCGGTTGCTACCTACCACGCACGCCGAGCTGAGCAGGCCACGGCCGACCTCTTCCGCCTGGCTGCCGGTTCCGAATGGCCTCCCAAGGTGGCCTTGGCCTTCGAGGACTGCGGGAACGTGTTCGACCGCTTCGTCCTTGCAGGGCCACCCTTCACGCCCACCGCCGTGGCTCTGGTGCCCCTTCAAAGCGGTTCGAGTCCCGGCAGGTGCCTGTGTTTTGTGGATGATCGCCGGACCGCGCAGGAGCTTCAGTCCATGCTGCCCCTGCTGGCTCGAGTGGTGGATTTGACGCAGGCACGGCTGGACAACCTGGCGCTCGTCGCGAAGCTGAGACGCCTGAACCTCGATCTGGATCTGGACGTGGCGGAACGGACCGAGGAGTTGCGGCGAAGCGAGGAAAGGTATCGGACCCTCTTCGACCATGTGCCGGACGGCGTTCTGCTGGTGGATGCCGATGATCAGGGCAGCCTCGGGCGCATCGAGGATGCGAACGAGGCCGCTGCTGCCATGTATGGCTGCAGCCTGGCGGACCTGAAGACCCGTGACATCGAAGCGCTCTCCGCGCCAGGGCCTGGTCCGCGCTTGGAATCGTTCGAAGCACGGGTCTGGCGGCTGAAGCAGGGCGAGACGGTCCAAGAAGAACTGACCCATCGAAGAATGGATGGGAGCACCTTTCCGGTAGAGGCGGTCGGAACCCTGGTCCACATCCAGGGGCGCCAGTACGTCCTGGTATTCCTGAGGGACATCACCGAGCGGAAAAAATCCGAGCAGGCGCTGCTCAGGACCCAGCGTGTGGAGAGCTTAGGAGTTCTCGCCGGCGGCATCGCCCATGATTTCAACAACCTGCTCACGGCCATTCTGGGCCAGACCGGCATCGCGCTGGAACTGATGGGGGATGAGACTGCTGGGCGTGAAAACCTCAGGAAGGCCATGGATGCCGCCGAGAAGGCAGCCAATCTCACCAAGCAGATGTTGGCTTATTCAGGTCGGGGAAAATTCACCATCCAGTCCATTTCTATCAACCACACCATCCAGGACAACCTCCGCATCCTCGAGGCAGCGATCTCAAAGCAGGTGAAGTTCGAACTGGATCTCGATGAGGGGTTGCCGATCGTCACCGGGGACCCCAGCCAGATCCAGCAGGTGGTTATGAACCTGGTGATCAACGCCGCCGAGGCCATCGGGGAGGCCCACGGCTGCATCTCCATCCACACCCGCTCGCTGCACCTTGACTCGGTGGACGCCGCTCGTTGGCCTCTCAGCGGGAACACTCTGGCCCCTGGGGATTACGTCCGGATCGAGGTGGCGGACACCGGATGCGGCATGAACCCGGAAGTACTGTCTCGCGTGTTCGATCCCTTCTTCAGCACCAAGGTTAAGGGCCATGGCCTGGGCCTTTCAGCCGTGCAGGGGATCATCCGGGCCCACCGGGGAGGGCTGGGGGTGGACAGTGAGTTCGGACAGGGAACCACTTTCCGTATCCTGCTGCCCACGGGAGCCCCCGATTTCCTTGCCGAGAAATCGGCAGGCACAGGCTCTGCGGGGTTCAAGGCCCGCACAGTACTGGTGATCGATGATGAGGACTACATGCTCGAGATGGTCCGCGACAGCCTGGAGGCCCATGGTCACAGCGCCCTGGTCACCCAGAGCGGAGAAGAAGGCATCGACATGCTCCGCCTCCATGGCTCCCGTCTGGACATGGTCCTCCTGGATCTCAGCATGCCGGGGCTGGGAGGCGTGGAGACCTTTAGGCGGTTGCGGCAGATCGATCCGGGAATCCCTGTGGTGCTCAGCTCTGGGTTCGCCGAGGAGGAGGCCATGGCCCAGATAAAAGGCATGGAACTCACCGCGTTCCTCCAGAAGCCCTACCGCATCAGGGATCTGATCCGAACAGTGGAATCCTCCACCGCCCAAAAAGGCACCCCTGAATCGTGAATTGACCCTGGCGGAAGCCCCATGTGGCCTGGGTTCTCGTCGGGCCAGGCCCATGCGGATTCGGGGTCCCGCAGAAGGCGAGTTCGCCGTATAGTCAGATTCACGGACCCGATCCACCATCCGGGATTCCAAGCAGAGGAGGCATTGATGCGGCCACTGAAGCAGCTGATCGAGACCAAGCGGCCCCTGGTCTCCGTGCGGCCCGATGACACGGTTTTCGCGGCGCTGGCCCTGCTCGCCCAGTTCAACATCGGAGCCCTGCCGGTCATGGAGAATGGTCGGCTGGTGGGGATGTTCTCGGAGCGGGACTACGCCCGCAAGATCATCCTCGTGGGCAAGGCCTCCAAGGACACTCCCGTCCGGGAGATCATGAGCGACAAGGTGAGCTGCGTGACCCTCAACGAGACCGTCGAGGAGTGCATGGCGCTCATGACGGAGAAGCACATCCGCCACTTGCCCGTACTGGGTGCCAACAAGGAGCTGCTGAGCATCCTCTCGATCGGGGACCTGGTGAAGGAAACCATCTCTGAGCAGAAGTTCACCATCGATCAGCTGGTGCATTACATCCAGAACTGAGTCTGGCCTGCCTCGACCCTCAGCCTTCTTCCATCGTCCGGAGATTCATTGCCGAAACCAAGTCGTTCTGGGGCGGAGCTCAGTACCTTCCTGCTCAGGATCGATCGCCTTTACGCCTTCAGCCGCCTCCAGCAGGCGGAGACGCAGATCAAATCCCTTGAGCGCCGCGTGGAGGAATTGAATCTCCAGGACATGGTCACCGGGATGCCCAACCGTCGGCACTTTTCGGATCGGCTGGCCAAAGCCCTCCCTTTGTCCCACCGCCATGGGCATATCGTCAGTGTCCTCTTCGTCGACCTCGACCGGTTCAAGCGGGTCAATGACCTGCATGGGCACGCGGGCGGCGATGAAATCCTGAGACAGGTGGCGGCCCGCCTCCAGGAGGGCCTGCGGCAGGGCGATACCCTGGCCTGTCTGGGCGGCGACCGCTTCATGATCCTGCTGCAGGAGATCAAGGACGTCGTGACCGCAGCCAGGGTGGCCCAGAAGCTGCTCGAGTCGGTCAGAAACCCCTACCAGCTGGGCTCCGTCGAGCTGAGCCTGTCAGCCAGCATTGGCGTCTGTGTGTATCCGCAGGATGGCATGGATGCCCCGACGCTGGAGGCCCATGCGGAATCGGCCATGTGCCGGGCCAAGGAACGCGGCGGCGATCGCATCGAGTGCTTCACTACCACCCTCAACGAAGTGTCCCTGGAGCGGCAGGAACTGGAGGTCAGCCTGCGCGAAGCCCTGCGGAACAAGGAACTGGAGATCCATTACCAGCCCCAGTTCCACATGGATGGGCAGCTCGCCGGCGCCGAGGCCCTGCTGCGCTGGAATCACCCCACCCTGGGCCAGGTTTCCCCCGGCAAGTTCATCCCGCTGGCCGAGGAGACCCGACTCATCCTGCCGATCGGCGAATGGGTGCTCCGCGAAGCGTGCCATCGGATGGCCAAGTGGCAGGCGCTCAGTCCCAGGCCCCTGGTCGTCGCGGTCAATGTGTCCGCGCTCCAGTTCACCAGCGGGGATTGGGCTGCCCGCGTGGTCATGGCCCTCGCCGAGTCGGGTCTGGATCCCACCTGCCTGGAACTGGAACTCACGGAGAGCATGGTCATGGGCCAGGGCTACGAGGATCTGGCCACGCTTCGCCGCCTGCGGGAGATGGGCGCCAAGATTGCCATCGATGATTTCGGCACAGGCTACAGTTCCCTGGGCTACCTCCAACGCCTCCCCATCACGACGTTGAAGATCGACAAGACCTTCATCACTTCGCTGACACCCACGGATGGGACTGACTCCTCTGAGAACATCGTGCAGGCCGTCATCCAGCTGGCCCACGGCCTCAATTTTACGGTGGTGGCTGAAGGCGTGGAAACCGAGGAGCAGCGGGACAAGCTCGAGCAGCTGGGCTGCGACTGCCTCCAGGGGTACCTCCTGGGACAGCCGATGCCCGCCGGTGAATTCGAGGCCCTGCTCAAGTCGCTGTCAACGGATGAGGCCAGGCTCGAGTTCATGTCCAATCAGCACTTCCTCAACAAGATCACCCCGCCGCCGATGAAATAGGCCTCAGAGTGTGTTTTAGAATTCCCGCGAGCCGCGACGGAAGCAAGCCGCGTGATCCAGCAAGGAAGCGCGCGCAGGACGATGCGGGACATCGCTCAAGCGCGGTGACGCCGCTGGGCGCGCGGCTGGCCCCGTCCCTTCGGGCTGGGGCGGCGGGCTTCGCCTGGCGTCGTCCAGTGCCCTTAACATGGAACCACCATGCCTGCGGGCACTGTCCTAGCCAGGTTCGCCCGGCGCTCCCAGCGCGGCCCGCGCGAATTCTAAAACACACTCTCAGGCGGAGCGCCTCCCTTGGCAGGCTCCGGGTTGACTTTTCCAATGATTCCGGGAAGATTGACACCATGTCGTTTCCGGTGAATGCCACGTCTCCATCAACCGCTCTCATCGGCGACGAGGGGCTCTGCCGTACCTTCGGTACCATCGGAATTAATACCACGCATGCCGCCGTGCGGGGCACCTGACCTGATTCCCAGCCTTCAGACTCAGCCCCGCGAACCTCCCGCGGGGTTTTTTTTCTTTCGGAGTGTTTATGCCCCCCAGCGCCATCCGCGTCATGAAATTCGGTGGCACCAGCCTGGCCGACGCGAATCGGTTCTGCACCGTGGCGGACCTGGTGGGCCGCGAATGTGCCACCCACCGTGTCTGTGTGGTGGCCTCAGCCATGGCGGGTGTCACCAACCTGCTGCTGCACGGCGGCCGGGTGCCCAATCGGGAGGAAGCCGACCGGCTGCTCCTCGGATTCAGGGAACGCCATGCCGAGGTAGTGGCCGATCTTTCCAAGGAGTTGGGTCCCGGGACTCAAGCAGTGCGGGAAGAGTTGGAGGCCCTCGAAACCATCGGCCGCCGGCTGCTTCACGGCATGGCCCTGCTGGAGGAGGGTCCGCCCTCTGTGCTGGCCCAGGTCTCCAGCCTGGGCGAGCGGGCCGCCTGCGCCATCCTGATGGGCCTGCTGAAGGCGCGGGGGCTGGCGCCCCGGTACCTCGACCCCGTGGAGCACATCCGGGTGGAGGGCGATCCGCTCCAGGCCCGTCCCCGCATGCCGGACATCGAGGCGAGCTTCGCCGCAGTGAAGGCCCAGGAGGGGGGGCTCTGGGTGCTGCCGGGCTTCTTCGGCGGCGACGGCCAGGGCCGCATCCTGTCCCTGGGCCGGGGCGGATCAGACCACAGCGCGGCCCTGGCCGCCGCCGCCTTCGGCGCGGACCTGCTGGAGATCTGGACGGACGTCGATGGCCTCTACAGTGCCGATCCCCGGCTGGTGCCCGAGGCTTTCCCCCTGCCGGAGGCCAGCTTCGAAGAAGCCATGGAGCTGTCCTTTTTTGGCGCCAAGGTGCTGCACCCGAAAACCATCCCCCCGGTGCGTGAGCGGGGTATCCCCGTGCGCGTCTGCAGCAGCTTCGATCCGACCCACCCCGGCACCCTGATCCGCGAGGAGGTGCCGCCACCGCCCAGCGGCGTCCGGGGCCTCTCCTTCCTGCGGGACCTCTCCGTGGTGAACCTCACCGGCCCCGGCATGCCCGGCGTGCCCGGCATCGCGGGTCGCGTCTTCGGGGCCCTGGCCCGGAAGGGGATCTCGGTCGTGCTCATCACTCAGAGTTCATCTGAACTCTCCATCTGCTTCGCGGTGCGCCGGGCGGATGGCCCTGGCGCCGTGGCAGCCATCGAAGAGGCCTTCCCGGCGGAGCTGTCGGCGGGCTTCATCGACCCCGTCGACCTCCGCACGGGCCTGGCCGTGCTCAGCATCGTGGGGGACGGAATGCGCACCCGCCCCGGCATCGCGGGCACCTTCTTCGACGCGCTCGCGGAAGTGGGCTGCAACGTGGTGGCCATCGCCCAGGGCGCCAGCGAGCGCATCATCTCGGCGGTGGTGGAAGAAAGTGACGGCGCCCGGGCCATGGCCCACATCCATCGGCGCTTCTTCCGGACCCAGGTGGTGGTGGATCTCCATCTGCTCGGCGCTGGCAACGTGGGCGGCAGCCTGCTGGGCCAGATCCAGCGGCAGCATGACCAGCTGCTGGCCCAGGGGCTCGACCTCCGCGTGACCACCGTGGCCACCAGCCGGCGCATGAAGATGGATGTGAAGGGACTCGACCTCACCTGCTGGCGGGAACAGCTGGCCCAGGGCGATCCGATGGATCTGGATCGCCTCCTCGAGGCCGTGCGCACGGGGCCGCCGGCCATGTCGGTGCTGGTGGACTGCACCACCAGTGAGGGTCTTGCCGCCCGCTATCCCGAGATCTTCGATGCGGGCCTCCATGTGGTGGCCGCCAATAAGAAGGCCAACAGCAGCACCCAGGCCTTTCATCGGGAGCTGCGCGAGCGCTCCTCCCGCCGGGGGTTGCGCTTCCTCTATGAAGCCAACGTCGGCGCGGGCCTGCCCATCATCGACACCGTGAAGAACCTGGTGCTCACCGGCGACCGGGTGCTGCGGGCCGAGGGCATCCTGTCCGGCTCCATGTCCTTCATCCTGGGCCTGCTGGGCGAGGGCGTGGCTCTGTCCGAGGCCGTGCGCCTCGCCAAGGAAAGCGGCTTCACCGAGCCCGATCCCCGGGACGACCTCAGCGGCATGGACGTGGCCCGCAAGCTGCTCATCCTGGCGCGGGAACTGGGCTGGGAGCTGGAACTCGAGGACGTGGTGGTGGAGGGCCTGCTGCCCGCAGACTTCGACGCCAGCGGGGACATCCCCGCCTTCATGGCGCGCCTCCCCCAGCTGGATGCGCACTTCCGCGAACGCCTGGCCGCCCTGAAGGCCGAGGGCAAGACCCTCCGCTACGTGGGCTCCCTTTCGGACAGTGGCTGTCGCGTGGGGCTGCTGCCGGTGGATGCGGACCACCCCTTCATCGCCATCAAGGGCGGGGAAAACGCCCTGGCCCTGCTCACCGAGCGCTACCAGCCCCACCCCATGGTCATCCGCGGCTACGGGGCCGGCGCGGAGGTCACCGCCGCCGGCGTGCTGGCGGACATCCTCAGGCTGGTGCCGCCGGGGGCCCGGCCCTCCCGGCGGATGTGATGGTGGGCCTCGCTGATTCCCCAACTTCAGGGCTGGTGGCCTACGCTCCCGCCAGCATCGGCAACGTGGCCGCGGGGTTCGATCTGCTGGGCGCCGCCCTGGCCCCCCTGGACGGCAGCCTGCTCGGCGATCTGGTGCGGGTCGAGCGGGCGGCGGAGTCCTCCTTCCAGCTGATAGGCCCGTTCGCCCAGGCGCTGGCCGACGACACCCGGCCCAATCTGGCCCTGAGGGCGAGGGACCTATTCATCGAGGCGGTCCGCACCGCTGGCGAGGAGGTCGGCCCCTTCGCCATCACCCTCGAAAAGCGCCTGCCCGTGGCCAGTGGTCTGGGCTCCAGCGCCAGCTCCATCGTGGCCACCCTGGTGGCGCTCCAGGCCCTCTGCGGGGATCCCCTCAGCGGCTCGGATCTGCTGGGTCTGGCGGGGCAGGCGGAGGGCCTCACCAGCGGCAGCATGCACCTCGACAATGTGGCGCCATCCCTCCTGGGCGGCCTCCAGCTGATGGTGCCCGGGCGGGAGGGCCAACCCGCCACCCGCCGTCTGCCCTGGCCGTCGGATCTGCTGATGGTGGTGGTGCACCCGGCCTTCCGGCTGTCCACGGCCAAGAGTCGCGGGGTGCTGCCCGAGCGTCTCGGGTGGCCGGAGACCATTGATTTCGCGGGGAACCTCGCCAGCCTGGTGGAGGCCCTGCACAGCCAGGATCGGGCGCTGCTCTCGCGTTGCCTGCGGGATCCCCTGGTGGAGATCCACCGCGCCCCGCTGGTGCCCGGTTTCCGCGCCGCTCAGGAGGCTGCCAAGAACCTAGGCGCGCTGGGCTGCAGCCTGTCGGGCTCGGGCCCATCGATGTTCGCGGTGGCTGAGGATGAGGGTCAGGCCGAGGCCATTTCAGAAGCCATCCGCACAGCCTTCGCCGGTGCGGGGTTGGAGAGCCGGGGCTGGATCTGCGCCCTGGATCCCGAAGGCGCCCGCGTCCTCACTCCCGGGTCGCGACCCGCCTGGCAGGAGGCCTGCCCATGAAACTCGTCAGCACCCGCACACCCACGCACAGCGCCACCTTTCTCGAAGCGGTGCAGGCCGGACTCGCACCCGATGGGGGGCTCTACGTGCCAGCGGAGGTCTCCCGGTTCAGTGATGTCACTGATTTATTGACTCTGGATTTTCCATCTCGTTCCGCGGAAATTCTCCACCGTCTTTTGGGTGGAGAATTTCCACGCGACCTGGTCGAGGACCTGGCCCACTCAGCCTTCACCTTTCCCGCGCCGCTGGTGAAGATCAGCGAGCGAATCTCGGCGCTGGAGCTCTTCCATGGACCCACGCTGGCCTTCAAGGATTTCGGCGCACGCTTCCTCGCCCGAGTCCTGGCGATGGGTGCGGGTGACCATCGTCGCACCGTGCTGACAGCCACCTCCGGCGACACCGGTGCCGCCGTGGCGCAGGCCTTCCATGGGCTGCCCGGCGTGCAGGTGGTGGTGCTCTATCCGGCGGGGCGCGTCTCCCCCCTGCAGGAGCGCCAGTTCGCCACCTGCGGCGGCAATGTGCTGGCCCTGGCGGTGGACGGCGCTTTCGACGACTGCCAGCGGCTGGTCAAGGGCGCCTTCGAGGATGCGGAACTGGTCTCGCGCCTGGGCCTGACCTCGGCCAACAGCATCAACATCGCCCGGCTGCTGGCCCAGACCCTCTACTACTTCGAGGCCGCCGCGCAGGCTGATGGCGCACCTCTGATCATGTCCGTGCCCAGCGGCAACTTCGGCAACCTGTATGCCGGCCTGATGGCCCAGGCCATGGGCGCTCCGATCCCGGCATTTGTGGTGGCCACCAACGCGAACCGCGTCGTGCCCGACTACCTGGACACCGGTGTCTACCAGCCCCGGCCCTCCGTGGCCACCCTCTCCAACGCCATGGACGTGGGCTCGCCCAGCAACTGGGAGCGCATCTTCAGCCTCTTCGGCGGCGATCACGAGGCCATGGCCGCAGCCCTGCGCTGGGGCAGCTGCACCGATGCGGAGACCGAACAGATCGTGATCGGTCTGGACCGGGCGGGCTACCTTGCCGATCCCCACGGCGCCGTGGCCTACCACGTGCTCCGGTCCAACCTGCGCGAGGGCGAACGGGGTGTCTTCCTCGCCACCGCCCACCCCGCGAAGTTCCGCGAAGCCCTAGCCCCGGCCCTGGGCCGCGAGATCCCCCTGCCGAAGACCCTGAG
Source organism: uncultured Holophagaceae bacterium (assembly GCA_903873655.1). Taxonomy (GTDB): domain Bacteria; phylum Acidobacteriota; class Holophagae; order Holophagales; family Holophagaceae; genus Geothrix. Next base: position 9,874 of record CAIQPH010000253.1, on the reverse strand, counting down.
CGACCTGCTGGAGCTGCCGCTGGTCAACGAACCGCTGGCAGCGGATCAGGCGGCGCTGCGGCGACGGTTGTCCTGAGAGCCACGCCCTGAGCTCAACGCAGGCCGCTACTTGGCCTGCAGGCTCTCGATGTGGTCGGCCAGGTTGGACACGCGGATGCGGACCACGGGCTCCTGGCTGTTGTTCAGGCTGAGGAAGACCGGTCCCCACACGGGCATGTTCTGCAGACCGTGGGTCTTGAGGCTCACCTCACCCTGGATGACCTTGGCGATGTGGGCCTTGGGAAACACGCCCTGGTTCTGTTTGGCAAGGGTGGTCAGATCCGGGACCGGAGTCTTCAGGTGCATCGCCACGGGACCATCGCCCAGTCCCTTGGTCCCATGACAGCTGGCGCAGTAGGCCAGGTACATTTCTGACCCTGAGGCTGGCGAGGTATAGCGGGCGGGCACCTTCTTGATGGCCGGATCCTGGGCCAGGACGGGGAGGGCGAGGGTGGTGGCGAAAAGGAACACGGCGACACGGGTGGACATGGACATGGTCTCTCCTGAATCGGATTGGACAGCTGGATTTCCGCCCCATCAGGGCAGGAACAGGCTTCGTGACAGCCACGTCGTGGCCGGGCCCTGGGATGAAGATAGAGCCCTGGGCGAAGCAAACAAGACTTCAGCATCATGTTTGCCTCAAAAGTTCCATGTTACCCGAGGGCAGGCTCACACATCGTCAAGCCTGAAGGGTCTAGAGCGAGATGACTCGACGCACGATCCGGGTATCCGTATAGGGGTCCACCGGCGCGGGCATCCAGCCGGCCGGACGCGGTGGCGTCCCCTGGGGCAAGTCCGGGAGGATCATCTCTACGGTCAGGTGGGTGCCAACCGGGGCCGCCAGGGTGAAGGTCATGGCCGGTGGCGGAGCAAACCAGTACAGGCGTTTGGTCATGGGCAGCGCATGGCCGTCGAGCGATAGGCCGGTGAGGGTCTGATCGGTTTCCAACACCAGGGCCAGGGGGCGTGCGGGAAGGGTGATCGTCAGGAGCTGGCCGTCGCGCGTCAGGCTTGGCGCAGGCAGGTGGAGGGCAGAGGTCGGGGCGGCATAGGCCGTCCGGTTGGCAAGACGCGCGCTGCTGGGCTGATCGCCGAGGAGGAGTCGGGTCCAGGCATTGGGTTTGTGGAAGCTGACCCACCTGGCCTGACCCGAATCCGCATCCTCGACATAGGCCAGGGTGCTTTCCTTGGGACCGGACTTGGTCGCCCCGACGGCGAAGCAGAGCACGCCGAGGCCCAGTAGAAGCATGGGGGTCAGAAGCAGCCTGGACTGGCAGACCTTCCGCCACAGCTGCAGCAGCGGGAGCAGCCCGAAGGCCACCAGGATTCCCAGGAACGCGGGCAGGCTGAAGCCCAGCAAGAGGGCGAGGTTGTGCCAGATCGGTACATAGAGCAAGAGCAGGGGCAGGGCGGCAAGCCAGGGTCTTTCAAGCCAGAGCCCCAGCAGCGCGAAGAGCAGTGGCCACAGGAACAGATAGGTGCCTCCGGGCAGGAACCCGGTGGTGGCGACCAGCGCGAGTAGCCACCAGGACAGCGCGCCCAGAGTGAGCGCCTTCCCTTCGAAGCGGCGGAGGGCCCAGCCCCAGGTCAGCGCCACCAGCGCCAGGGCCACGAATAGCAGCGCCGCCTCGAACCAGCGGACACCGTAGGCATCCTGATTGGGGATCATCCGCCGGAACGGCTGGACCAGCGCGCCGACCCCGAGGCCGGCCAGGCCACCGACCGTCAGGGTTCCAGCCGCGAGCAACAGGCCGAGAAAGAAGCCCTGCACGGCCCCGTGTTCCGGACGCAGGCGCCAGAGCAGGCCTGCGAAAACCAGCAGCGCCAGCCCGGTCAGCGGCCAGGCCAGCGTTGCGGGGTAGTACAGGAGGGTCCGCCCCAGAAGATCGAAGTAGATGGCTTCTCCCTGGCCGGCTTGGGTCAGGGCGCCCAGATCGGTGGCGAGAAACCGGCGGGTCAGCGCCAGGGCGGTCGCGCCCTGCTGCTGGAGGCTGCGGGAATCCAGGTTGTCGGGCGTATCGAGCATGGAATGGTAGTGCTGCCATTTCCCGACAAAGGCGAAGTTGAGCCCAACCATCCCCGCTTTCTTGAACACGGTGAGGTCGGTGTCATTGGGCAGCGACTTGTAGAGTGCGTACATCAGGGAGGAGGCGTGGGGCGATGGGGCCGCTGACGCGAACGTGCGGATCAGCGGCAGGTTGCCGTCGCTGGTCTCGAACATGAAGACGGGGCCGCCGCCACCCCGCGCTTCGAAGTTGAGGGCCAGGGTGGGGACCCGCTCGTCGAGGGCATCCACATAGGCCTGGGCACCCAGCAGCCCCACCTCCTCCCCATCGGTGACGAGGATGCGGAGGGTGTTCCGTCCCGGCTCGAGGGCCCGCGCGGCCTCCAGCAGCGCCGCCACGCCTGCCGCATCATCGCCCGCGCCGGGGCCGGTGCCGTGCGAATCGTAGTGGGCGGTGAGCAGCAGAGTGCCGGTTGGGGCGCGCCCCGTCTTCTCGGCGATCACGTTTTCCACGCTCGCCAGCACCAGGCCGTTGCGCTCGGCCCGATGTGCCACCCGCTTCTGGATGGTCGTGGCAAAGCCCAGCTTCTGGCATTCCGATACCAGGTAGTCCCGCACGCGATCGTGCTCGGTCGTGCCGGGTGGATGCGGGCCTCGCGCGAGCTGGCGGACATGAGTCATGGCCCGCTCGGCAGAGAATTCGCTGGCGGGCGCGCTGGCTGGAACGGGCGCCGGCGGATCCTGCAGCCAGAGGACGCCTGCGGTCGCGGCCAGAAGGAGGGCAAGGGTGAGCAGGGGGCGCTGAAGTGAGCTCGGCATCACAGCCCATCCGCAATGAGGACGGCCGGAGAGAAGGGCAGGTCCCCGGCCTCGGCGGGCGTCTTCATGCCCCACACCGCCAACCGGTCGGCGTAGGGGGCCCAGAGCTCCGGCCTCGCCTTCACGGCTTTCAGGGGCGGGTGGAACCAGAGGGCTCCGGGCAGGTCGGACAGTTGCTCCTGGTCGATGTCGAGGGCCTCGCCGGTCTCCCACAGGAAGCCGCAGCGGGCAGTCTCGCAGGCGGCCCAGAGTTGCAGGACCTCGCTGTGCTCGAAACTGCTGAACAGCACCCGGTCGAGGGCCTCGGCGGCCTCCACCGCGGCCAGGGCCTGCTGCCAGCCGGGCTCGCCCTTGAGCTCGACATTGATCAGCTTCGCAGGCAGGTCCAGGGCATCCGCCAGGCGGGGCAGGGGTTCGCCGTTCTTCAGGGGGGGGAGTTCCGCGGCCTTCATCTTCCGGAGCAGGCCTGACCCGTTCGCGGTGCGGGCCAGGTCCTCGTCATGGAGCACCATGCAGACGCCGTCCCGGCTGGGCTGCACATCCAGTTCGAAGCCGTCCATGCCTGCGGCCAGAGCCGCGCGGAAGGCTGCCATGGAGTTTTCCAGGTGCTTGTTGGACAGGCCCCGGTGACCGAGGAGGAGGGGGCGGATGGCGGACATGGCGGCTCCCGGAAATTCTAAAACACACTCAGAGGCTTGATTCTGCCTGGAAACTCATCTGTCCAGGGAGCCTTGCACAAGATTCCAGGAGTCTATGGGTCCGGCCGATGAGATGGATCCGCCCCGGGGCATTCATGGGGAGGAGGCATCGATGCGGATCCTTCTGGTGGATGGGGACGGAGACTTTCTGCAGCGGGTCCGGCAAGGATTCTGGAGGAGCCACCGCACCTGGGAAGTCCTCCTCGCCAAGGACGGCGCCGAGGCGCTCCAAGTGCTGGAGCGCGACCGTGTGGACATCCTGATTACAGCCCAGGAGTTGCCGGACCTACCAGGGATCGAACTGATCCACCAGGTACGCGAACTGCAACCCGGCGCCGTACGGATCGCCTTGGCTGAGCAGCCTCAGGCCGGATGGGCAGAGAAGGTGGAAGGGGATCTGCACCGGCTCTTCATCAAGCCGCTGGAACCGGAATTCCTGGTCGGTGTCGTGGAAAGCTTGAATATCGAGGATGACGCGACCAGCGTGCGGTCCATCCGCGCCTTCGTGGGGGGGCTGGGCCGGATCCCCAGCCTGCCGACCCTGTATTCGGAGCTGGTGGCCCTGCTGCAGCGCGAGGACGCGGGCATGGGCGAGGTGGCCCGCCTCATCCGGCGCGATCTTGGCATGGTGAGCCAAGTGCTGAAGCTGGCCAATTCGGTCCACTGCGCCTCGGACCGGCCCGTCTCAGAGATCGGCCAGGCCCTGGCCATGCTGGGGGTCGATTCCCTGCGGTCCCTGGTGCTGTTCAGGGGCCTCATCTCTGCATTCGACACCCCGAGCCCCCAAGGGCTCGATCTGGAGAAGCTGTGGTTCCACTCCTTCCAGGTGGCGACCGGCGTGCGCAAGCTGACGGTGCTTGAGGGGCAGACCCAGTTCGCGGACCTCGCCTTCTCCGTCGGCCTGCTCCACGACATCGGGCTCGTGGTGCTGGCTACCGACCCCGCCAGCCGCTACCGGTCCATCCTCGAGAAGGCGCAATCGAGCCGAGTCCCACTGGCGGTGCTCGAACACGACACCTACGGCGTGGACCATGCCCAGGTCGGCGCCCACCTCCTCAACCTGTGGGGCTTGCCGCCCTCCTTCTGCCAGCCAGTGCGCGAGCACCACGCCCCACCTGCCGATGGCATCGGCTTCCAGCTATCTGCGGCGCTGCATCTGGCCGATGCGCGGCACGGCGGAGGAAAGACTGCGGGGATCTTCGCGGATGGTCGCTGGGGCCTGCACCCGCACGTGCTGGAGGATGCCGAGCGCTTCTCCCGCTGGAAGGCCTGCCTGGCCGAGGACGTGGCCTAGGCGACAGACGCTCTCCTTGCGCCAGTGGGGGTCTGTGCGGTTTCCTTAAATTCCAGGGTTCAGTTCTGGAGAGGCAGCATGGGTAGAGGCACAGGCATCCGATTGGCGGTGGCTGTCCGTTCAGGGAACATTCTGCGACCTGTGGTTGCCTTGGGAGCCGTGCTGTTTTCGACAGCCTGTTTCCACGTCGTGGCTCCCTTTCCTCAGCATTGGTCTCCCACTGTTTCCCGGAAGGTCGGGGAATGCCCGGACATCACTGGCTACTATTTTGACTCCGGTGTTGTGGGAAATCTCCAGCCAGGGGCGCCCCCCTCTTCTTTGTATGCATCCGTTAGTGATAATCGGCCAAATAACTCACTTTATTACAACCTCCACGCCCATTCCCTAGGGCTGCGGGAGATCCACGGGAAGCCGATCGACTCGCCGCAGCCCCGATTGGTTCAAATTGAAAAAACCAGCGATGCAGCGATTAAAATAAGCGTCATAAACTGGCTTTTAACGTCGCCAGTACCGTATCAGGAATCCATCAAAACGTCCTGCCGCCAGGATGGCATTGAGATCAAGGGTGACACCCTGATAACCATCCTGGGCATTGGGAACGTAATCGGGTCTGAGACGAGAACCTTCACGACGGCACAGGACGGTTCGCTGATCATGAAACTCAGTTCGTCTGTGGCCATGAACTACACGATCATCGGGAAATGGTCCAATGAGATCTCCTGGTATTGCTGGCAGCGCGCAACCGATGAGCAAGTGCGTAATGCATTGGCCGATGCGCAAGCGGCGCTGGAATCATCTGAGAATAAGAAATCAGAACTATTCAAGGCAAGTGCCGATAAAGCAGTGGTTTTCATTTTCCGAGATTCAAAATTTGCACCAACAATCAGAATGCGTGTGCTTATTGATAATAAATTGATTGCAACCACCTCATCTGGCAATTTCATCAGGGTGGAGCTGGCAGCTGGACCCCATGCACTCATTTCCCGCACAGAAACGGATTCAGCCGTCACGAAGGTTGAGGTCGAGGCCGGGAAGCTCTATTTCATTCGCCAGGAACCCAAATGGGGCCCGAGAAGCATCCTGGAGGTCGTCGATGAGGCGGAGGGTCGCGCCGGAGTATTGAAATGCAACCTCATTCAAATTGAATAGCCGCGGAACCGGTTGTCTTGGGTGCCATACCTGACCTGCCGCATCGCCCCTCTCAAATACCCGGTCTCGCCAGGCGTTCAGATCACCTTGCCGGGGTTGAAGATGTTGTGCGGATCCAGGGCCTGCTTGATGGCGTGCAGGGTGCGGATCTGGGCGGGATCGCTCAGGGCCAGGAAGGCCTCCCGCTTGGCCAGGCCGATGCCGTGCTCGCCGCTGAGGGCACCGCCCAGGCTGAGGGCCAGGCGGAAGAGGTCCATGAGCTGGCGGTCCAGCTGGGCGGGATCGGTCTCGCCCGCGGTCAGCAGGTTCACATGGAGGTTGCCGTCGCCCAGGTGGCCGTAAGTGGTGGCCGGGATGCGCAGCTGGTCGAGGCCTGCGAAGAACTCCCGGAGCCGGCTGCGGGGCACCACGATGTCCTCGCTCACCTTGCCGGGGTGGCGTTCCTTCAGAAGGACGCTGGTCATGCGGCGCACGGCCCAGATGCCCTGGCGCTGGCGCACATCGGCGGCGATCTCCAAACCATCGGCCACGGGCCCCAGCAGGTCGAGCAGCCCTTCCAGGAAGGGCTCGGAGGTGCAGCCCCGTTCATCGAATTCGAGGATGGCCAGGGCCTCGCCGGGCAGGCGCCGGGCCTCCTCCGGGCCGTGAGCGCGCAGTTCGGCCAGCACCGCCGGATCAAAGAACTCGAAGGCGCTGGGCAGAAATCCGCCGCCGAAGAGACGGCCCGGCAGCTCCAGCAGGTCCTCCCAGTGCTTCACGGGCAGCAGCAGGGTGGCGAACTCCCGGGGCAGGGGCGTGAGCCGGAGGGTGGCGCCCAGAATGAACCCGAAGATGCCTTCGCTGCCGAGCAGCAGCTGGCCCAGGGCGGGTCCCGCATTGGCCTTCACGCTGCTGATGCCGAAGGTGTGGATCTCCCCATCCTCCAGCAGGGCGTCTAAGGACAGCGCCCAGTGGCGGGTCATGCCGTACTTGCAGGCGTTCGGACCCCCGGCATTGGTGGCCAGGGTCCCACCCAGGGCGCAGCTCTCCCAGGAGTTGGGGTCCGGCGGGTAGAAGAGTCCATGGGCTTCCGCCGCCGCTTTCACGTCGCGCAGAAGGGCGCTGGCCGGGGCGTGGAGGCACAGGTCCTGGGGCGATACGGTCATTTCGCCGGGCCAGGCGGAGAGGTCCACCACGACGGTCCGCTCGGTGGGGACGCAGCCGCCGGCCTTGCCCGTCCCGGCCCCGCGGGGCACTAGGCCGAATCCTTCCAGCTTGGCCCGGCGGACCAGCTCGCGCAGGGCTGCGGCGCCGTGGGGTTTCACCACCGCCAGGGGAGCGACGCCGTGCACGTGGGACTCGTCCCGGCGGAAGGGTTCCAGGTCGTTCAAGTCCCGGATGACCGTGGCCTCGGGCAGGCCCCTGAGAATGTCCATGCCTGGCACTCAGTTAACGAGCGTGCCCACGGCCTCGCCCATGACCGCGGCCACCAGGTTGCCGGGTTTGTTCATGTCGAACACGAGGATAGGCAGCTTGTTGTCCATGCAAAGCGCGATGGCGGGGGCATCCATGACCTTCAGCCCCTTCTCGAGCACGTCCTGGAAGCTGATGCGCTCGAAGCGGGTGGCGGAGGGGTCCTTCTTCGGGTCGGCGCTGTAGATGCCGTCCACGTTGGTGGCTTTCATGACCACTTCGGCGTTGACCTCGTTGGCGCGGAGCGCAGCGGCGGTGTCGGTGCTGAAGTAGGGGTTGCCGGTGCCCGCGCCGAAGATCACCACTCGGCCCTTCTCCAGGTGGCGCGTGGCGCGGCGGCGGATGTAGGTCTCGGTCACCTTGGGCATCTCCAGCCCCGACAGCGTGCGCGTCACCACGCCCTTGTGCTCCAGGGCGTCCTGGAGGGCCAGGGCGTTGATCATGGTGGCGAGCATGCCCATGTGGTCCGCAGTAGTGCGGTCCATGCCCTTGGTGGCGCCCGCCACACCCCGAAAGATGTTGCCGCCGCCGATGACGAGACCCACTTCCACGCCCATCTCGCGGATCGCCTTCACCTGGTCGGCGATGGAGGACACCACGGCCGGGTCGATGCCGTGGCCCTGTTCCCCCATGAGGGCTTCACCCGAGAGTTTGAGCAGGATGCGTTTGTATTTCATAGGGTCTCCCTGCTGTTGATCCAAAGAATGCTGTTCCAGACTACAAAAAGGGCGGCCGGAACGGCCGCCCTTTTTGTAGCAGGATAAGAGTGCCTAACAAAACCCCGACGGGGCCGCGCGAGGGTCGCCGGGCGAGCGAGGCGAGGAACGCGAGTCGAAGCGTAGCGGGTACTGCGCGCGACGAGCGTGATGTTGCATCGTGACGTCCGCCGCCCCTCGCCCGGAGGGATGACGCCAGGCAGGCGCTCCGCGGCGTCAGGTCCCTTGAACAACGAACCACGTTGCCCTGCGGGCCCTTCCTTGCGGTGCATCCCGTCTGGCTTCATCGTGGCCCCGTCGGGGTTTTTTTAGGCACTCTGCACGCTACTTGGCGGCGGCTACTTCCGCGGCGAAGTTCTCGCTCCGCTTGGCCAGGCCCTCGCCCATGATGTACTTGGTGAAGCGGCGGATGCTGAGCTTCTCGCCGATCTCCGCGGTGCGCTGGGAGAGGTACTGCTGGATGGTGAGATCGGGGTTCATGATGAAGGGCTGTTCGAGTAGACAGACCTCCTTGAAGATGCTGTTCATCTTGCCTTCGACGATCCGGTCGATGATGTTCGCGGGCTTGCCCGTGGCCAGGGCCTGCTCGGTGGCGATGCGCTTCTCGGTGTCCAGGAAATCCTGGGTGACCTCTTCCTTGGTGACGAAGCGGGGCGCGGGATCGGCGGCCGCGATGTGCATCGCGATCTCCTTCACCAGGCGCTGGAAGGCCTCGTTGCGGGCCACAAAATCGGTTTCCGAGTTCACTTCGACCAGGACGCCCACGCGGCCGCCGGGGTGGATGTAGGCCTCCACGATGCCTTCGGCGGCGATGCGGTCCGCCTTCTTGGCGGAGGCGGCCATGCCCTTCTTGCGCAGCCACTCGATCGACAGGTCCATGTCGCCATCGTTCTCTTCCAGGGCCTTTTTGCAGTCCATCATGCCGAGACCGGTCTTCTCGCGAAGGGACTTAACGTCTAGGGCGGTGAATGCCATCGTTTACTCCTAAGCCAATGCTAGAAATCCTTGTAGTCGTTTCAGTCCAATGGTCGGCATAAGGGGCCGTAACGAATCAACCAGAATGGCGCTGGTTGATTCGAACGGCTCCTAACCTTCCACTTCCATTTTTTCAGCCATCATCTTCTTCATCTCGTCGCTGTCACTCTTGTCCTTGAAGGAGTGGCGGCCCTCGAGGATGGAGTCGGCCACGCGCTCGGAGAAGAGCAGGATGGAGCGGATGGCGTCGTCATTGGCGGGGATCACATAGTCAACCATGTCGGGATCGCAGTTGGTGTCGACGATGCCCACGACCTTGATGCCGATCTTCTTGGCCTCGGTGACGGCGATGTCCTCACGGTGCGGATCAATGACGAAGATGATGTCGGGCAGCGAGCGCATGTCCCGGATGCCATGGAAGGAGGCTTCCAGCTTCAGGCGGGTGCGGTTCAGGGTAAGCAGTTCCTTCTTGGAGAGCGCGGCCGTACGAACGGGATCCGCCAGGGTGGACTCGATCTCGCGGAACTTGTCGAGGCTCTTCTTGATGGTGGCGAAGTTGGTCAGCATGCCGCCCAGCCAGCGGTTGTTGACGTAGAAGGCGCCGCAGCGGGCGGCCTGCTCGGCGATGAGTTCCTGGGCCTGGGGCTTGGTGGCCACGAAGAGGAAGTTCTTCCCCTCGGCGGCGGACTTGGTGAGGAAATTGGCGGCGGTGTTCCAGAGGCGGAGG
>CAIQPH010000252.1 GCA_903873655.1 uncultured Holophagaceae bacterium | reverse complement strand
TTCAGGGCGCCTTCAACCAGCTTAACCAGCAGTACGACACGGCTGGTAGCGATGGCAAGAAGCCCGTGAAGGTGCAGTCCATGGCCCGCATGATCGAGAGCGTCAAGCGGGAAATCGTGGATGTCTCTCTGGTGGGCGCCACGCCTCGCGAGTGGTGGACCGACCCCACCACCAAGAAGCTCTGGGTGCTGGTCGTCCTGGACAAGGATGCGGCAGATCGTGCCGTGGCTGCGGCTGCCACTGCCGCTGTGCGCAAGCACATCAAGACCGGCGAGGCCGACCTCAAGGATGCCCTCGGTCGTCTGGATACCGCCCTGGCGGCCACTGCCAACACCACCGAGTAGGTTGCTACGACCCGGACGAGGGGCACTTGTGCCCTTCGTCCGTTTTCTTTGCCTGGAGGCTCTGTTGCTTCGACGGAATCTGCTTTTCCTGCTGGCCCTTCCGGCCTTTTGCCAGGGGCTCGTGGCCCCGCCTTGGGTTAAGGTCCTGCCTGACGTGCCAGGGCGAATCTACGCCATGGGCACGGCGGCCGTGGCGCCCTGCGAGTCCTGGGCCCTCGAAGCGGCTGCCCAGGGGGCCCGGCTTGGGGTCATCGCCCGTCTGCGGGTGGGGCTGGCCGGGACCACGGCAGTCACCACGACGCTCTCCCAGCAGCAGACCTCGGGCAGTGCCGCCACGGGCAGCAGGCAGCAGTACCTGCGCCAGGACGGCACCACGACGGTGCAGGCGGTCAATCTTCCTGGATTGGTCGTAGAGGAGCGGTATTTGGACCAGAAGGGTGGGACGGCCTACGCGCTGGCCTACTTGGATGTGGCCGTGGCGGAGAGGAACCTCTCCGGGCAGGTGGACGCCCTGGGTTCGGATTGGCAGGCCTTGAAGTCCGATCCCTCTCAGTTTGGCCTTCGCCCCGCCATCACGCGGCTACAACAGGTCAAGGCCCTTCAGGCTCGAGGCACGGAACTGGAGTCCCAGGCCTCGCTGCTCGTTCCGGCAGGGGTCCCCGCCAGCTATCGCGTTGCCGCCCAGACGTTGAATCAAGACATGGCTCGCGAGGCCCGCCTAGCCCAGAAGTCCCTGACCATGGGGGCGAAGGTTGAAGGCGGTGACCTTGGCCAGGATGTCATGGCCCTACTGCGGAATGCCGCCATCAGGCAGGGCTTCATCTGGACGCAGAAGGACCCGGCCATCAACCTTGTGATCGAACTCCGGGGAGCGAAACAAGGGGTGAACATCTACCGGAAGACCTGGTGGGATGTGGATGCCAGCCGTCCGGACTTGGTGGGGACCAGGGCGGCCATCAGGATCGCCATCGCCGACGCCAGTGGGGAAACCCAGGACAGCTTCGACCTCACAGTGAAGGGTGTGGGCGTCGATACCTTCTCTGCCGAGCAGGCACTGTTAAAGGAACTGAAGAAAACCCTGCCGGTGAAGTTCCAGGAGTTCCTGGCCGAGTTGCTGAAGTAGGTGGATGGCGCTTCGTGCATGGTCCTCACTGCCTTAACCTCTCCTGGCTAATTCAGGCCCTTCACCGACCGCATCCTGGCAAGGCCACCAACCAC
>CAIQPH010000251.1 GCA_903873655.1 uncultured Holophagaceae bacterium | reverse complement strand
GCCCCAGGCGTCGGCGGGCGTGGGCCAGAAAGCGGCCGACCATGTCGGTGTCGAGGGGGCGCAGGCGATGCCAGAGGGCCGAGGCGTCAGCCGCCTCAGTGCCGGTCAGGGAGGCGCCGCGGCAGGCCTCCAACTGGGCCACGAGCCCTGGAAGGTCCAGTTCTCTGGGCATCGGGCGGGCCTGGAGGGCGGCCAGTTCCTGGCGCATGCGGGCCTCGTGGGCGTCCTTCATCCGGCCCAGGTAGTCCACGGGGGGAGCGGCAGGGCCCGAGGTCGGAGACACCTCGGGAACGGGCGGGGCCATGTTGGCGGGCTGGGGAAAGGCCCGCTCCACGGGACGGCCTCGGTGGCAGATGAGGACGTAGGCCAGGTCATGGGGATCGAACAGAACCTGGACGCGTCGGCCGCGGAGGGAGGTGTGGACGAGGAAACGCACGTTCTCCACCTCGACCGTGCTCCACTTCCGGTGCACCGTTCGCATCTCGCAGTCGCGGAGGTATTCCTCCAGCAGGTCGGGGGGCGGCGCGGGCTGACCAGCTGTGGGGTGTTGGAACCGCCGCTCGGGGGTTTCCCGGGTCTCCGAATGGGGCGTGCGGTGGTAGCGCTCGGAGAGCCATGCCGCGAGCCACGCGTTGAGTTCCTCGAGGGTGGGCGTGGCCTCCCGGCAGTGGACCTCGGACTCGAACTGTTCCTTGAGCGTTCGGTTGAAGCGTTCCACCAGGCCGCGGCCTTCCGGTTCGTAGGGCCGGGAGTGGACGAGGTGGATGTCCAGGAGGCTGCACGCGGCATGGAAGCGTTCCGAGCGGAAGGCGGAGCCGTTGTCGAGAAACAGGCGGGCGGCCCGTCCATGGACCAGGATCATGCGCCGGAAACCGAAGCGCAGGGCGGTGGTGTCCTCGGTCAGGTAGTAGCGGCCTTCGAGGACGAAGCGGCTGTAGTGGTCGATGAAGCCCAGGAAGATGGCGCGGCGGCTGGTGCCGTCCGCAGCGATGCGGACGTGCGGGCCATGGTGGAAGTCGCCAACGACCAGTCCCAGGGGAGCCTCGGCCTGGATGGCGCGGAAGGTCTTTCGCCCCAGGGTGCCCAGGCGCTTGCGGGAGAGGTCATGGAGGTCGAGGTGGCGATCGAGGGTGGACCGGGCCACGGTCCCCGGGGGCACGAGGCCCTCCCGTTCAATGATGTCGATGACGGTGGCGGTGGACCGCCGGGGGTTTTCCTGACGCAGTCGCATGACGGTCTCCAGGAGATTGGTGGGAAAGGCGCGGAGGAGGCCGCGGTCCTTCCGGGTTTGGGGGCACAGGGCGAGGAGACCCCGGTCACGGTAGGCGGCGAGCCACTTCCACAAGGTGGAGAAGGCGACCCGGACCGACTTCCCGTCCTGGTCCCGGTGGGGCCGTCCGGCGATCTCCTTCAGGAGGGCGGACACGCCCCCCTCCTCCGCCTCGAGGGCGGGGACCAGGATCCGGTGCCGGAAGGCGGCGATCTGAAGCTGTCGAGTGGTTGGCTGGTTCATGCCCTCATTGGAAACACCAATAGGGGGGCGGGTCGACGCGCGTTCCCGGGGATCCGCGCGCCGGCTCCTGGACGGGGCGGAAGGCCCGGAGCTGATGGTGCAGGACCGCCACCAGGCCGGGCCCCGCCACCAGGGGCAGGCCCCGACGCCGGAGCAGGCCCGCATAGTGATCGAGCAGCAGGAGGATCCAGCAGGCCTTGGGGGCCTTTGCCGCCGCCCCGCGAGGCACGGGGGCAGCGGGGGAAGGCGCTGGCGGTACGGCCGGCATGGAGGGCGGCGGGAGGCCATCGGGGTCCAGCCGGGCGCAAAGCGAGATCAGCTTGTCCACGCCCCCGAGGGTGGCCACCTGGGTCAGCCATCGGGCCACGGAGCTGCGATGGCAGTCCAGGTGCTTCGCCACGCTCGTGAGGGTGGCTCCGGGCACCGAGGCCCGTTTCACGGCGGCGATCACCACCTCCAAGGTATAGCGGCGATGGGGCTGGCCGCCGGGTTCGTAGGCTGTCCTACAGCCCCCGGTACAGCCAGGGATC
>CAIQPH010000250.1 GCA_903873655.1 uncultured Holophagaceae bacterium | reverse complement strand
GGACCATCCAGTTCATCCCCAAGCAGTTGGTAGGTGGGACAGGTGGCGTTGCAGAACCCGCAGTGCACGCAGGCGCGGAGGATGGCCTCGGCCTCCTCCCCGGCCCGAGTGCCTTTGATGAAATCGGCAAGGTGGGCTTCCATCAGAGATCCGGGAACATGCGCCCGCGGTTGAAGACGCCGTGGGGATCGAAGGCATGCTTCAGGCGCTGCTGGATGGCCGCCAGGGGCATCGGGAGGGGCGTGAATACGCCTGCGGCTCGGTCGACCCCGCGGAACAAGGTGGCGTGGCCGCCGGCCTGGCGGGCCAGATCACGCAGTGTCCCCAGATCCTGGGCGCCCCGCAGCCAGCGTTGGGCGCCGCCCCATTCCACGAGTACCCCCCCGGGCAGGTTCAGGGGCGCCGCCGTGGATGGCAGGGAGAATCGCCACAGGGGGAATTCCCCATCGAAGAAGGGCAGCTTCTGGTCCTTGAGGCCGGTCCAATGCGCAGCGGCCTCGGAGTCAGGCAGGCGCTCGCCACCGAGCGTCCCGCAGGCGCTCCGGACGGCGGCCTCGGCTCCCGCGAGCCTGACGGTCAGCACCTGGTCCTCCCAGCTCGTGGCGGTCACGGGGAGGGGCTTCCCCGCCCAGCGATTCATGGTCTCCAATGCCTTATCCTGGGGCAGCTGGAAGCGCAAGGTGGCCTGGGCCACGGGCAGCGGCAGCACCTTGAGGGACACTTCCAGGATCAGGCCAAGGGTGCCGAGACTGCCGACCATCAATCGGGAGACATCGAATCCGGCAACGTTTTTCATCACCTGGCCGCCGAAGGTGAGGAGTCGTCCCTCGCCATCCATGATCTTCACGCCCAGCACGAAGTCACGCACTGCCCCATAACTCGCGCGCCCAGGCCCCGACAACCCACTCGCCACCGCCCCCCCGAGGGTGGCGGAGCCGCCAAAACCGGGAGGCTCGAAGGCCATCCACTGGCCGCGTGCAGCCAGGGCGGCGCCCAGATCCGCCAAACTGGTACCGGCCCTGGCCGTCAGCACCAGTTCCGAGGGTTCATAGCTGACGATGCCGCAGTAGCCCCTCATGTCCAGCAGCCCACCGGCACGAGGGCCCCCGTAGAAGTCCTTGCTGCCGCCACCTCGGATGCAGAGAGGTGTCCGATCCAGGATGCGTTCCCGGAATGCCTCGATGCTCATAGGCGCTCCAGTCCGGGGAATTTCAACTCCCCGCGGTGGACGTGCATCCGCCCCATCTCGGCGCAGCGGTGCAGCGATGGGATGGCCTTGATCGGATTGAGCAGCCCTTGAGGATCGAAGGCGCCCTTGACCGCATGGAAGATTTTCAGCTCGTCGCTGGTGAACTGCTCACACATGGAGTTGATCTTTTCGAACCCCACGCCGTGCTCGCCGGTGATGGTCCCACCCAACGCCACGGACAACCGGAGGATCTCAGCACCAAAGGCCTCGGTGCGCTCCAGTTCGCCGGCCACATTGGCATCGTACAGGATCAAGGGGTGCAGGTTGCCGTCACCGGCATGGAAGACGTTGATGCAGCGGAGTCCGTACTTCTTTTCCATGGCGGCGATGGCGGTCAGCATGTCCCCGAGCCCCTTCCGCGGGATCGTGCCATCCATGCAGTAGTAGTCGGGAGAAATTCGTCCAGCCGACGGGAAGGCCGCCTTGCGGCCCGCCCAGAACCGCAGCCGCTCGGCCTCGTCCTTGGAGACGCGAATCCCGGTGGCGCCACTCTGCTCAAGCACGGCGAGCATGCGCGCGATCTCCTCGGCCACCTCCTGGGTCGTGCCATCGGACTCGCAGAGCAGGATGGCGGCGGCCCCAAGGTCATAACCCGCATGCACGAAGGGTTCCACCGCCGCCGCCGCCCCCTGGTCCATCATTTCCAGACCCGCAGGGATGCTGCCTGCGGCGATCACCGCAGCCACCGCTTCGCCCGCCTTCCGCACATCATCGAAGCTGGCCATGATGACCTGGGCCGCCTGGGGCTTGGGTGTGAGCTTGACCGTGACCTCGGTGACAACGCCGAGGAGCCCTTCGGATCCGATGAGCAGGGCCAGCACATCGTAGCCGGGGGCATCCAGGGCCTGGCTACCGATTTCCAGGATTTCCCCTTCAATGGTCACAACCCGAATACGGAGCACATTGTGCATGGTCAGGCCGTACTTGAGGCAGTGCACGCCACCGGAGTTCTCCGCCACGTTCCCGCCAATGGTGCAGGCGATCTGCGAGCTGGGGTCGGGTGCGTAGTACAAGCCATGGGGCGCGGCCGCCTCGGAAATGGCCAGGTTTCGGACGCCTGTCTGCACGACGGCCACCCGGGCCACTGGGTCCAGGCGGAGGATGCGGTTGAGCTTGGCCAGGCTCAGCAGGACCCCCTGGGGATGGGGCATGGAGCCGGCGGAGAGCCCCGTGCCTGCGCCACGAGGCACGAGCGGAACCCCTGCCCGGTGGCAGGCCTTCAGGATGGCCACCACTTGGGCCTCGTCCTCGGGCATGGCCACGGCCAGGGGCAGCCTGCGGTAGGCAGAGAGGCCATCACATTCATAGGGGCGCAGCAGTTCTTCGTCGGTGATGAGCGAGCCCGGTCCCAGCAGGGCGCGCAGCTCCTGCAGCAGGGCTCCTGGCGTCACCTTCGAAAATTCAGGATCACGGTCGGGGGTGTGTTCGCGCACAGTCACATCCACATCCTGCCTGGGACGCTCCTCCCGTGAGGGCAGCGTCCACCATGATACTTGGCGGCACCACTTGACATTCCGTAAATTGATTTTCGAATTGGATCCAAAATAGTACCAATTTAGTGCTTCCCATCACCAATTGATCCTTCAACACTCGCCCCGCCCTGTTCCTGGGGCTAGAGTCATCTCGTCCCGCTAGAGGCTTAAGAACCACCTCCTCGCAGCCTTGGGACAAGTGCTGCGGCGCAACCGTACCAGACCATCCTGACCCGGGCCCGGGCCCAATTCTTTCGCAACGCCTTCCTTCCTGGAGGAACCATGAGCCAATACGTCAACGAAGTCCTTGAAGGCCTCAAGAAGAAGGCCCCGTGGGAGAGTCTCTTCATCCAGGCGGCCACCGAGATCCTGCATTCCCTGGCTCCAGTGCTCGAGAAGGAACCCAAGTACAAGAAGAACGCCATTCTCGAACGGCTGGTGGAGCCCGAGCGCGCCATTTCCTTCCGCGTACCCTGGGTGGACGACAAGGGCCAGATCCGCGTCCACACCGGCTATCGGGTGCAGTTCAACAGCGCCATCGGACCCTACAAGGGCGGCATCCGCTTCCACCCCAACGTCACCCTCGACACGCTGAAGTTCCTCGGCTTCGAGCAGATCTTCAAGAACAGCCTCACCGGCCTGCCCATGGGTGGCGGCAAGGGCGGTTCGGCCTTTGATCCCAACGGCAAGTCCGACGGCGAGATCATGCGCTTCTGCCAGGCCTTCATGATGGAGCTCTTCCGCCACATCGGCCCCGATACTGACGTGCCAGCCGGTGACATCGGCGTGGGCGGCCGCGAAGTGGGCTACATGTTCGGCATGTACAAGAAGCTGGCCAACGAGTTCACCGGTGTCCTCACCGGGAAGGGCCAATACTGGGGCGGCAGCCTCGTGCGCCCAGAGGCCACAGGCTACGGCGTGGTCTACTTCGCCGAAGAGATGTTGAAGACCAAGGGCGAGTCCATGAAGGGCAAGAAAGTGGCAGTGTCCGGCTTCGGCAACGTGGCCTGGGGCGCGGTCACCAAGGCCACCCAACTGGGGGCCAAGGTGGTGACAATCTCTGGACCAGACGGCTACATCTACGACGCCGACGGCATTTCTGGCGAGAAGATCGTCCACATGGAGGAGATGCTGCGCATCGACCGCATGGCCGTGGCGCCCTACGTCGAAAAGTACAAGACTGCCCAGTTCCACGCGGGCAAGCGGCCCTGGGAACAGGTGGTGGACGTGGCCCTGCCCTGCGCCATCCAGAACGAGCTGAACCTGGACGAGGCCAAGGCCCTCCTCGCGAACGGCTGCAAGGCCGTGGTCGAAGGCGCCAACATGCCCAGCACCCTGGAGGCCGTGGAGTTCTTCCAGGCCAACACGGACAAGATCCTGTTCGCTCCCGGCAAGGCCTCCAACGCCGGCGGTGTGGCCACTTCGGGCCTCGAAATGTCCCAGAACTCCATGCGCCTCGGTTGGAGTGCGGAGGAAGTGGACGCCCGCCTGCACCAGATCATGACCAACATCCACAAGTCCTGCGTGGACGCCGCCGCCCGCTTCGGCACTCCTGGCAACTACGTGAACGGCGCCAACATCGCTGGCTTCATCAAGGTGGCCGACTCCATGATCGATCAAGGACTCGTCTAGTTTTTCTGCATTTCCCTCGCGCGGAAATGGGGGCCGGGTGGCCCCCATTTCCGCGTAGGAAGTAAACTGCGGTGGAACCGAGGCCCCCACGATGATCAGCAGGGAATTCAACGAAATCTTCCGGAAGTACACTTCGGACAAGGAGATCTTCCATGACCTGATGCCCTTGCGCGCCCGGGAGATCCTGCTGGTGGCTCCGGCCTTCGACGCCTTTACCCTGGAGCAGGACGGACTGCTGACGGAGATCCTCTTCGAGGGCTACTACCAACTCAACATGAGCAACCCGCCCCGGGTGATCAATGTGTCCACGGTGGACGAGGCGCTGGAGAAGTGCTCCACCCGCCACTTCGACATGATCATCGTCATGAGCCGCCTGGGCCAGGGCGGGCACGTGGAGCTGTCCAAGGCCCTGCGCAAGTCGGCGCCGCGGATCCCGATCTACCTGCTGCTCAACGACAACGTGGAAGTCGGCGCCATGGACCGCCGTCGTCAGGAGCTCCAGCGTCACTATGACCATATCTTCGTCTGGAACGGCAATCCCGAGATCTTCATGGCCATGGTGAAGCTGATGGAGGATCGGGCAAACATCGAAAACGACACCAAGGTCGGCTTTACCCGGGTGATCCTCCTGGTCGAGGACAGCATCCGCTACTACTCGCGGTACCTGCCCATCCTCTACGCGGAGATCCTCAAGCAGACCACTCGGCTGGCCAAGGATCAGAGCATGGATGGCATGACTCGCACCCTCTCCATGCGCGTCCGGCCCAAAGTGATCCTGGCCACCACCTACGAAGAGGCCATCGCCTTCTGTGACAAGTACCAGGATTTCCTGCTCTGCGTCATCACCGACCGGAAGTTCCCCAAGGACGGGGCGCTGGATCGGGAAGCCGGCATCAAGGTCATCAAGGCCGTGAAGGACCGCAACCCCCATCTGCCAACGCTGCTGCAGTCCTCGGATCCCTTCAAGGAATCCTGGGCCACGGCTATCAGCAGCGGTTTCCTCAACAAGAACTCCTACACCCTGGGCGCCGAGCTTTCCAACTTCTTCCACGAAAGCCTGGGGTTCGGCGACTTCATCTTTCGGGACGAGCATGGCGTGGAAATCGCCCGGGCCATCGACATGGAGGACCTGCAGGCCAAGCTGCGGGCCGTTCCCGTGGAATCCCTGGTCTACCATGCCTCCCGCAACCACTTCTCCGCCTGGATCATGGCCCGCGGGGAAGTCCAGGTGGCGAAGGTGCTGGGGAAGTTCCGCCTTTCCGACTACCCGAATCCCGAGGAGATGCGCACCTTCCTGATCAACGTCGGCGATTACGTGCAGCGCATGAAGACCCTGGGGAAAGTGATCCCCCTGACCGAGTCCACGCCCAAGGACGAGCCCAACATCCTGCGGCTGGCGCCAGGTTCCATGGGCGGCAAGGGCCGCGGCGTCGCCTTCATCCATTCCCTGCTTTCCCGGCTGGACCTGGAAAACCTCTTGCCGGATGCGAACATCCGCATCCCCCGCTCGGCCATCATCGGCACCGAGGAGTTCAACGCCTTCATCACCCGGAACGGCC
This sequence comes from uncultured Holophagaceae bacterium, assembly GCA_903873655.1. Taxonomy (GTDB): domain Bacteria; phylum Acidobacteriota; class Holophagae; order Holophagales; family Holophagaceae; genus Geothrix. Next base: position 22,506 of record CAIQPH010000250.1, on the reverse strand, counting down.
TGCGGCAGATGCTCCAGAACGACGTGAACGACGACGCCATCAAGCGCCGCTTCTTGATGGGCTCCCTGTCACCGGAGCTGATGGCCAAGCTGCGCCTCTTTCTCGGCAAGCACGCGAGGATGCCCCTGGCCGTGCGCTCCTCCGGCCTCCTGGAGGACAGCCTCTCCCACCCCTTCGCCGGCCTCTACAGCACCTTCTTCCTGCCCAACAACGATCCCGATCCCGCCGTGCGCGAGGCCCAGCTCACCGAGGCCATCCGGCTGGTCTATGCGTCGGTCTACTCGAAGGCCTCCCGTGCCTACTTCCAGGCCATCGACTACAAGATCGAGGAAGAGCAGATGGCCATCCTCATCCAGGAAGTCGCGGGCAGCCGCTTCGGCGAACGTTTCTACCCCCACATCTCCGGCGTGGCCCAGTCCTTCAACTACTACCCGGTGGCCTACACCAAGCCAGAGGACGGCATCGCCAACATCGCCGTGGGCCTGGGCAAGTACGTGGTCGAAGGCGGGAAGAGCTACCGGTTCGCCCCGCCCTATCCCGAGATGGACATGCTGCCCCCCAGGGAGCAACTGCGCACCACCCAAAAACAGTTCTACGCCCTGGATATGACCCGCACCTCCGTGGACCTCTACGCCGGCGAGGACGTGACCCTGGTCAGCCTCGACATCCAGCAGGCGGAAAAGGACGGCGCCCTCTGGCATTGTGCTTCGGTCTGGGATGCCAACGACGACCGGATCCGCGATGGTCTGGACACGCCTGGTCCCCGCATCGTGAACTTCCGGAACGTCCTGAAATACGATCAATTCCCACTGCCGAAAATCCTCCAGACGCTCCTGGAACTCATCCGTGACGCCATGGAGACGCCGGTGGAGATCGAGTTTGCCGTGAACCTCGACAAGGACCCGGTAAACGGCAAGCCCACGTTCACCTTGCTCCAGATCAAGCACCAGCTCTTGGACAGCGGTGAGGTGAACCTCTCGATCACAGACCTGGACCCCGCGGAGCTCTTCCTCTTCTCCGAAAAATGCGTAGGGAATGGCGTTGTGGAGGGACTCCAAAACATCGTCTGGGTGGACCCCGACCTTTTCGACAAGTTCGATACGCCCGCCCTGGCCACTCGGATCGAGCAGGTCAATGACCGCTTCCGGAGCGACGGGGGGAAGTACGTGCTGCTGGGTCCAGGCCGCTGGGGCAGCAACGACCGCCACCTGGGCATCCCCATCGCCTGGTCCATGATCTCCTGCGCCCAAGTGATCGTTGAGTACGCCATGGCGAACTTCCAGGCCGATGCCTCCCTGGGCTCCCACTTCTTCCACAACGTGACGTCGCTGAACATCGGCTACTTCACCGTGCCCTACCCCCGGGGCTCCAGCGTCCTGGACTGGGACTGGCTGCGCCAGCAGCCTGAGGTCTGGCGCTCGGGCTGCCTCGTCCACACCCGCCTGGAGGAACCTGTCCACATCGTCATGGACGGCCGGCGCAGCGCCTCGGCGATCTTCAAGCACACGCTGAAACCTCCCCCGCCTGAACCCATGGCGAACCCCCAGTAGGGTGCCGGGCCGCAGAGGCCGGGGTGGTTCCGCTAAAGTGATGCATGGAGGAGTCCTTGATGCACCATCCGGGCAATGTGTTCGTGGTCTCCGCGCCCTCGGGCGCCGGCAAATCCACCCTTGTCCAGCGACTCCTGCTGAGCGTGCCGGAACTGACCTTCTCCATCTCTTTCACCACCCGGAAACCTCGACCCGGCGAAGTGGATGGCCGCGACTACTTCTACATCGACGGGGCTCGCTTCGAGGCCATGATCAAGGAAGACGGCTTCGTGGAATGGGTCGAAGTCTATGGCCACCGCTACGGCACCGGCCGGGACTGGTTGAATGGCGTGCTGGCCTCGGGCCAGGACGTGCTGCTCGACATCGAGACCACCGGCGCCCTGAACCTCCGCCGGGCCATTCCTGATGCCCGCATGATCTTCATCCTGCCGCCATCGGCGGCGGCTCTGGAGGAACGCCTGCGCAGCCGGGGCAAGGACTCCGACGAGCAGATCCGCATCCGGCTGGCCTACGCCCGCCATGAAATGGAGCTGTACCCGGCCTACGACTACCTGGTGATGAATGATGATCTGGAACTCGCCTACCGGCGGTTCGAGAGCATCATCCTCGCCACCCGGGCCACTCGCGAACGCATGGCTCCAGCGGCGCAGCGGATCCTGGAGGGCTTTTAGGAGCGTAGTATTCGCTCGAAGATCGGCCCGGGCGTATCCTGGATACTGTCTTCCCGGGAGCCTCATGGCCCGTTTCATCAAGCGCAACTGGATGTGGATGGTGGTGGCCGTCACTGTGGTGGTGGCAGGGCCTCTGTTGGCCCGGTCCAGCGGAGAGGCTGCACGCCTGCGGAGCCTGGACACCCTGACCGAGATCATGGATCTGGTGCAGAAGGACTCGCCCGAGCCTCCTACGCCAAAGCAGCTCACCCACGCCACCATCCAGGGCATGCTGCACTCGCTGGACCCCCACTCGAACTACATGGACGAAAGCGAATTCAGGCTGATGCGCGAGGAGCAGAAGGGGTCTTTCTACGGCATTGGCGCCATCATCCAGCAGCATGACCAGGGCATCGCGATCATCAGCCCCATGAAGGGCGGCCAGGCCGAGCGCCTGGGCGTGCGTTCCGGCGACATCATCAAGGAGATCGACGGTACCAGCACAGAAGGCATGAGTTCCAACGCAGCCCTGCAGAAGCTCCGAGGCGAGAAGGGTACCCTGGTGGAGATCGCCGTGCAGCGGGCGGGTCTGGCCGAGCTGCTGCATTTCTCCATCCCCCGGGCCGAAGTGCCCACCAACAGCGTCTACTACAGCTTCATGCTCAACCCCACCACGGGTTTCATCCTCATCAAGGACTTCGGCGAGACCACCTCCGACGAATTCGAGAAGGCTGTGGCAACCCTAAAGAAGCAGGGCATGAAACAGCTCATCCTGGACCTGCGCGGCGATGGAGGGGGCGTGCTGGATGCCGCCATCGGCATCTGCCGCCAGCTGCTGGGGCCCGATCAGCTCATCGTCAGCCAGAAAGGGCGGGAGGGGCGCGGAGAGAACCAGACCCGCACCAGCAAGGGATCCCAGCTCGACCCCTTCCCGCTGGCCATCCTCATCAACCGGGGTACCGCGAGCGCCAGCGAAATCGTCACTGGCGCCGTCCAGGACCACGACCGGGGCCTGGTCGTCGGACAGACCAGCTGGGGCAAGGGCCTTGTCCAGAGTGTGCTCACGATCAACCGTTCGCGGGGCCTGACCCTCACCACCGCCCGCTACTACACGCCCTCCGGACGCAACATCCAGCGGGACTACAGCCATGGCCTGGATGACTACTACAACCCCGACGATGACAAGGACGCCAAGCCCCAGGGACCGGCCTTCAAGACGGATCAGGGCCGCACGGTCTATGGCGGGGGCGGGATCAATCCCGACTATGCGCTGCCCGCCCTCCGGTTGAATGAATTCATGGTGGACCTTCGCTTCCGCCACCAGGCCTTCTTCCGCTTCGCCGTTCACGAGAAGGAGCAGTTCGGCGTCAGGCCCGGCCAGCATGCCGATGACGCGGTCATGCAGCGTTTCCACACCTGGGTCCAGGAACAGAAGCTGACCGTCTCCGACAAGGACTGGGAGGCCAACCTCGGCCCCATGCAGGAGCAGCTCTCCATCGAGATGCAGAACGTGGCCTTTGGCATCGAGGCCGGCTTCAAGATCCAATGCGAGAAGGATCCCGCCATCCTCAAGGCCCTGGAGATCATGCCCGAGGCCCAATTGCTGCTACAGAAGAAACAACTGCTGCAGCGAGGGATCCCCGCCACGGTCGCCACCACCAACTGAACCGGAGCCCACCATGGACGTCACGCTTCCCGACCACGTCGAAGCCCTGCGTCAGGAAGTCCGCAAGTTCGCCGAACGGGAAATCCGGCCCCACGTCATGACCTGGGACGAGGCCAAGACCTTTCCCGTGGCCGTGGTGAAACAGCTAGGCGACATGGGCATGATGGGCGTCATCTTCCCCGAGCAGTACGGCGGCGCCGGCATGGGTTATCTGGAATACGCCGTGGTGATCGAGGAACTGTCCCGGGTGGATGGCTCCGTTGGGATCACGGTGGCCGCCCACAACAGTTTGTGTAGTAATCACATCTTCTCCATGGGAAATGAACGGCAGAAGCAGACCTACCTGCGGCCCCTGGCCAGCGGAAAGGCCATCGGCGCCTGGGGCCTCACCGAACCGGGATCCGGCAGTGACGCGGCTTCGCTCCTCACCAGCGCGAAGAAGGAAGGGACGCATTACCGCTTGAATGGCACCAAGACCTTCATCACCCACGGCACCGTGGGCGACATCTTCGTCGTCATGGCCCGCACGCGCCCGCCGCAACCTGGACACAGCAGCGCCGATGGCATCAGCGCCTTCATCCTCGAAAAGGGGATGAACGGGTTCCGCGCCGGCAAGCAGGAGAACAAGCTGGGCCTGCGCGCCAGCGACACTTCCGAGTTGATCCTGGAGGACGTGAAGGTGCCCGACGCAAACCTCCTCGGCGAGGATGGCGTGGGCTTCAAACAAGCCATGAAGACCTTGGATGGCGGCCGCATCAGCATCGGGGCGCTGGGTCTTGGCATGGCTCAGGGTGCGTTCGAAGAGGCCGTTCGCTACAGCAAGATCCGCCACGCCTTCGGCCGGCCCCTGGCGGACCACCAGGGCATCCAGTTCAAGCTGGCGGACATGGGCACGGAGATCGAGGCCGCCCGCCTGCTCATCTACCGCGCCGCAGGCCTCAAGGACGCCGGCCTGCCCTACGCCAAAGCCGCCAGCATGGCCAAGCTCTACGCCTCGGAAACCGCGTGCCGAGTCGCCGATGAAGCCGTCCAGATCCTCGGCGGCTACGGCTACATCAAGGACTACCCGGTGGAGAAGTACTACCGGGACGTGAAGCTCTGCACCATTGGCGAAGGCACCAGCGAGATCCAGCGCATGGTCATCGCCAGGAATCTGCTTTCGGAGTACTGACCGCTGGTCTTCGTGGTTGATCCGTTGTCATTTTTTAGGGATGACTCCGCTGCACGCCCCAGGGTCGGACAGGGCGCGCCAGGGTTCGAGGACGAAGGGACGGCCGAACGCGCGGGGATGGGGCAGGTCCAGGGTCAATTCGGGCCCTAGGATCTGCAGATCCTCGGGTGTTTTCCAGGTCCAACACCCCGGTGGCCCATCGGTGGTGAGGAGATCCAGATCCAGAGTGCGCGGCGCGTTCTTCCCCTTCCTGCGATCGCGACCTTCGGCCAGTTCCAGGCGAAGCAGGGATTCCAGTAGCCGCCGGGGATCGGCTTCCTCGGTCACCAGGATCGCCACGGTATTGAGATAGGCGGGACCGTAGCCCGCTTCGTCCGGCGTTTCCATCACCACCGGCGAGGGCACCACCGTGCCCAGAGTGCGCAGGGCCGCCAAGGCCGCACCCAGGTGGGCCCGGCGATCCCCGAGGTTCGAGCCGAGCGCGACCACCGCTTTCATAAAGAGAAATACTCAAGATGAACCACCGATGAACACCGATGAACACCGATGAAGATCTTCCTAGGCCGACGCGGCCGAACGTCCTGTGGGCCTGGACCACCCCGTGACCACCTGTGGGCCTTCATCTCTTTTCATCCGCGGTTGATCGGTATCCATCGGTGTTCATCGGTGGCTTCCTACATGCTTTGCCTTTGATTTGATTTCACCTGGGTCCATCGGTGGCTAAATCTTCTTTCCATGTTCGGCGACGACCAGGGTCCGGATGCCGCCGCGGATGAGGAAGTCGCCCTCGATGCGCATCCACTGCGGATTGAGGGCCTTCACCAGGTCGTCGAGGATCTGATTGGTGACGGCCTCGTGGAAGGCGCCCCGGTCGCGGAAGCTCCAGAGGTAGAGCTTGAGCGACTTGGATTCCACGCACAGCTGGTCGGGCTGGTAGAGGATGCGCAGCTTGGCGAAGTCCGGCTGCCCCGTGAGCGGGCAGAGGCAGGTGAACTCCTCGGTCTCGAAGCTGACCATGAAGGGCCTTCCGGGCCGCGGGCTGACGAAGGTGTCGAGCCGCCCGGTTGGGCGTGTCACCACAAACTGGGGAAGTGGGTTTGGAAGAGAGGCTTTCGGGGATTTTTTCGTGACCATGGAAACCTCACATTGAAATGGCAGATATCTAAGTTTGGGCAGTAGTGATTCCTTCGGCCCAGGCTTCCAGTTCATCCATCGTGCGCTGAAGCCGTACGGCTTCAGCGTTATCTTCCGCCTTCGGCGGAAGCCTGTAAGGAGTGCCATATCGAATTGTGCATGTAGCGAATGGCAAGGGGATCACCATGCGATCCCAGGTCTTCAGCTCGAACTGGCGGTCGAAGGCCAGGGTCACGGGAATGATCCAGGCGCCGGTCTTGCGGGCCAGGGCCACCACGCCGGGCTTCAACTCCATGAGGGGTCCCCGGGGACCGTCGGGGGTGATGCCGAAATCCCAGCCCTGCTTCACGGCGAGGATCATGCGCACCAGCGCCTTGGCACCATCATCGCTGGCGGTTCCTCGCACGGCGTGGATGCCGAACCAACGCCAGGTGGCTGCGCTGCGCTCCCCATCCCTGCTGTCGCTGGACAGGATCGCCACTCCGCGGTCCTTCCGCTGGAAGGGGTAGGCCAGGGGCATCATGAAGAGGCGCCGGTGCCAAAAACTGAGAATGAAGCGCTCATTTCTTGCGACAACATCCTCGACTGCCTCAAAGCCGACCTGGCGGACCCGCAGGGTGTACGACCACAGCTTCGACATCCCCGCGACCAGGAAGGGCACCATACGGAAATTCAGCCACACGGCCAGAGGCGTGCCCAGGGGACGACCCCGCTCCGCGATGTCCAGGCGGGCCGCCATCAGGCTTCCCCGGCCAGGAGGTCATCACGGGTGATGGGATAAATGGAGCTGCAGTAGTCGCAGCGGACCTCCAGCGGCTCCTCCCCCTTGAAGAGCTCCGCTTTCTGCTCTGCCGGGAAGCGGCGCAGGGCTTCCAGCAGGGCCTGGCGGGTGCAGCGGCAGCGGTAGAAAAGTTCCGTGGCCGTGGACTCCTCGGTGCCTTCGCCCTGGGATATCCAGCCGGCCAAGAAATCGGCCGTGCGTTCCCAGAAGGGCACCACCTCAAGGCCTTCGATGGCCTGGATGAGCCTCGCCAGGCGGGCCGGCGGACAACCGGGCAGAGGCTCCACCAGCAGGCCCCCGGCCTCTCCGGTGCCAGGGTCGCACCAGAGGGTCAAACTCGCCTGGACCTGCTCCGACTGCTGGAGGTAGTGCTCCACCTGCACCTGGATGCCGCCTTCCACCAGGGGGAGGGTCCCGATGTAGGGCTGGCCCGTGGCATTGGAGCGCATCACCTGGAGCAGCCCCGGCGCCGCCACCCAGTCGCCCGTTGCCACCGCACTGAGATCCAGCACGCCGCGAATGGTGCCATCGGGCCAACAGTCCGCCACCACGGCCTTGGCGCGGCCCGCGCCCTTGACGAGCAACTGGAGGCGCTCCGAGAAGGCGGTTCGGCCCTGCAGCAGGGCCGTCGCCCCTAGCAACTGCGTGAGACAGGCGCAGGCCTCTGGAGCCAGATGCGGATGCCCACGGCGGACCCCATCCCAGAGCGGACTGGCATCCAGCGAAGAGAGGCGGATGCACCGGTCCCGCGTGAGGGCCTTGATCACGGTTGCCTGGGGAGGTGTGCCTGTCATGAATCGCCTTGACCTGAATGCTCCCAGGCTGGAACTCCCCCGTTTGGGAACCTGGTTGTGCGCGTCAACAGATATCAACCCAGTCTATCGGGTCTGGCTCTCTTCATGAGCGGTCCTCCAGCAGGAACTGGAACCCTGGAGACTGACGGCGAACGGGAGCAGGCCAAGAATTCAAGCCGAGGGCACCGGGACCCGATGACAGGCTAATCCCCCTTGAGGTCTGCCGTGCCTGGACCGGAACCCCTTCTTTCCCCGCAGGCCTACAAGGTCCTGGTCGAGCAGGCACCCATCATGATCTGGCGCGCGGGCACCGACGCCCTCTGTGACTACTTCAACGAACGCTGGCTGACGTTCACGGGCCGGACCATGGCCCAGGAACAGGGCAACGGTTGGGCTGAGGGGGTCCATTCCGAGGACCTCCAGCGCTGCGTGGACCACTACCTGGAGCACTTCCACCGCCGGGCCACCTTCGAGATGGAGTATCGCCTGCGTCGCCATGACGGCGCCTGGCGCTGGATCTTCGATTGCGGTGCGCCCATTTTCGATGAGGGCGGCACTTTCAGTGGCTACACCGGCAGCTGCATCGATGTAACCGAGCGGATAGAAGCCCAGGAGGCTCTGGTCAAGGCTCAGGAAAGCCTGTTGCGGACCCTGCACGGCCTGCTGCCCATCTGCATGCTGTGCAAGAAGGTCAAGAACGATGCGGGCTACTGGGGCGAACTCGAGAGCTACATCCGGGAGCATTCCAACGCCGACTTCAGCCACGGAATCTGCCCGGACTGCTACCCTGCCTACATCGAAAAAATGACCAGGGAACTCCAGTCCATGAAGGCATCTCCAAGGTCTACCTTCCCGAGCCGCTGACTACGCCTTCTGCCACCTCAGCACGGGCTTGCGGGCGGCGGTGGTCTCGTCGAGTCGGCGCAGGGGTGCGAGCGTCGGGGCCTGGTGCAGGGCGTCCGGGTCTTCCTCGGCCTCCTTGGCGATGGCGAGCATGGTGTCGCAGAAGGCATCCAGCTCATCCTTGCCCTCGCTTTCCGTGGGCTCGATCATCAGCGCCCCGGGCACGATCATGGGGAAGTAGATCGTGGGCGGATGAAAGCCGTGGTCGATAAGGCGCTTGGCGATGTCCAGGGTGTGCACATCGTGCTTGGCCTGGTGGGTGTCGCTGAAGACAACCTCGTGCAGCGTGGGCGAATCGATGTGCAGGGAGTACGCGCCCTTAAGGCGGGCGCGGATGTAGTTGGCGTTGACGATGGCCCGCAGGGTGGCTTCCTTCAGTCCGTCGGAGCCGTGGCTCAGGCAGTAGGTCAGCGCCCGCACCAGGATGCCGAAGTTGCCATAGAAGGTGTGCACCTTGCCGATGCTCTGGGGGCGGTTCCAGTCCAGGCGGTAGCTGTGCCTGGGCACCTCGCCCTCACCCACCTTCACGGTGTCGCGCGCCACCACCGGCACGGGCAGGAAGGGCACCAGGTTCGCGCCGCAGCAGACGGGGCCGGCGCCGGGACCGCCGCCGCCATGGGGTGTGGACATGGTCTTGTGCAGGTTCAGGTGCATGACGTCCACACCGAAATCCCCGGGCCGGGCCACGCCCACCAGGGCGTTCATGTTGGCGCCGTCCATGTAAACCAGAGCATCCACGCTGTGCAGGAGTTCGCTGATCTCCCGGAAGCGGTACTCGAACACGCCCACGGTGTTGGGATTCGTGATCATGGCGCCCGCGATGTCGCTGCCGAGTTCGGCGACCAGTGTCTGCAGTCCCTTCCGGACCTTGCCGTTCACGGGATCGGTCACATCCTCGAAGCTGATGGTGCCGTCCGGCCGTGAGGGCAACTCCACTACCTCGTAACCCGCCATGGCCGCCGTGGCGGGGTTGGTGCCGTGCCCGCTGTCGGGGATCAGAATGACCCGGCGCTTGGCGCCCTTGGACACATGGTAGGCGCGGATGAGCATGACGCCGGTGAGTTCTCCGGCGGCCCCGGCGCTGGGTTGCAGGGTGACGCCGGGCAGGCCCGTGATCTCCTTCAGCCACTCCTGGAGCGTAAACAGCAGCTCGAGGTTGCCTTGCACGAAGGCGTCCGGAGCCATGGGATGGCTGTCCGTGAAGCCCGGCAGACCCGCGACTTTTTCGTTCAGCCTGGGGTTGTGCTTCATGGTGCAGGAGCCCAGGGGATACATGCCGTCGTCCACGCCATAATTCCACTTGGAGAGTCGGGTGAAGTGGCGGATGACCTCGACCTCGCTCAGTTCAGGCAGAGCATCGAAGCCGCTCCGCTTGAGATGGCTGGGGCGGGTGTCCCTGGCCACGGGCACATCGAGTCTGGGCAGGTCCATGCCCCGCTTGCCGGGGACGGAGCGTTCGAAGGAGAGGGGTTCGCGCTGACGAAGGAACATGGCGCTCTCCTTAAACCGTGGCGGGGACGCGGGCCAGGATCTCGACGAGGCTCTCGATCATCTGGCGGGTGTGGAGTTCGGTGGCGCACCAGAGGATGCAGCCTGCGAATTCGGGATAGAAGCGGCCCAGCTCCAGGCCCGGCAACAGGCTCTCCTTCAGGCAGGCCTCCTGCAGGGCCGCGTAGTCGCCGTGGTAGCGCAGGACGAACTCGTTGAAGAAGGGTGGATCGCCCACGGCCTCCATGTCCGGCAGCTCCAGCAGCCGCTGACGCAGGTACTGGGCCTTCGCGGCATTCTGCTCGGCCAATCCCCTGAGGCCTTCAGGACCGGCGAGCTGCAGGAAGATGTTGGCGCGCAGGGCGACCAGGCCTTGGTTCGAGCAGATGTTGCTGGTGGCCTTGTCGCGGCGGATGTGCTGCTCGCGGGCGGTTAGCGTCAGCACGTAGCCGGTGCGACCGTCCAGGTCCTTGGTCTGCCCTACCACCCGTCCGGGGATCTCGCGCTTGTGGGCATCCTTCACGGCGAGGAAGCCGAGGAAGGGGCCGCCGAAATTGGGCTTGTTGCCCAGGCTCATGGCTTCGCCACAGGCCATGTCGGCCCCGACTTTCCCGGGTGCCTCGAACCAGCCGAAGGCAAAGGCCTCCTGGGTCACGCTCACCAGCAGGGCGCCTGCGGCATGGATGGGCCCGGCCAGAGCAGTGAGGTCTTCCACGGCGCCCAGGAAGTTGGGGTAGCCCACCAGTACTGCGGCTACATCGCCGTTCAATTTCGACTGCAGATCAACCAGGTCCGTGACACCGTCCTTGAGGCCCACTTCCACCAGCTTCAGATCGTCGTGCGGCGCGAAGTTGGTCTTGAGCACCTCGCGATACATGGGGTGGAGGCCCCGGCTCACCAGCACGGTGCTGCGCTTCTTGGCCACGCGCACGGCCATCAACGCCGCTTCCACACAGGCGGTGCCGCCATCGTAGAGGCTGGCATTGGTCACCTCGAGGCCCGTCAGGTCGCAGATGAGCGTCTGGTACTCAAAGATGTGCTGGAGCGTGCCCTGGCTGATCTCGGGCTGGTAGGGCGTGTAGGCCGTGAACCATTCCTGGCGGCTGATGAGCGCGTCGATGGCCGAGGGCACGAAGTGATCGTAGGCCCCGGCCCCGAGGAACTGGGCGCAGAAGCGGGTGTTCCTGTTGGCGAGGCCCATCATCTGCCAGGCCACCTCCTGTTCGGAGCTCTGGGTGGGCAGGTCCAGTTCGCGTTTGAGGCGCGCCGATTCCGGTATGCCCACCAGCAGCGCCTCGGCGTTGGGCACGCCAATGGTGTCCAGGAGGGCTCGATCCTCGACGGTCGAAGAGGGCAGGTAGCGCATGGCGGCCTCGGCAAAGAACGTTGAAAAGCCAACGCTCCAGAGTATCAGGCGGCCCCTCCTTAATGACGCTTCCAGAGGTCGAAGGGCTGGGTTCCGATCAGCACATTGAAGCTACCCACGGCCCGGCCGTTGTCCAGCGGCGTGCGCTCCCTCAGGAAGCCGTAGGTCAGCTCCACGTAAAAGTTGGACAGGGTCGTCCGCACCAGGAGGCCCGTGCCCTGGACCCTGGTGGCGATTTCTGGTTTCAAGAGGGAGGCTGGATCGGAGGCCAGCCAGCCCACGTCGAACCGGGGCACCACCTCGACTGTGGCCCCCAGCCCCAGGTAAAGCCGCAACGGAAGCCCGAACCTCGCCGAGGCGAAATTCGGGGTCATGAAGCCCAGCGCATTGGACCCGATAACAAAGGTTGCCCCCCCCAGCGCCCACCAGCGATCGAGGGGCAGCCGCCGGCCCTGACCCCACTCCAGATCCAGGTCCACCCCAAAGTGTTCGCCGAAGGAGGTGAGCCCCCGCGTCCGGAAGTAGCTCTGTTGAAACGTCGCTCCCTCCAGTTCGCCTGAATCGGCGTGTCCCATCCCGAAGCGGGCCCGCAGCAGGAGGCCCTGCCGGGGCAGGGTGTGGCGGTCAAAATTGTCCCATTCGCCCGAAATGAAGGCGAAGTCCTGGCTCTGGGTGCGGCGGTGGTCATTCTCCAGGAAGGCTGAATCCCGGCGGCCCAGATCCAGGCTGACCTTCCCGGTGCCCAGGTTGCTGAATCGGAAATAGGTTTTCAGAATGAGGTCGGACACGCTGATGCGGGCATCAAGGCCATCCCCCGCCAGTTCGGGCGCCATCCATGGAAGCGGCACACCCAGCCGCTGCCGCCAGTAGTCCGCGGTCACTTCCATCCCCGCTCCAGGCGAGAAGCTGAACGGACTTCGAAGGGTCAGGGCCGCCTCCTCCTGAAACCGGTTGCGGGCCGCGCTCAGCTCCACCTCCGTGCCCTGGAACCCCAGGTTCAGGGTCCGGTAGGCCAGGCCCACCTGACCCCCCAGGGTGGATTCGTAGCCCAGGGAGATATCCAGGGCCTGCTGTTGCTGGGGGACTGGAATGAGGGTGATGGCCGTGCCGCCCTGTCCGTCGGGCCGGACCTGGTAGCGCAGTTCCGCCAGATGCAGGCGGTGTTCCGCGAGGGCGATGCGGTTCTGGAGATCTTCTGGGCGGAAGGGGTGCCCCTTCAGTTCTCCGAGCAGTCGGAAGAGGTGGGTCTCCTCCACGGCTGAACCGGCAGCGATGCGGGCCTCCACCTTGGTGATGGGGGGCTCCGCGATGAGGATGCGCAGGCGCCCGGTCTCGGGATCGAAACCCGAGCCCCGGGCATCCACCAGGGGACCACCGGCCATGAGAAACCGGTAGACCAACTGGCTCATCATCCGACCGAACGGCTGGGGATTGAAGGGCTCGCCCACCTTCACTGTGTCGGCCACAGCGTCCTGGATGGCTTTGCGCCAGCCCGGTGGGGCCTCCACCTCCACGGACTGGATCGCCGGGAAGGAGCGGATGTGGATGGTGAGGATGCGCCCTGGATCAACGGTGGCCCAGGCTTCCCGCGCCAGGCCATGCACGAGGGTCTGTTGGAGCAGAATCTGCGTGTCCTGAACCCGGATGCCTTCCTGGCTGGGCTTCAGGGTCTCGGCCAGCAAGCCGGCCAGGGTAGCGCTCAATCCTCCAGGACACTCGAATTCGACGCGGGCCACCTCCAGCCACTCCTGGCTCAGCCGGCTGCGGAGCAGGCTGCCCAGCGCATCGCGGCGGGCATCGAAGGCCATTCGGCCGTCCCGCACCAGCCTGGCGCCATCGGACCCGTATTCGAGGACGGGCGCATCCCGGATCTCTGGACGGATGAGGAAGTCCGCCAAGGCCCGGCTCTCCCACTGCCGTCGCTCCACCACCAGATCCAGGCTGCGGGTCGCCACAGAAAAGATGTTCGTGGCGGGCCGATGCTCCAGGGGCGCACTGGTGTCCACCGCGATGACCAGATCCGGGTGGAAGGCCTCTTTCGCCGTGGACACCGGCAGGTTCTCCACCAGGGCTCCATCCACATACTGTTGCCCCTCGATGACCACAGGCCGGAACCCGCCCGGAATGGACATGGAGGCTCGCACCGCCTCGACCAGATCACCATTGCCGAAGACTCTCCCCTGACCTGTCTCGAGGTTGGTGGCCAGCACGCGCAACGGACGCTGGAGCCGGTCGAAATCCCCACCGGAGAAGTAGGCCCCCCGGGCGAGCAGACCCTGGAGGGTGTGCTGCACCTCCACGCCGCTGCGGAGGCCCTGGGCCAGGAAGACCCGGCCGTTGTGCCGCTCGATGGACAGGAACGTGTCGTTCCGGTCTTCCTGCTCGCCCAGGGTCTCGCCGGGATTACGCCACAGGGGCTCCAGGAAAGCCCGGGTCAGGTCAAGTCGGCCGAAGAGATCCTCGATCTCGCGCCCCGAGAAGCCGCTGGCGTAGAGGGCACCCACCAGGGCGCCGGCGCTGGTGCCGGTGACGCTGTCCAGGGGATAGCCCACTTCCTCCAGGCGTTGGATGATCCCAATGTGAGCCAGCCCCCGCGCCCCGCCACCGCTCAGGGCGAGGGCCACGCTGGGCGCCCCGGGGATGGTGACCCGGGGCGTGAATCGGAACACCATGTCCGCGGGCTGGACGATCACGTCGATGCGGCGCGGTTCGGCGGGCTTGGCTTCAGCGGCTGGCAGGACCGCTTGGGCCGCCAGCGGGACGGATAGCCCCAGCACCAGCAGGAGCCCTTTCATGCGAATGCCGCCCGCTGCGCCTCCATCAGCGCCGCGCAGCCCAGGAGGCCGAGATCCATGAGCCCCTCCGCCTCGACCCGGCTGAAGGAGCGGCCTTCGCCCGTGCCCTGGAGTTCCACCAGCTCAAGCTCTCCCTTTTTCATCGACCGCCCCGCCACCAGATTGCAATCCACTGCGGCGAGATGGTCCTCCTCGTACTCCAAGTCGAGCAGCATCCCGCGGCGGCCCTCGCCCGCCTCGACGATGCCTGCGCTCACGGCCGAGACCTGGCGGACCAGGGCGGCGTCGAGGCCTTGCGCCCTCAGGGCCAGCGCCACGGCCACCCAGGCCCCGGTGATGGCGGCGCAGCGGGTGCCGCCGTCCGCGTTCAGAACATCGCAATCCACCGCGAGGGTGCGCTCGCCCAGCGCGGCCAGGTCCACGGCCTGGCGCAGGCTGCGGCCGATCAGGCGCTGGATCTCCACCGTGCGCCCCTGCTGCCTGCCCCGGGCGGCCTCCCGGTCTGACCGGGTGTGGGTCGCCGCCGGCAGCATCCCGTATTCGGCGGTGAGCCACCCCGAGCCCCGCCCCTTCATCCAACCGGGCACGCGGTCCTCCAGGCTGGCGGCGCACAGCACGTGGGTCCGGCCCAGCTTCACCAGACAGGAGCCGGCGGCATGCAATTGCACGCCTTTCTCCAGGTCCAGGGGGCGCAGTTCCTCAGGTTGGCGCATCAGCAGCAGCCTTTCCATTCGATCTTGTCGACGCGCCCCTGGTGCCTTCCACCTTCGAATGGTGTTGCCAGGAACGTTTTAAGGTAAGATTCTGCCTTGAGCGGATCCGTCAGCCGCTGGCCGAAAGCGATGGCGTTTGCGTCATTGTGCTGCCGGGCCAGTGCCGCGTGCTCAGGGGAGGTCACCAGCGCGCAGCGGATGCCGGCATGGCGGTTGGCCGCGATACTGATGCCGATGCCGGATCCACAGACCAGCACCAAGCGCTCCCATTGATCCTGCCCTTCCGCAGCCCGGTGCGCGAAATCCGGGTAGTCCACTGAGTCCGTCCCATCTGTGCCGAAATCCACTACTTCGTATCCCTGCTCCTGGGCCCATGCCTTGAGCCGCTCCTTCAGGTCGAATCCCGCATGATCGCTTGCGAACCCAAGTTTCATCGTTCATCTCCCTGCCTTGCATCCTACCGCCAAGCGCCGGGCCACTCCTCATGCTGAATCCCTTCCTCCAATATCGGCCCCAGGACCGAGGTTTCCTCCTCTGCATGCCCGAGGCCGTGGAACCCGCTGAGTGGCTTCGCGCCCTGAGGACCCTGCCTGGCGAGCTCCAGGGCCGGGAACGCCTGACGCCGGCCAAGGCCCAGCTGTTCCTGCCCGATGGCGCCCTCGTCGAAATGCACGCGGTACCTCTGCGCTGGCAACGGGCCTACCCCTGGCTCTCCTCACTGGCCCTGCATCCCGGCAATGCCGGACCCACCCTGCGCTACTGGGCGACCGCCCTGCGCCTGCTGCAATCCCTGGTCGTGCGCGGCGCCATGCTGCCCCAGCTCGATACGCGCGGGAACCCCTGGAAGGCCCGTTGGGGTGTCAGCCTTACCAGCCCCTCCGACCGCGCGGCTCTGCACCAGCTGGTCGAGGCCATGCCACCGGCGGCCGTAGCCTTCCCGGAGCATGACACCTGGGCCTTCACCAAGACCCTGGGCCTTGGCGAACTGGACGCCTTCGACATCGAGGACGACCTGGCCATGCCCCCCGCGGCTGACGCCGTGCTGACCGCCTTCCTGGAGGATGGCGCGGACTTCATCATGCGGTTCGTCTCGAGCGGACTGAGGGCCGGAGATGACCCCCGCCTGGGACTGATCCACCGCCTGCGGGGCCACAAGCGCGACCGGCTGCCCTGGGACGAGCGCATCATGGTGGCCCTCTCCCACCAGCTGCCGGAATTCCCCACCACAGGCATCACGGAACGCACGCTGGGCGAGCAACTGGTTCAGTGGAGCGAGGGGGCTCGACCCCAGTGGCTGCGCCCCAGCCTGCGCCTCGAAGCACCCGACGTGCCCACCGCCGCCCAGGCCGTGCAGGACGCCGACCGCCTGGCAGAGGAGGGCTGGACCCTCCGGGTGGGCCTGGAGACCGAAGCAGGTGCGGCCATCGGCGTAGCGAAACTCTGGGAACCTTCCACCGAACCCGAGGTGCTCCAGGCCCGCCAGGTATTGCTGCGCGGCCTGGCTCGCGCCGTGCCCTTCTTCCCCGCCCTGGAACGCGCGCTCGCCGGCCAGAAGCCCGAGGACCTGCTGCTACGGCCTACGGAAGCCTGGGGCTTCCTCACCCGTGGTGCCGCCCAGCTCAAGGAGGCTGGCTTCCTCGTCCACATTCCCGAGGGCCTGGCCGATCTCGGCGGCGCCAAGCGGCTGCGCGCCAAGGTGCGCCTGGGGGCCCGGAGCGTGCTGGATGCCAAGACGGCGACGCAGGCTGGACTCGAAGGCAACGTGAGCGCGGACTGGTCGCTGATGCTGGGTGATGACACCCTGAGCGTGGAGGACTTCGCCCAGATGGCGAGCCTCAAGCACCCGCTGGTGGCCTGGAAGGGCAAGTGGGTGGCCCTGGATCCCGAGACCCTCAAGCAGATCTCCACCGTCATCCAGGCCAGCCGTGGCGCCGGTTTCGAGAGCATGACCAAGGGTGAGGCCCTGGCCGCGGCCCTCACGGGTACGGCCCGCATCCCCGGCGTCAGCGAGGCCATCGAGGTGGAGGTGGCCGGTGATTTCGGCGCCGCCCTCGAAGACCTGAAGATTTTGCCCGACAAGCCCATCACGCAACCCGAAAGCTTCCATGGTCAGCTGCGCCCCTACCAGCTGCGGGGCCTCGCCTGGCTGGAAGGCCTTTCCCGCCTGGGCCTAGGCGGCATCCTTGCGGACGACATGGGCCTCGGCAAGACCATCGAAGTACTTGCCCTGCTGCTGCACCGGCAGCTCCAGAGCCCCGAGTTCGGTCCGGCCACTCTGCTGATCTGCCCCACGTCGCTGCTGGGCAACTGGGAACGGGAGCTGGCCAAGTTCGCGCCCAGCCTGCCCATCTTCGTGCACCACGGCAATAACCGGGACCGCCTGCCTGCCACCTTCAAGCCCCACACGCTGGTGCTCACCACCTACGGCGTGGTCCGCCGCGAGGTGGAGGTCTTCGCGGGACGCCTCTGGGGCATGGTGGTGGTGGACGAGGCCCAGGCCATCAAGAACGCCGGGTCCGCCCAGGCCAAGGCCATCCGCAAGCTGCGGGGCGCCTTCCGCCTGGCCCTGACCGGCACCCCCATCGAGAACCGCCTCACGGAACTCTGGGCCATCATGAGCGCCGGACTCCCCGGCTACCTCGGCAGCGAGTCCCAGTTCAAGGAGCACTTCGCCACGCCCATCGAGAAGTACCGGGATCCGGATGCCGCCAGCGAACTGCGCCAGCGCATCGGCCCCTTCATCCTGCGCCGCCTCAAGAGCGACAAGGCCATCATCCAGGACCTTCCGGAAAAGCATGAGATGAAGGTCTTCACCACCCTGAGCCGCGAGCAGGCCGAGCTCTACCAGTACCGCGTCGAGAAGATGGACGAAGAGCTGGACACTGCCACCGGCATCGAGCGCCGGGGCCGCATCCTGGCCCTGCTCACGCACCTCAAGCAGATCTGCAACCACCCCAGCCAGTTCCTGAAAGCGCAGGGACCTTACCGCGGCCGCAGTGGCAAACTGGACCGGCTCACCGAAATGCTCGAAGAAGTCATCGAAGCGGGTGAGCGGGCTCTGGTCTTCACGCAATTCAAGGAGATGGGTGACCGCCTGCAGATCCACCTGGGGGATGCCCTGGGCTTCGAGCCCCCCTTCCTCCATGGCGGCACCTCGCGGGAAGGCCGCGATGAAATGGTCCGCACGTTCCAGGAGGATCCTGATTCAGCGCCCGTGCTGCTGCTCAGTCTCAAGGCTGGCGGCGTGGGCCTCAACCTCACCGCGGCCACCCACGTCTTCCACTTCGACCGCTGGTGGAACCCGGCCGTGGAGGACCAGGCCACGGACCGCACCTACCGCATCGGCCAGACGAGGAACGTGCAGGTCCACAAGCTGGTCACCATCGGCACCCTGGAGGAGAAGATCGACGCGCTGCTGGAATCGAAGCGGGACCTTGCGGATCGTGTGGTGGGCAGCGGCGAGGGCTGGCTCACCGAACTCGATGATGAGGCCCTGCGCCGCCTCGTGGCCCTGGACCCCGATGCCGAGCTGATGGATCCCGATGACGGGAACGGCGAGGAGATCGTCACTCCCAAACCCAACCCCCTGGTCGGCCGCCGGAAGGCCAAGGCGGTGGCACCGTGATCAGCCACACCGACCGCTTTGGCGCCACCTGGTGGGGCCGCCTCTGGATCAACGGTCTCGAAAAGCTCGGAGACGACTACGAGAACCGCCTGCCCCGCGGCAAGAAATACGCGGAGGATGGGCACGTCTCGCATTTCGGTGTGCAGCCAGGCGAAATTCAGGCCCGGGTCCACGGCCGCAAGACCTACAACGTGACCCTCGGTCTTCCCGCGCTCACCGCCGCCCAGTGGGAGAAGGCCCTGAACCGCATCGCCCTGGAGAGCCGGTTCGTGGCCTCCCTGCTGGCGGGCGAGATGCCCCAGGGACTCGACGAAACCTTCCGCGAAGCGGGTGCCAGTCTCTACCCACGCGTGCCGAAGGAACTCCAGACCCACTGCGACTGTCCGGACTGGGCCAACCCGTGCAAGCACGTCGCCGCCGTATGCTACGTGATGGCCGAGGCCCTGGACCGCGATCCCTGGTTGCTCTTCGACCTGCGGGGCAAGAGCCGGGAGGAGGTCCTGCAGGCCCTCCAGTCGGCGCTCGATGCCGCCGCGGTGGCGGCACCGAAGAAACGCGGCCGGCCCCCGAAGAAGCAGCCGACCGTGGCGGATCTGCTGCGGCAGGAGCAGCCGGAGCCCGAGCCCTGGCAGCACTTGCCTGAAGAAGCCTACGATGCCCTGCCCATGCCCCTGCCGGAGATTGGCATTCCCCGCGTGATCCCACCGGACCCCTCGGTGTTCACGCAGCTGGGCCCGCTTCCCCATGCCCGCATCGAGACCAGCCTCTGCCTCGCCGCCCTCATGCACCGCACCGCCCAGTGGGTGCAGCAGCAGATCGAAGACGGTCCCCGCCGCCTTGACGACGAAGAGGGCGAAGGCGAACCCGAGCAGCCCGCCTCGCCCTTCGATGCCCCGCTCCAGCCCGCCCCCAGACCCAACCGCAACTGGCGTCACAAGAAGCGGCGCTGGGGGAATAAGAGGTCACAATGAAACCCCGACGAGGCCGCGATGAAGCCAGGCTGGATACACCGCAGATATCAGTCTGTCTCGCGCATCGCCGCAGGCGATGCCGAGAAGGAAGGGCCCGCCGGGCGATGCGGTTCATCATCCAAGGGCCTTGACGCCGCGGGGTGCCAGCCTGGCTTCATCCCTTTGGGCGAGGGCCGGTGGGCATCGTGGTGCCGCGTTACGCTCGTCGCGCGTAGTACCCGCTACGCGTCTCCTTGCGTGCCTCGCCTCACTCGCCCGGCGACCCTCGCGCGGCCATGTGGGGGTTTTATTGCGACCTCTATGGGCGGACAATAGACAGCCTCAGGAGTCTTCATGCGCACCATCTCCACACCCAATGCCCCTGCCGCCATTGGTCCCTATAGCCAGGCTCAGATCTCCGGCAACCACCTCTTCACCGCCGGCCAGATCCCCCTGGTGCCCGGGACCATGGAGATGGTGACGGGCCCCATCGAAGCTCAGACTGAGCAGGTGCTGAAGAACCTCAGCGCCGTGCTCACCGCCGCCAATACCGGTTGGGATCGCGTGGTCAAGACCACCGTGTTCCTCACGGATCTCGCTGATTTCGCCGCGTTCAACGCCGTCTACGAGCAGGTGCTCGGCGACGCCAAGCCCGCCCGCAGCACCGTGCAGGTGGCCGCCCTGCCGCGCAGCGCGAAGGTCGAGATCGAGCTTATCGCTGAAGTGTAGATGCGTGCTCTCCCTTGGCCGCTGAGCGCTCGGCTTCACCTCGGCGCACGCTGCCATGGCTGCCCGCGAGCGCACAGGGCCCAGCCCTGTGCTCCCACTCGCCTTCGGCTCGCGGAGCGGGACCCCCGGTCGAGATCGAGCTTATCGCCGAAGTTTGATCCCGCGGCCTCATTCCTCCTCGGTCTCGCCGATGTCCTCATCGATGGCCTCCCACCGTCGGCGGGCCTGGTAGGCGGGGTCCTTCAGCTTCGCCAGGAAGTGTGTCATCCGGGGCCCCCAGGAGGACGTGGCGACGCAGCCATCGGGCGCGTGGGGGAGCAGCTCGGCCGGAGCCTCCTCCAGACAGAGCTGGGTGAGGATCAGGGCTTGGCGGTAGCTCTCCCCGACCGGCGTCAGGTTGGCCGCCAGGGTATCCAGGATCTCGGCCAGGGGCGCGTCCCTGGGCAGGGCCTCAGCCGTGGCCTCGAGCAGCTCCACGGTCTTCAGCCGCGCCGTAATCAGCTTGAGATGCAGGCGTTCCAGCTCCCGGCGCGGGGCCCCCCGGGCCAGGGCATGGGCCGCGTCCTCCAGGTGGGGATGCAGCTTCCTGAACAGCAGGGAGAGGGCGGTTTCCACCGGGGACATGGGCACAGCTTCATGCATGTCGTCCAGACTACTGCAACCTGTTGGACGAATGGTGCCGCCTGCCTCAGCATGGGAGCCAGGAGTTCTCCATGACAGCTTCGGATGTGCTGGACCTGACCACCCTCCAGAACCTGGTCGAACTCGATGACGGGGGCCATGGCCTCTTGTCTGAAATGATCACCATCTTCCGGGAGGATACGCCCCGACGCATCCACGACATCCTCACGGCGGCAGCCGAAGGGAATGCCGAGGAGCTTTCCCGGGCCGGGCACGCGCTCAAGGGCGGCGCCGGAGCCCTGGGTGCTGAGGCCATGCGCCACTTGGCCTCCGAACTGGAGGCGCTGGGGCGGCGTGGGTCCACGGATGTGGGCGCCGACCTCGCCGAGAAGCTGAATGGCACCTTTCAGGCTTCCCTCGCGGCGCTGGAAGGCTTCGTCGCGAAAATCCAGACTCAGGGCGCCCCGTAAGGCTTCACTCCGAGAGTCCCCTTGGGGGGAGGCTGGTCGCTGATCTGGATCCGGCCATTCGCGTCGATCCACTGGTAGACGCGAGTGGAGGCCCGCTGCTGAGGCGTGGGCTCAGGCACGGTCTGCTGCTCGTCCACCTTGAACCCGCCCCGTCCCTTCTGGAGCAAGGCCATGCTGCCCGCCAGCTTCGGATCTGGCTGGACGGCCTTGCGGTGGTAGAGGTCCAGCACCTTGGGCACATAGGCCTGGGTTTCCCGGAAGGGTGGGATGCCCTTGTGCCTGTTCACCGCGCCTTCTCCCGCATTGTAGGCCGCCACCACCTTGATGAGATCGCCCTCGTAATAGCCATGCAGCCATTTCAGGTACTTCACGCCGCCCTGGATGTTCTGGCGGGGGTCGAAGGGATCCAGCACACCGAAGCGCTCGGCAGTGGAGGGCATCAATTGCATGAGGCCCAGGGCACCCGCCCGGGACCGGGCCTTGTAGTTGAAGGCACTCTCCGCCTGGATGACGGCCCGGGCCAGGTTCGTGTCCACACCTTCAGCCAGGGAGATCTCATCCACCATGGCAATGAGTTCCGGACTCCGGAGGGCCTTGGCCATCTCCGCGGGCGTCACCGCGAGACGCACCTTGCCCACACCCACGTGCTTGAGCATCAGCCCCTGCCCCTTGACGAAGCTCGGCGGCAGGTTGTTGATCACAATCCGGCCCTGCTTGTCGTAATAAGTGTAGAGGTAGGTGACGCCGGACTTCCCCGGAGCCTTCGGCATCCCGGCGGCAAGGGCCAGGGTGGCGAGGGGAACCAGCAGCGACCGACGAAGCATCACGCCTCCATGATAAGGCCTCCAGCCCTATCGACCCAGAAGGGCCACCTCGATAGGTGGGTCGCGTGGCATAAGCTCCTCGCCGGGTCCCGGCTTCGCAGGCTGCCCCGCAGCCTGCTCCACCACCTGGCGGTCTCGTGGCATAGCCTCCTCGTGGGGTCCCGACTTCGCTGACTGCCCCGCAGCCTGCTCCACCACCTGGCGGTCTCGTGGCATAGCCTCCTCGTGGGGTCCCGACTTCGCTGACTGCCCCGCAGCCTGCTCCACCACCTGGCG
>CAIQPH010000249.1 GCA_903873655.1 uncultured Holophagaceae bacterium | reverse complement strand
TTAAATTTAAAACCGAAACATAAGTTGGGAGAAAATAATGGATAGAGTCCTGGTTACTGGTGGTGCTGGATTCCTTGGATCTCACCTATGCGATCGCCTGATATCAAGTGGCAGCGAAGTTCTTTGTGTTGATAATTACTTTACTGGTCGAAAGAGTAATATCGAGCATCTATTGGAAAGTTCGCATTTCGAGTTAATGCGACATGACGTAACATTCCCGTTGTATGTCGAGGTAGATCAGATATTCAACCTCGCTTGTCCAGCGAGTCCGGTGCACTACCAATATAATCCGGTTCAAACCACCAAAACGAGCGTGCATGGGGCAATAAATATGTTGGGGCTTGCAAAACGAACCAATGCAAGAATCCTCCAGTCCTCAACCAGTGAAGTTTATGGTGATCCCCAGATTCACCCGCAGCCAGAGAGTTACTGGGGAAACGTCAATCCAATCGGTTTCCGTAGTTGTTATGACGAGGGCAAACGGTGCGCTGAAACTCTATTTTTTGACTACCACCGTCAATACCGAACACAAATTAAAGTGGTTAGGATCTTCAACACTTACGGCCCCCGCATGCATCCGAATGATGGCAGAGTAGTTAGCAACTTCATTGTTCAGGCTATCCGAGGCGAGGACATCACCATCTACGGGAGCGGCCAGCAGACACGCAGTTTCTGCTATGTGGACGACCTGATCGACGCCCTCGTGAAGATGATGGAGACCCCCACCGAGTTCGTCGGTCCGATCAACCTGGGCAATCCCGGCGAATTCACCATGCTCGAGCTGGCCGAGAAGGTGATGAAGCACACCCGGAGCAAGTCGAAGCTTGTCTTCCGCCCTCTGCCTGAGGACGACCCGAAACAGCGGAAGCCCGACATCTCCATGGCCAGGGAGAGCCTCCAGTGGGAGCCCAGGGTTTCGCTCGACGACGGGCTGAAGGAGACCGTGGCCTACTTCCAGAAGACGCTGGCCGAGGCCTGAGCCCATGCGAAGCCCCGTACTCTTCCTCGTCTTCAACCGACCGGAGACCACCCGCCGGGTCTTCCAGACCATCCGGGAGGTCCGTCCCCCGCGCCTGTACGTCTCCGCGGACGGCCCCCGCCCGAGCCGCGAGGGAGAAGCGGCCTTGTGCGAGGAGGTGCGGAAAATCGCCACGGCCGTGGACTGGCCCTGCGAGGTAAAGACCCTCTTCCGCGACAGGAACCTCGGCTGCCGCAGGGGCGTGTCGGAGGGGATCACCTGGTTCTTCCAGAATGAAGAAGAAGGCATCATCATGGAAGACGACATCCTTCCAGTTCCCAGTTTTTTTAATTACTGCGATGAATTGTTGCATCGCTATAGGAATGATGAGCGCATCGCCACGGTCTGTGGCACCAACCTGGTTCCGATGCCTCACGCACCTGAAATGAGCTACCACTTTTCCCGTTATAGCAGCGTGTGGGGTTGGGCCAGTTGGCGTCGCGTTTGGCAGCTTTATGATGTCGAGATGAAGGCCTGGCCCAAGTGGCGCGATGAGGGCGGCCTGGCCCGGGTTGTCGACCATGACAGGGGACTCGAAGCTTATTTCGCGAATGATTTCGACCTGACCTTTGAGGGCAAGATCGACACCTGGGACTATCAATTGAGATTCATGTGCTTCCAGCTAGGCCTCCTGAATGCGGTACCTCGCTGCAACCAGATTCTCAACATAGGCATCGCCATCAACGGGACGCACTCGAGCGCAGGGGCTCCCGTCCCCAGTTACATCCTCAATTCCCCCCCACAGGTGCTGGACTTCCCCCTGAAACATCCAATCTCAGTCGCACGGGAGATCCATTTCGATCGATTGATGGATCAAAAACTGCATCACTGGCCACGCCTTTACACAATCATGCGCAGGATGCGAGCCCTTCCCGTGATCGGGCCCGTTTTTGGCCACGTGCGTGATTTGGTCAAAGGCTTGCCGAAAAATTTGGACACTAGCCAACCATGGAATCGTTCATGACCAAGCGCAAGCGGGTGGCCTTCTTCAGCATTTGCTTCCCAATCTACCGAGAGGCGGTTCTGGAGACCCTCTCCAATCATCCCGACATTGATTTTGAGTTTGCTTCCGGCCTTGTGCCCCCAGGGAGCATGATGCGAGAAGCTTCGGCCCCTGGGATCAAGCGAATTTTCATCCGAGTCCTCAACCTGCATATTCCGGGCACCAAGTATGCCTTGACTTGGCTGGAGGGCGCTCTTTCATCGGTGGTTTTCAGGAAATACGATGCGCTCGTCCTGACCAACGATGTTCTGGCCCCTTACGTCTGGATGGCATGCCTCCTGGGCCCTGTTTTCCGTGTCCCCATTTGTATCTGGGGTCAGGGAATTTCGCGTCCTCCCAGTGCGTTTCGAGACACCCTCCGCCGCTGGCTCACACGACTTGCCACATCGGCGGTCTACTACTCCGAAGGGG
>CAIQPH010000248.1 GCA_903873655.1 uncultured Holophagaceae bacterium | reverse complement strand
TGGTCTATCGGACGCGCCTTCTGGCGCGTCCTCCCGCTCGCCTCGCTCGCGGAGACCGGAGCCGGGCGCGCATCGAATCCCCTAGTCTACCTGGAACGCCCGATCGATTCGAGCCCTGGTTGACCGCCGGACCGCGGAATGGCCTGCGGGGCAGGCCAATGGAGCGAGGATCCGGCGAGGAGACCATGCCACAGGACCGCCGGACCGCGGAATGGCCTGCGGGGCAGGCCAATGGAGCGAGGATCCGGCGAGGGGACCATGCCACGCTGGGATTGCCTCAATCAGCCAGGCACCAGGCATCTTCGGCCCCGTTCTGCCGGAGTCGGGCCATCGCCTGTTCATCCAGGCCCATGCCTCTCGCGGCGGTGGCCTCGGTGGCCAGGTCACAGGGGATCACGCCGGGATCGTCGGTGCCAAGGGCGCAGCGCACGCCGGCCAGGAGCATCCGGGGCAGGGGATGCGGATCCACATCCGCTGCGAGGGCCTGATTGGAACTGGGGCAGACATCCACCGGGATGCGGCGCTCGGCCAATAGCTCAAGGGTCTCGGCATCCGCCCGGATGCCGTGGATGATGCGGGCAACGCCACCTTCGAGCACCGCCGCCCTGACATTCGAACCGGGCCCGCTCTCGCCGGCGTGGGCGGCAATGAGCAAGCCTGCGGCCCGGGCCCGCTCAAAGACGGGCGCCCAGTCGCGAAAGGGGCACCTCTCCAGCCCGCCGGTCGAAAACCCCTTCACGAAGATCGGCAGCTCCGGCAGGACCAGGTCCAGGACCGCATGACCGTGCCTGGGGCCGAAGTGGTTGACGGCATCCACCACCAGGCAGGCGCGGAGGCCAAGGGCCGCTGCGATAGAAAACCCTTCTTCCATTCCGAGCCAGAAATCTTCGAGGGAGATTTGTCCACGATGGACGACGAGAAAATGCGGAGATGCCCACAAGTCGAATCCGCGGCCTCCTGAGGCCGTCGTGCGCCGGGCCACCGCCAGGACGGCTTCCCGCACAGCCTCGCGGCTATCTAGCAGGCTCGCGCCAAACAGGAAGGCCTCGATGAATCCCTCGAAGGGGACAGGCGAACCGGACCAGAGCGTTTCCAGGCTGGCAGGCAGGCCCAGGCCACGGCGCTCTGACTCCAGGCGGACCCAGTCGGGATCCAGGGATCCTTCGAGATGCGTGTGCCGGTCGATGAGCGGCGGAACAAACGGGCCGTTCATCCCGATCACTCCAAGCGAAGCCATGATCTTTACCCTCACGCGTGAGCGCCGCTCACGCGCAGCCTACTCGTCGTAGTCATCCATGCGGAGATCACCGGGATCGAAGCCTTCACCCCGGCCGCGCTCAATGGCCACACCACTCTCGCTGAAGGTCTCTTCCAGGTTCTCGGCCTCGGGCTCGGCGGTGAAATCGTCCTCGATCACGTGGACGCTCTTTTCCTTTTTCACGGCCTTGGGTTTGGCTGGGGCGGCCTTCTGATTGGCCCCGCATTTGGGACAGATGGCCTCCGGTTTGCCGAAGTCGTAAAACTTCGCGGAGCACTGGAAACATGTGAACTTCTTGCCAAGATTTGCCATTGCCCGTCCTTGTCCAAACCCAAAGGAACAAGGTTCTACCAGAATCGGGCCAGATTGTCACCCTACTCGTGAAAATACTTAGGACAGCGCCTTAGGCCCAGGGAGCGGCACCCAGCTTGGAAACCTCCCCATTACACAACTGGCAGATGACCGTGGTGGTGAAAATCCGGTATTGGATCTCAATGTCCTCGCCGAAGCGTTCCACAAAGGTGGCCCGGCTGCGTTCCAGTTCATTCCGCAACTGGCCGTAGAGGTTCCCGTGAGTCTTGGCAGAGGCGACCTCGGCCGGGAAATAGAGCTCCACATCCCCCACCAGCACCCTGGCGAGGCGTTCGGCTGCGGCCCGCGTCTTCGAATCGAGTTCGACGGTGGCAGGCGGTTCGAGGGGCTCAGATGCGACCTGGGCGGGAGCGCTTGGGCGGGGCGCGGGTCCGGAGGGGGATTTGGGACGCTCCTCCGTGCCCGCAGCGAGCGAGGCCAGCATGGACGAGGCGGCGAGGACCAGGGCCCTTGCCTGCTCGGGATGAGCCAGGGCCTGCCCCTGGCCGCTGTCGATCAGCACCAGGGCCACAGCCCGCTTTTTATGCCGGAGCGCGAAGATGGCGATGTCCGGGGCCTCGCTGCCGCTGATGGGCGAGATCAGGGCAGAGTATCCGGGGCCCCTGTGGCGAAGGGAGTGGCTCAAGCCCTGGATCAGGGATTCCAACTCAGGCGGTGGTGTCACGGCCCCTGCCCTGGAGGGGGCGTCCGCTTCGAAGCCTCGGTGCGCGTAGAGAGAAGCCACCCCCTGCTTGAGGATGTAGAGCGCACTGCGCGCCACCAGGGGTGTGAGGGCATCCAGCAGGCGCTTGAGAAGGTCGCTCTGGCTGGTGGCCCCCTCAAGGAGGTCCAGGGCTAACGCCAGTTCCTGATCCTGCGGGCCAGGGGAGCCCGAAGCGCCTGGAAGGGGGGCAGCTTCAAGCAACTCGGCTAGAAGCGCCTCACTGGGGTGGAAGTGGGCGAGGACGTTCTGCCAGGTGGCCATCACCTCTTCCAGGAGTGTCTGGTTCTGCTGATTGAGCCAAGTCTCCAGACAGGCGCGGAGGGCATCGATCTGGGGCTGGTCCTCGGGGCGGGAGTCGCTCATCAGGGGCTCGGTGAAGGCTAGGGTCTGTTTTCAGATTGGTTGTGAGCCGCGACGCCGGCCAGCCGTGCCCTTGACAAGGCGCCGGCCGCAGGGCAATGCGGGACATCGTTCAAGGCCGGCAACGCAGGCAAGGGTGCGGCTGGCCCCGTCCCCCGTACCCTATCGCAGGCCCCGTTTGGGCCCTGCTCCTGCTCGGCGTTCCGCCAAGCAGAGGGTGGAGCCGGCAAGGGGCGGCGCCCGGCGCGATACTGCGTCGAACTCCTCGCCAATAGTGCCGCTATTGTCATCGTCGTTCTCCTTGTCTCGCTTGGGCGGCGCCCCTTGCGCGGCCGCACCCCAATCTGAAAACAGACCCTAGGCTCAAGGGTATCCGATTCCGGATCAGTTCCCGCGCGCTGGCATTAGGCTCCTGTGCCTGTCCATGGCTGATTCAGGGACGCCAGACTCGGGGCATTCCAATTGCTTGGACAGGCTACCGGGGAACCGCTAGGATGGCCCTGGTTCCTTGGAGTCGTTGGATGGCGGATCTTTCCATTGCGGTCAGGCAGGTCGGCGATGTGGCGGTGCTGCTACCGGCCGGCTTCATCAACGCCCACACCGTCCGGCACTTCGAAGAGGCACTGGAGCGGCTGGTCCAGGATGGCCGCTACACCATCCTTCTGAACTGCAAGGACCTGAGCTACATCAGCTCGGCCGGGCTGGGCGCCATCATGGGGCTAATCGAGACGGTGCGAGAGCATGACGGCGACATCCTGCTGTCCAACCTCCAGGAGAACGTGTTCACCATCTTCGATACGCTCGGATTCACTCAGCTCTACCGGGTCTTCGGGGACGAAGACCAGGCTCTGGCGGCAGCTGCGCCGGAGCAGAAGGGCTGAGTGTGGCGTCGAAAGTTGACCATGCCCAGTTCCGGCTCATCATCCCGAGTCAGACCCGCTACCTGAACCTCGTGACAGGGCTGGCCAAGCGCGCCTCCCTGGTCGCCGGACTGGATGACGCCACGGCTGCCAAGGTGAGCATCGCCGTGGACGAAGCCGTGACCAACGTGATCCTCCACGCCTATCACGGCGAAGGCGAGCACAGCGTAGAACTCGAATTTCGCTTCACTGAGCAGGCGCTTGAGATCCACATCTGGCATTCGGGGCAGGGCATCCGTGGCGATCAGGTGGTGCTGCCCGATCCGAAGGAGTACATCAAACACCCCCGGAAGGGAGGCCTGGGTCTGCTGCTCATGAGCCGTTTCATGGACGAGGTCCAGTTCAAGGCAGACGAGGCCTCCGGCCGCAATGAGTGCTGCCTGATCAAGAAGATCAGCTGAATTCCGCCCATGGCGACCAATCCCTTCGACCGCCTCCGTGAGCTGGCGCTGAAGACGCCGGAGGGGGCCCAGGAACTGCTCCCCCTCATCGATTTCCTGGAGACCTTTCCAGAGCAGGGCAGCGAGGAGGACCTGGTCCACCTGGTGGGCATCACGGCCATGGGCATCGCCAAAGCCCGCCAGGGCGGCCTTTGGGATGGAGGGATGTGGATGTTTCTCCGGGGCGCGGCGCCGGCGTTTCCCACCCATCCCGGCGCGGGCTGGCAGGTGCTGCCCTGGCAGTACGGGGCGGAGTCGTATGGACATCTCGTCCTGCACGCGGAGACCCTTCCAGACGCCGTCCCGCTGCTGCTTAGTATCAGCGCCCCCCTCCTGGCCTGGCGCCGGGCAGAAGCCGTCCGCATCACCCAGAACCAGGCCCTGGCCCTGCAGCTTTCCAGGCTCAACACCGTGTTCGAGCTCACCCGCAATCTGGGCGAAGTGGAGAACCGCCGCGACCTGGTGCGGCTCATGGCGAATACTCTCATGGGGGAGTTCCGCATCATGCGGCTGCTGGTGGTGGACGCGCAGGGACAGGTGCTCCACGCCAAGGGGCTCGGGACGCTGCCTGAGGCCCTGGACAGCGAGCAACTGCATGAGGTGGTCCAGGCGCGGAGTCTCGTCCATGCCATCGAACTGGTCGATCAGACCCACAGCCATGGGTTTGCCTTTGTCGCAGAGCCTGTGATGGGCCACCTGTCCGAGGACGACCTGGTCTTCCTCCGCACCCTGCTGAACCTCACGTCTTCCCAGCTGTCGAGCCTGGAGTTCCGGGAGGCCCGCATCCAGGCGGAACGCATGGAGAAAGACCTGGACCTGGCGCGCAACATCCAGCGCAGACTGCTGCCCAAGACCCTCCCCGAACCGGAAGGCTGGCAATGCGCGGCGGCCAACCTCCCCTTCCAGGCCGTTGGCGGCGACCTCTATGACCTCTGGATGGCCCAGGACGAGGCGTCGGGTGCCCGCCTCCACATCGCCGTGGGCGATATCTCCGGGAAGGGTCTGCCGGCCTCGCTGATGATGACGCAGCTCTCGGCCTTCCTGAGGGCCATGGCGGACCGGCGGGTGGCGGACTGGGGGCGTCTGGCCGAACGGGTGAACCGCCGCATGAACGATGTGCGGGATGGCAATCGCTACACCACCCTGTTCGCAGGCAGCCTGAACCCGGACAACGGCGACCTTCGCTACGTGAACGGGGGGCACAATCCGCCCCTGCTCGTGCGGGCTACCGGAGCCGTGGTCCGGCTGGCGCCCACGGGCCCCATGGTGGGCCTGCTGCCCGGCGTCGCGTTCAGCGAGGGGCGGGCGCACCTGGACCGCGGGGACGTCCTGGTGATCTTCACGGATGGCGTGGTGGAGGCGGAGAACGAAGACGGCGAAGAATTGGGTGACGGTCCCCTCGCCGAAGTCGTGCGCCGTCTCCCGCAGGCCGGCGCGGCGGACCTCTTCGAGGCGCTGCTGGTCGAGACCCTTCATCACCTGGGAGAGGGAAAATTCCGGGACGACGTGACCCTGGTGGTCATTAAACGGAAGGCCGAACCCCCCGCCCCTGCAAGCGTATCCTGTCATCTGGAGGCACCTTCATGAACCAGGCGAAGACCCTTCTCCTCATCGTGGCCATGACCGGTCTGCTGGTGTGGATCGGCGGGATGGTTGGTGGCCAGTCCGGTATGCTGCTGGCGCTTGTGATCGGCCTCGTCATGAATGGCGTGAGCTACTTCTTTTCGGATAAGATCGTGCTGGCCAGCTATGGCGCCCAACCCGTCACCCAGGCCGAGGCGCCAGAACTCCATGCGATTGTGGCCAATCTGGCCCAGCGGGCGGGACTGCCCATGCCCCGGATCGCCATCATTCCGGAGGACACGCCCAATGCCTTCGCCACTGGGCGGGATCCCGAGCATGCGGTGGTGGCGGTCACCGAAGGCATCATGCGGGTTCTCAGGCGTCCCGAACTGGAGGCGGTCATCGGCCATGAGCTGGGCCACGTCAAGCACCGGGACATCCTCATCGGCAGCCTGGCCGCGGTTCTGGCCCAGGCCATCATGTTCCTTTCGCACCTCGCCGGGTGGTTCGGCGCCCGCGACGAGGAGGGCCGGTCCAATCCCATCGCCGGCATCGCCATCATGATCCTAGGCCCCGTGGCGGCCATGATGCTTCAGATGGCTCTGAGCCGGTCCCGGGAGTACCTGGCGGATGACTACAGCGCCCACTTGACCGGCCGTCCCGACATGCTGGCCTCGGCCCTGGAGCGGCTGGAGGCCTACAACCAGCGACTGCCCATGCCGTCTGCGGCCCCCGCCACGGCCCACATGATGATCGTGAACCCGCTCAGCGGGGGCGGCATCATGAGCCTGTTCTCCACCCACCCGCCGATGGAAGCGCGCGTCGAGCGCCTGCGACGCATGCCCATCGAGGCGAGATGACCCAGATTGAATGCCGGATGAACACTGGCCGATAGGGCGTCATGCGGGAACGGCTCGGCAAATTCGAGGTAGTTCGGCTCCTGGGCCGGGGATCCATGGGGGAGGTCTACCTCGGCCGGGATCCGAAGCTAGGCCGGGAGGTGGCCCTGAAGGTGATTACGGCCGGGACGGTTTTCGGTGAGGAAGCCGAAGCCAGGTTCGAGCGCGAGGCCCGAGCCGCCGCCCTCTTGAATCATCCCCACATCGTCACCGTCTACGAGTTCGGTGAAGACGAGGGACTCCACTACCTGGCCATGGAATATGTGCATGGCGAAGAACTGGAGACGCTCATCCGCAGCGGGAAGGCGCCCAAGGCTGAGCTGCTGGAGGTCCTGGCGCAAATCTGCGACGGTCTGGCCTATGCGCACGAACACGGCGTGATCCACCGGGACATCAAGCCCGCCAACATCCTCGTCAACCGGCATGGCAAGCGCCCACGCGCCAAGCTCATGGATTTCGGCGTGGCCCAGATGGGACCCTCGGGGCTCACCCAGGCCGGAACCTGGATGGGCACCGTTAGCTACATGGCTCCCGAGTACCTGGACACCGCGAAGGCCACCATCAGCTCCGACATCTTCGCCCTTGGAGTGATCCTCTACGAGATTCTCACCGGGGGGCGGAAACCTTTCATGGGGGATACCACCACCCTGGTGCTGAACCGCATCCTGCTCCATCCGCCCGATCCCATCGCTCCTGGGGAGCTGCAGGAGGTTCCCAACCAGCTGCTGAAGGTGGCCGAACAAGCACTGGCCAAGCGACCGGAGGACCGGTTTCCCGATGCAGAGGCCCTTGGCCAGGCCATCCGTGAGGCTTTGAAGTCCCACCTGCCGATCGGCGCGGAGATGGCGTCGGCCGCCAGGGTGCCCCCTTCCCGCGAGGGCACCGGGCAGCGGATCCGCGTGGGCAAGGGCGGCAATGGCCATTGCCTGAGCCTGAAGGTCGCCCTGCGTCAGGCGGGACCCGGCACGGAGATCGTCATACTACCCGGGGTCTACCGGGAATCCGTGGTGGTGGACAAGGATGTGACCATCCTGACCCTTGGAGAGCCAGGGGAAGTGGTTATCGAAGGCGTGGCAGGTCCCGCCCTGGTGATTCAGACCCGGGCGGCCCGCATCAAGGGCCTCACCCTGCAGGGAACCCCCGGAGCTTCTGCGCTGCAGGTCACCGGTGGCGCACCCACCATCGAGGCCTGCACCATGAAGGCTGGGACATGCTGTGCTGAAGTGCAGGGGATCGGCACCTCTCCGGTGTTCCGGGACTGCGTCTTCCTGGCCGAAGGGCCGGCGGGCCTGCGCGCCGAGTCCGGCACCCTGGCCCGGATCGAGGGGGGGGGCATCCTTGGATTCCTGGTGGTCGGAGTGGACGTGGGGACCGGGGCATCGGTGTCCCTGCAGGGTGTGGCAGTGGGTCCGGGCGAGGGCGTGGGGCTGAAGGCGCGCAGCCGGAGCCAGGCCACCCTGGATGGTTGTACCCTTTCCGCGGAGGCCGGTTCGGTGGAGGTCGAGGGGGACGCCAGGGTCCAACTCAGCCACTGCCGGTTGATGGGCAGCCATTACGCGGGGCTGCTCGCCCTTGAACACAGCCAGGCGGTGCTGGAGTCCTGCGACATTGGGGCCCATGCCTGCGCCGGCGTGCACGTGCTGGCCGGGGCCAACGTCGTCCTTCGCCAGTGCCGGCTGACTGGCAACCAGGGCTTCGGGGCTTCGATCATGGATCGGGGTCTGGCCACCATGGAGGGCTGCCTGGTGCAGGCGAACGGCGGCACTGGCTTGCTCATCCATCACGGCGCCACCGTGCAGGCCCGGAACAGCACATTTGCCGATGGGCGTTCCCTGGGTGTGGATTGTTCAGACGGTGGTCAGGGCGTACTTGACGGCTGCGAGATCTCGGGCAATGCCGGGGCCGGCGTCCAGGTGGAGGCCGGAGGCAGCCTCCTTCTTGTCCGTTGCACCTTGAAAGAGGGAAGGGACACCGGGCTCCTTCTGCTGGCGGACTCCCAGGTCACTCTGGAAGAGTGCGTGGTCCACCGCAATGCGCGAGGGGGCATTCTCCTCGCCAAGGAGGCGGCGGATCCGATCCTTCGGGGCGGGAACCGGATCGAGGATGGTTTCCTCCGCGTCGATGGCGGCGGGAACCTCGTGCGGTTGGCGCCGCTCTAGGGTCTGTTTTCAAAACAGACCCTAGTCCAGCCCCGCCAGGTCATCCAGAAGGGCCAGCCAGGACAGATCGTCGACTGACGGCCACGGCATGGGTCGGATGAGCGGATCCTCGGATGGGGGGAGGATTTTCTCCCGGGAGATAAGGGCGACAGCCAATTCCCGGGAATCACCGAATTCCTCCCGGAGGGCCCGGATACCCGCCGTGGAAAATCCATCCTCGGGATGCGTCTCCGCAACCAGCAAGGGGCTGTTCGCATTGTGGTCCGCCCGGAAATTCGCCAGCGCTTGCTCCAGGGTGTCCGCGGTTTCCAACCGGAGGAAGCCCCCGCCGCGGAGGGCCTGGCAGACCTGGTCCCGGTCCGGGCTCGGAGCCATGGCCAGGATGAGCTGGGTGCAGCGGCGTCCCAGGCGCCGCAGCGCGTCCGGGGTCTGACTCCCAGCTGGGGGCACCCGGGCCGCAGGTCCCTTGGCTGAAGCGGCGCTGCGCGGTCCTTGTTCCCGGGGACTGTCCCCTGAGGTGCCCGGTGTGGCGCGCTGCTTGTGTTCGCGAATGGTCAGGACGAGTTGGAGATCACGGAGTTCTGTCTCGCCGAGTGCGCTGAACTGGAGCCCGAGGATGATCTCTCCGCCCCGTTCCTCGGCGTAGGCCACGACCCCCCGCGCATCAAAGACCGGAAGGTTGGGCAAGTCCCTGATTTTCAACATGGGGAAGGACTTGCCCCGATCGAAGAAGCCCAGCCCGGGGGTCACCCGCATGTGGTCATCCAGCCGCATGACCCGATCCACGCGGAAAGCCAGCCCTCCCTGGCACAGATTAACCAGTGGGCCCGAGACCCCATGCCCGGGAATGCCACCATCCTGGGCGATCACGTAGGCCTTCTCCCGGGGCCGGAAGGGGTAGCGCTTATGGCGGCGGCGGTCACTGGCCGCGATCAGGAGGGGAATGGTGAAGCGGTAGAGCAGGTAGCCTTCCCGTCCCTTGAAGATGCATGGGGCCTCATAGCGCTGTTCACCCGCCGAAAACACCATTCCGAAGGCCGCATCCACCGCCAACTCCGGGGGCAGGGCTCGGATGAGTTTCAGATGCAGCAACCCAGTCTGGAGATCGATGTGCTGGACCCGGGCCGTGTAGGGGAGGGTCTGGGCCCCTTCCACCTTGATCGGGAATTCTGCAGCCTGCTGCAACAGCTCCTGCATGGTTTTCCGGATGAGCGCAGGGTCCTCCACGGGCTCACCGCGCCCGGTCCATCCGATTGTCTTGGCCTGATTCATGGCCCCGCCTTCATCAAGGCATCGGGCCGGAGGCCCGTGGGATTGAGTCCGAGCTCGGGGGGGGCGCTATACATTGAACAGGAAGTTCATCAAGTCCCCATCCTTGACCACGTAGTCCTTTCCTTCTGTCCTCATTTTCCCCGCGTCCTTGGCGCCCTGCTCTCCCCCGAATTGGATGAAATCCTCGTAGGCGATGACCTGGGCCCTGATGAAGCCCTTCTCGAAGTCCGTGTGGATGACGCCCGCGGCCTGGGGGGCCGTATCACCCTTGTGGATGGTCCAGGCCCTCACTTCCTTGACTCCGGCGGTGAAGTAGGTCTGAAGGCCCAGCAGGTCGTAACTGGCATGGATGAGGACATTCAGGCCGGGTTCGGCCAGACCAGCCTCCTCCAGGAACAGGGGACGGTCCTCTTCCGGTAGATCCTGGATCTCAGCCTCAAGCTTGGAGCAGATGGGGATGCAGGGAGCCCCCCGGTCGGTCGCCAGAACCAAGAGTTGCCGGTAGTGGAGGTTGCCCTCTGGGTTCCTGATGTCCTCTTCTCCGATATTGCCGACAAAGAGAGTGGGCTTCAGGGTGAGCAGGCCGTAGGACTTCACCAGGGCCTTGTCATCGGTGGTGAGGCCTGCAGTGCTGGCCCAGCGGCCATCGTTCAGGGCACCGTGGAGGCGCTCCAGCACGGCCGCCAGGGCCATGGATTCCTTGTTGCCGGTCTTGGCGATCTTCCGGTGGCGCTCCAGGCCCTTCTCGACCGCGTCCAGATCCTTGATGACCAGTTCCGTCTCGATGATGCTCAGGTCCCGCTCGGGGTTCACCCCGCCTTCGACGTGGGTGACGTTGTGATCCTCAAAACAGCGCACCACCTGGACGATGGCGTCGGTCTCCCGGATGTGACCCAGGAAGGCGTTGCCGAGCCCTTCCCCCTTGCTGGCGCCCCGGACCAGCCCGGCGATATCCACGAATTCCTGGGCGGCGGGGAGGATGCGGTGGGGGTTCACGATCTTCGCCAGGGGCCCCAGGCGCGGATCGGGCACATCCACGACCCCCGTATTGGGCTCGATGGTGCAGAAGGGATAGTTGGCCGAAGCCGCGCCCGCGCGGGTGAGGGCGTTGAAAAGGGTGGATTTCCCCACATTGGGCAGACCCACGATGCCACAGGCGACAGCCATTCCATCCTCCAAACAAGCCTTCCAGTATCTCAGAGTGCGAATGTGACGAAAAGAAAGCCTTCTGGGGCTTGCGCGGAGCCGCCCGGCGCCATACTCTCCCCGCCAAGGTCGCAGGGCGGCAAGGGGAGGCAGCATGATCGTGAGGGCGGAATGGCCGGGATATGTGGTGGACGTCCTTGTCCGCCCCGGCCAGGAGGTTGAGGAGGATGAGCCCTTGATGATCCTCGAGGGCACGGATTCTTCCCGCTCGTCCTTCTACATCAACGCGCCCGAGGGCGGGAAGGTCCGGGAGATCCTGCTCGAAGAGGGCGATTTCGCCTATGAGGACGATGACCTGGTGGTGATCGGGGACTCCGACCGGGACGGGTAGCAGCAGGAGCTGGTCCAAGGGCTCGCGCGGGGCATTCCAATACCTAGGCCAGCCACTGGGCTACACTGGGCCATTGTCCTCATGAGGTGACCGAATGGCCGTGGTGCGGGCTGAGATGGCCGGTAAGGTACTTGAAGTGTGCGTCGCCGAGGGCGAGGCCGTGAGTGAGGACCAGGATCTGGTCATCATCGAGTCCATGAAGATGCAGATTCCCGTGGGCAGCCCCGAAGAGGGCACGGTGAAAAAGGTCTTCGTGGCCCCCGACCAGTTTCTGAACGAAGGGGATCCCATCGTCGAGCTGGGCTGATGGAGGTCCGGGTCGAGCACCTCGAGGGCCCGGATGCGGGCATCGTCCTGCTGGGACTGGATCGCCCCTTGGCCAAGAATGCGCTGGGCCGGGAACTGCTGACCCAATTCCGGCAGTCCCTGGCCGCTTTGAGGCTCGACGCGACCGTGCGGGTGGTGGTGGTGCACAGCCTGGTCCAGGGGATCTTCTGTGCGGGCGCCGACCTGAAGGAGCGGACAACCATGTCCCCTGCCGAGACGGCCGCCTATGTCCAGGGCATCCGTGACGCCTTCGATGAGCTGGAGGATCTGCCCATGCCGACCATCGCGGCCATCGAGGGCGGAGCTTTTGGCGGTGGATTGGAAATGGCGCTGGCCGCGGATCTCCGCGTGGTGGGATCGGAAGCCAGGATGGGGCTGGTCGAGACCGCCCTGGCCATCATCCCCGGTGCCGGCGGCACCCAGCGTCTTCCCCGGCTCATCGGGATCTCACGGGCCAAGGAACTGATCTTCACGGCTCGCCGGATCGGGGCGGAAGAGGCAGAACGGTTGGGTCTCATTAACCAGCTGGTTGCGGTGGGCGAAGCCTTGTCTGCCGCCTTGGCGCTGGCCCGGGAAATCCTTTCGAATGGACCTCTGGCCGTGCGTCTGGCGAAGCAGGCCCTGGACGGGGGATCCCAGCTCAGCCTGACCGCCGGCCTCGCCTTCGAGCAGGCGTGCTATGCCCAGGTGATCGCCACGAAGGACCGACTGGAGGGCCTCGCCGCTTTCCGCGAGAAGCGCAAACCCCATTTCCGGGGCGAATGATGGCCCACGCCCAAGGTCCTACCACCGCGGGACGGCTGGCCTTGAGTTCGCTGATCTTCGGGCTGAACTTCCTGGTGCAGGGGATCGGCGGACTTTGGACCGGATCGCTGGGACTGGTATCCGACAGCCTCGAAAACCTGAATGACGCGGTCGTGAACCTGCTCTCCCTCGGGAGCATCCGGCTGGCCAATCGCCGCGAACCCTGTGACCAGTGGAATTACGGGTGGCATCGCCTGGAAATCTTCAACACCCTGCTCGGCGTCCTCCTGCTGGTAGTCCTGGCCATCGCGGTGCTATTTGAAGCCTGGAGTCGGCTCCGGCACCCCCATCCCATCCTGCTCGGCTGGGCCATCGGCTTCTCGGCGTTGGGCCTCCTGCTCAACCTGGCCGCGACCCGCGCCCTCGTGCCCTCCCAGGGCACCCACCAGCAGCATGACCTGAACCTCCGGAGCGCCTATCTGCACGCCTTCGGTGACAGCCTGGCTAATGTGGCCGTGATGGTCGGAATGGTGGTCATCCGCTTCACCGGATGGCGCTGGGTGGATCCCCTTCTGGCCGTGGCCATCGTCGCGTTCATCCTGCGCGGGGCCTTTTATCTCCTTCGGGACGCCATCGGCATCCTCATGCACCGCGCGGCCTTCGATCAGGAGGAGGCCAAAGCCGCCTTGATCGGGCTTCCCGGGATTCACGGCGTCGAGGATCTGCGTTCGTGGCGCGTCTGCAGCCACCTCACGGTCTGCACCGCCCACATCATCGTGGATTCAGGGCGCCTGGAGGACACGGAGGCCCACCAGCAACGCATCGAGTACCTGCTGTCCGAGCAGTTCGGCGTGCGCCACGTGACGCTGCACTTCGAGACTCCAGCCATGTCCGAACGCCACCAGCACCGGTTCATGCATGAGCACGAGGGTGACGAGCATGAGCATCACCATTGATCCGTTCAGGCGCGCGAGCTGCGCTCGCGCGTTACGAAAAACATGCGGCCGTTTGGCCGCATGTTTTTCCACTGAAGCCTGAAGACCGTCAACCCATCCCGTGCTTCTTCATGATGGCGCCGCGCTGGTTGTCGTATTCGGCCTGATTGATCAGCTGGCTGTCGAACAGGTCCTTCAGTTCCGTCAGCTCATCCTTGAGTGACTTCTCGGGCGCCGAGGGGCCGGCCGGCGCGTTGCCCGCGGGGAAGCCCTGCTGCCCCATCTGCTGGGAGGCTCCGGCCATCTGCTGGCCCATCATGTTGCCCATGCCAAAACCCAATCCGACGCCCATACCCATGCCAGCGACACCGCCTGGGTTCTGCGCCGCGAGCGGAATGCTGTCGGCCACCTGCATCTGGGTGTAGGCGCCCATCACGGGAGCCATCATGCCCACGCCGGTGCGCTTGTCCATCATGGCCTCGACCTCTTCCGGGAGGCTGATGTTCTCCACGAAGAACTTGGACAGCTCGAGGCCCATGGTCTTGAATTCATCCTGGAGCTTCTGCTTCACCAGGTCGGACAGCTCGTCGTATTTGGAAGCCAGGTCCAGCGCCGGCACCTTGGCCTCGCCGAGCACATCCGTGAAGCGGCTCATGATGGTCTTCCGGAGCTGCTCGGAGACGTCCGGAACGGTGTAGACGCCGTTCGTGCCGACAAGCTGCTTGAGGAAGGTGCCGCTGTCCGCGACCTTGATGGAGTAGATGCCGAAGGCCCGGATGCGCAGCATGCCGAAGTCGGCATCGCGCATCATGATCGGATTCGAAGTGCCCCACTTCAGGTCGTTGTAGAGGCGGGTGGAGGTGAAATAAGTATCCACCTTGAAGGGGCTCTCGAAGCCGTATTTCCAGCCCTTCAAATCCGCCAGGACCGGCATGTTCTGCGTGCTGAGCGTATGCGTGCCCGGCTTATAGACGTCCGCCAGCTGGCCCTCGTTGATGAACACCGCTTCCTGGCTTTCGCGCACGACCAGCTTCGCGCCGTTCTTGATCTCCTGGTTCCGCACCGGGAACCGCCAGGCGAGGGTGTCGCTGGAATCGTCGAGCCATTCGATGATTTCAATGAATTGGGCCTTGCCCCAGTCCATCAGCCCCATGGTTTGTTCTCCCCGTGGCATCGGCCACGCGTACGATTCTAGGCCGGACTGTCAAGCCGGACAGGGCTACACACCGTAAAAACCGGCGAACGGTCGGCCCCGGTCGGACAATCGTCGTAATACCCCCGTAGTGGAGCCCTTCCTAACGATTGCGGGTTGGCCTATCCGCCTTGCCCTTGCCGCCGGGCTGGTCGATGCGCGTCTTCGTGTGGACCGTGCGGGTATCCGCATCGATGATGCAGCGCCAGCCCTTGTCCTCGCGGGGCATGCGCACATCCACCTCCCAGCCGCCTGAGGCGCCATTCAAGGGAATGCGCCGGGCGCTGATGGCTTTTCCGCCGGTGTCCTGCTCGGCGATGGCCTTCGCCTGCTTGGTGGTAGTGACAAGGCCCGAGGGATGCTTCTTGGTGGATGCTGCGGAGAGGGTCAGGGTTGGAGCAAGCAGGGCCACAACCAGGAAGGCGCGAAATCGCATGAGAACTCCGAGGAGGATGCCCACGCTAGGTCCGGTACAGGGCAGCGCCCCAGTGGAGCCCAGAGCCGAGGGCGGTGAACATCAGGTTCATCCCGGGCTTGATGAGGCCCTGCTGGCGGCACTCGTGGAACAGGATCGGCAGGGTGGCGGCGGTGGTGTTCCCCCACCGCTCGACGTTGTGGGGCACCCTGTCCGCCGACAGGCCGAGGGCCTTCTGCACGCCTTCGATGATACGGAGGTTGGCCTGGTGGACCAGGACCAGGTCCAGGGCATCGACGGCCACTCCAGACAGTTCGCAGACCTCGCGGACGACCTGGGGCATCAAGGTCACCGCGGACCGGAAGACCTCTTTGCCGGACATGATGGGCAGGGTCTCGCCTGCGTCGATCTGTTCATGGGTCACAAAGGGGCGGCGCTTGAAACTGGCACCCAGCATCGTCAACACTCCGGCCCCCGTGCCGTCGGTGTGGAGGCGGATGGGGCCGAGGCCCGCATCCCCATCGCGACCCTCGATCACCACGGCGCCGGCCCCGTCGCCAAAAAGGACCGTCCGGTCACGGCTGGCGGTGTTCTCGATCCGCTCGGCTTCCGTGATCTCCCGCATCGATTGGCCGATGAGGGTGTCCCAGCCCAGATGCCAGGGCATGAAGGCCGTGTGGACCTCGGCGCCCACCAGCAGCACGCGCCGGTAGCGGCCGCTCTGGATGAACAGGTCCGCCAATTCCAGGCCGTAGAGGAAGCCGCTGCACTGCTGGCGGATGTCGAAGGTCGGGATGTCCCGCAACCCCAAGGCCTTCTGGAGCAGGGGACCATTGCCGGGCAGCACGTGGTCCGGAGTCATGGTGGCAAAGATCACGGCGTCGATATCGCTTGGGGTGAGTCCCGCGTCGGCGATGGCGTTCCCCGCGGCCAGGACCCCGAGCTGGGAGGAGCCCTGTCCGGGTTCGGCGTAGCGCCGTTCCTGGATGCCGCTCCGCACGCGGATCCACTCGTCCGAAGTGTCCATGAGCTTCGACAGCGCCGCGTTAGTGACGACATGAGGAGGCACGCCGATGCCGGTTCCGGTGATGACGCTTCGCATACGGGACCTCTGAGGGTTCCCTAGAGGATAGCTCATAGGAACTTGGTAACTGCAATTAGGTACCGCAGTGAATGAAAAAATGATAATCAGGTCTTGTATTAAGTTGACCTGGTGAGTATCTTCTTTTCGGCGTTCGGGGAAGGTCACCCCGGAATGGTTCGGAGTGAGTCCCACCCCGTGTTGCGCGGAGGAGGGAACCCCATGTCAGACAAGACTGCGGACCTGGCAGGACCAGGCATCAGCACCTACGAAGAGGTCGAGAAGATCCTTCCGGTGGGGTATAAGCCACTGCTGAACCGGATGGATACGCAGAGGGCCGTCTTCATGGTGAAGCGCTATATCGAAGACCACCTCTGCCGGGAACTCAACCTTGACATGGTGCAGGTTCCCCTGATCGTGGACCGCGCCAGCGGGGTGAACGACTACCTCGATCGGGACGGCTCCCGCACGCCGGTGGAGTTCCCCTGCGGGCTCGGGCTGTCCAGCCCCATTCAGGCGCAGGTGGTACAGGCGGCCACCAAGTGGAAGCGGATGGCGCTGGCCCAGTTCGGTTGCCAGCCCGGCGAGGGCATCTGCACCGATATGCACGCCGTGCGGAAGGACTACTTCCTGGACCACGACCACAGCTCCTACGTCGACCAGTGGGACTGGGAGCGGCGGATGACAGTCGACCAGCGGAACCTCGACTTCCTCAAGGAGACGGTCCGGAAGATCTGGAAGGTGATCCTGGGCGCCGGGCGTCAGGCCCAGGCGCAGTTCCCAGCTCTGAAGGCGGGCGGCC
This sequence comes from uncultured Holophagaceae bacterium, assembly GCA_903873655.1. Classification (GTDB taxonomy): domain Bacteria; phylum Acidobacteriota; class Holophagae; order Holophagales; family Holophagaceae; genus Geothrix. Next base: position 11,996 of record CAIQPH010000248.1, on the reverse strand, counting down.
TGCCGGACTTCCCCGAGGAACTGGTCTTCATCCACGCCGAGGACCTGCTGGAGATGTACCCGGACCTGCCCCGGAAGCAGCGGGAAACAGCCATCCTCCAGAAATACCCCGCGGTGTTCATCATCGGCATCGGCTGGGTGCTGAAGGACGGCTACCCGCACGAGATGCGGGCCGCGGACTATGACGACTGGGCCACCGACACCTCGGTCATGACCGGGCGGAACACCCATGGCCTCAACGGCGACATCCTGGTGTGGAACCCCATCACCAAGCGGCGCCATGAACTGACGTCCATGGGGATCCGCGTGACGAAGGAGACCCTGCGGGCCCAACTGGAGATTTCCCGCCAGTTGGACTTCCTCAAGCTTCCCTACCACCAGGCCATCCTGAACGACCAGATCCCCCTTTCCATCGGCGGGGGCATCGGCCAGGCCCGCACGTTCATGTACCTCCTGCGCACGGCGCACCTCGGCGAGGTCACCGTCAGTGTCTGGCCCAAGCAGTTGAAGGACATCTGTGCCAAGAAGAACATCCACGTCCTCGAATGATTCAGGCCTGGGGCTGGACAACCCCCGGGCGCGAGTACACATTTGGGCTTCTTGATAGTTGATGCCGCCATCCTCATTAGGTGGACATCGCCGCCCCGGTGGGGTCCAGTCAACCAAGTATCACGGCCGTGTCCGTGAGCGGGATTCTTGAGCCAAGAGAAGGAGGGCGAAGTCATGGAACGGTATGGTCTGAGATTCGAGGTCGGGGGCAGGACGCGACTCACGGTGCCCTACCGCGGCGCGCGGCTCCTGAGGCATCCGATGTTCACAAAGGGAACGGCCTTCACCAAGGAGGAGCGTGCTGCCCTGGGACTGGAGGGCCTGCTTCCCCATGCCGTGAGCACCATGCAACAGCAGTCCGAGCGGGTCTACGCCAACATCAGCCGGAAGAAGGAACCGATCGAGAAGTTCATCGGGTTGGCTGCGCTGCAGGACCGGAACGAGTACCTCTTCTACCGGGTGCTGATCGATCACGTCGAGGAGTTCCTGCCGATCGTCTACACCCCGACCGTGGGGCAGGCCTGCCAGGAGTTCAGCCACATCTTCCGCCGGGCGCGGGGGATCTGGGTTACGCCTGAGCACCGGGGCCACATCAAGGAGGTCCTCGGGAACGCGCCCTTCGACGACGTGCGCCTCATCGTGGTCACGGACAACGAGCGGATTCTCGGTCTGGGCGACCAGGGCGCCGGCGGCATGGGGATTCCCATCGGGAAACTGGCGCTCTACACTGCCGCGGCCGGGATCCCGCCCTGGCAGACCCTGCCCATCAGCCTGGACGTGGGGACGGACAACCAGGATCTGCTCCAGGACGAGCTCTACCTCGGTTGGCGGGCACCCCGTCTGCGGGGAGCCGAATACGATTCGCTGGTGGACGAGTTCGTGCATGCGGTCATCTCCCGCTTCCCCAAGGCCATCCTGCAGTGGGAGGATTTCAAGAAGGTCACGGCCTTCACCCTCCTCGACCGCTACCGGAAGACGCTCACGAGCTTCAACGACGACATCCAGGGCACAGCCGCCGTCGGTGTGGCCGGAATGATCGCCGGGTCCAGGGCCACGGGCGTGCCGCTCAAGGATCAGCGCATCGCCATTCTCGGGGCCGGAGCCGCCGGCGTCGGCATCGCCCGCCTGCTGCGGGATACGCTGCGCAGGGCTGGTCTGGAAGGAGAGGCCCTCACTGCGGCCATCGCCAACATCGACAGCCATGGATTCCTCGTGGACGACATCCCGATTCATGACGTCCACAAGCGCGCTTTCGCCTGGCCGGCCGCCCTGGCCGAGAAGTACGGCCTGGGCGAGGGTCAGCCCCGCGATCTGCTCGCGGTGGTTCGCGCCCTCAAGCCGACCATGCTGATCGGGACCTCAGGCCAACCCGGGGTCTTCACGGAGGACATCATCCGCGAGATGGGCAAGCACACTGAGCGTCCGCTGGTGTTCCCGATGTCCAATCCCACGAGCAAGACCGAAGCGCTGCCGTCTGATGTCCTCCGCTGGACGGATGGGCGGGCCTTGATAGCCACGGGCAGCCCCTTCGATCCGGTCATCTACGGGGGCCGGACCCACGTCATCGGCCAGGGCAACAACGCCTTCATCTTCCCGGGCATGGGCCTGGGGCTCATGGTGTCCGAGGCCCGGGAAGTCACGGACGCGCTGTTCGCGGCCGCCGCCCGGCGCCTGGCCGAGGAAGTGCATCCGGAGGATCTGGCGGCCGGGAGTCTTTTCCCGTCCACGAGCCAGATCCGGCGTGTCACCAGGGCTGTGGCAGAGTCCGTGGTCAAAGCCGCGCAGGAGGAAGGTCTGGCGAACCGCGTGATTGCCCAGGCCGACATCCCCCAGGCCGTGGCCGAGGCCATGTGGGATCCTGCCTACCTGCCTCTGGACGCGACCATCCTGGAGCCCGCTGAGGTGGGACACAGCTTGGCCAGGCACATCTGATCAGGGGTTAAGAGCAGGAATACCCAGTTCCAGTAACCACTGGGCGTGATCCGAGGGGCGCTCGCTGCGGCGGGTGCCCTTGCGGAGCGCATGCAGCCTCAGGGCGCCATCCGCGAAGCCCAGCAACAGCCCTTCCGGGGTCTGACGGAAGCACCCGGGAGCGCAGGGCTCTGAGCTGGGCAGGGCCCAGGGGATTTTGACGATCCCTGAACCGGTTTCGAGGAAAGCATTGGGCCAGGGGTCCGCCACGGCGCGGATCTGGTTGAAGGCCACCGCCGCCTTCATGGTGAAGTCCAGGCGTGAATCGGCGGGCTTGCGCCCGCCAAAATAGCTGGAAGGTCCGAGGGTCTTCTGATCGATCCGTGGGATGGAACCGTCCGCCAGGCCGGGGATGGCGTCGCGCACCAGGTTACGTCCTGCCCTTGCGGCTTTGTCCGTGAGGCTGAGGGCCGTTTCGTCCCAGGCGATGGCCAGCCGCGCCTGGGCCACGATGTGGCCGTCGTCGGGCTTGGGGGTCATGGCGTGGAGCGTGACCCCAGTTTCCGTCTCGCCCTTCACCAGAGCCCAGTTGAGGGGTGCCCGGCCCCGGTAACTCGGCAGCAGGCTGCCGTGCAGGTTATAGGCGCCGAGCCGAGGGATCTCCAGGAAGCGGCCCTGGATCATCTCCCGGAAATAGAAGCTGAACAGGAAATCGGGCCGGAGGGCCCGGATGGCCTCATAGACAGCGTCGTCATTGAAATTGGGTGCCAGGTGCACGGGGATGCCCTGGGTTTGGGCTGCCGTAGCCGGGGGCGTGAACCAACATTCATCCGCCCCCTGGGGATAGGTGTACAACGCGCGGACGTCGACGCCCGCCTCCAGCAGTCCCTCCAGGGCGGCGGTTCCCACGCTGGAATAGGCACAGACCACGGCCGTCGGTTTGGACATGGTTCCTCCGGAACCCCCAGGATCGCATATTCATTGAATCTCCTGTTGATGGACCTATGTTGGAGGCGGAGCTTTCCGTGCGTCTCTGCCTTCTGCCCATCCTGCTCGGTGCGGCCCTCCTGGTAGCGGGAGATGATCCCTTCGAGGCTCCCCACGATCTGCAGGTCTTCGCGCGGAAGCACACTCTGAACCAGCAGGGCACCACAGCCAAGGTCCAAGCCCTGCTGAAGGCCATCTTCGCGCCACCTGAGGAGGGTGGACTCGGCATCACCTACGACAACGCCTACACCCGGACACCGGCTGAGGCCTGGCGGGACCGCAAGGCCAACTGCCTGACTCTGACCGCCCTGTATGTGGCCGCCTGCAGAGCCATCGGCCTCGATGCCCGCTACGGCGAATCCCTCCGGGTCAACCGTTGGCGCCGGGTGGGATCCCTGGTCCGCTATGAAAGGCACGTGGTGGCCGTGGTGCCAACCGGCATGATGGGAAAGGAGATCATCGCCGATTTTCTGCCGGAGATCCGGGTGGGGTCGCAACTCATCGCCTCCCTGGACCCCAAACGCGTTCTCGCCCTGTTCTACAGCAACCGGGCGGTCGAAATGCTGGCGGAAGCCCGGTCGGATGAGGCCCTGGCCTTTGCCCGCCAGTGTGTCGAGATCGATCCTGGCCTGGGAGTGGGGTGGAACATCCTTGGCGTGGTCCAGCGGAACCAGGGGGCCAATGCGGACGCCGAGAAATCCTTCCTCAAAGCTCTCCAGGTCGATCCCAAGGACGGCGCCCCCTGCGGCAACCTCGAAAACCTGCTGAAAGAAGATGGGCGCGACTCGGAGGCCCAGGCTTACCGGGAACGGGGCCTGGAGATCCGGAAGAAAGATCCGTTCTTCAACGCCTTCCTCGCTGAGGAGGCCTTTACGAACTTCAACTGGGAAGAAGCTGAAAAACGCATCAAACTGGCGATCAAGCTGCTGCCCATGGAATCGGACTTCTATCTGATCCAGGCGCGCATCTGCCTGGCCCGGGGTCAGCAGAAGGAGGCCGTCAAGGCCCTTGAGAAGGCCCGCAGATGGGCCCTGCCAGAGATGCGGGCACGCTACGATGCCAAGCTGGCCCTGCTGAAGGGCGATAAGCCCTCCTAGTTTGCTTCCAGTTCCGCTAGGCGGGACTGCGCCTCCTGGCTGTCGGGATGGTGCAGCAGGCACTCCCGCAGGTAGCGGCGGGCACCTTCCAGATCGCCCAACTCCCGTCGAGCTTCCGCGAGGTGGATGAGGGCTTCCTCGGCCTGGGGATCCACCTGAAGGGCCTGGCGCCAGTGTGCCTCGGCCCGGTCCCGGTCTCCAAGCTCGGCACAGGCATGCCCCGCATCCAGCAGGAAACGCAGACCCCGGGGATCCATGCGGACGGCCTGTTCCAGATCCAGGCGTGCGGGGAGAGGCTCTCCCAGGTTGGCAAGCGCCAGTCCCCGCAGGTGCCAGAAGGAGGGCCTTTCCCGGCAGGCTTCCCCGAGTCCATCCAGAAAGGGCCGCAGGACTTCCCAGGCATCCATGCCGGCGAGGCAGTCTGCCTGCAGGAGCAGGAGGTCCACGTCCGCGGGCCGCCCTTCGAGGAGGGATACCACCTCGGAGTAGCCGGCCTCGTAGTCCCCTTCGGCCACCTGTGCCTGCAGCCGGAGGGGTGGGTGATGATCCCCCCGGGACTCCGGCGGGAGTCGGTCCAGCAGTTCCCGCGCGAAAGCCGGCCGGTCTTCCCACCAGAAGGCGAACTCCGCGCGGCGGAGGTGCCACTCCTGCCGGAGGGATTCGCCTTCAGCGCCTTCCGGGATGGTCTCCCGGGCAAGGTCCAGGGTCTTCAGGGCCTCGCCGTCGCGATGCAGCTCCAGAGCGATCTGGTAGCGCTCCATCCAAAGGCGGAAGGCACCCGGCAACCGGCCGATGGCGGCCTCAATGACTCGCCAGGCCCCTTCCAGGTCACCCAGCTGGCGGCGTGAAACCGTCTCGGCCAGCCAATGCAGGGGCTGGGTGCGTTGTGCCGGAGGCAGGGCCTGGACCAGGGCCAGTGCTTCGGCGTAGTGGCCATTCCGCAGCAGGTGCATCCCTGCGGCACCCCGGTCCCACGGCAGTCTGGGGTCGCCATGACGGGCCAGGAGGATCGCCAGCGCCTGCTCGGCCACCTCCTCCTTGCCATGCTGGAGACCGGCGAGCATGAGGTCCTCGAGGAGCAGGGGGTCGTCCCAGGACAGGGGCAGCGCCGCTTCGAAGTGGAGCCAGGCCTGCTGGAGGGCCTCTGGATCAGCGACGCGGAGCAGCAGGATGCCCTGGAGATGCCGAAGTCGGCCCATGCAGGGGGCCATGGCGATGAGCCGCCGCCCCCAGGCCAAGCGGCGCGCACTGGGGATTCCGGGGACCTTCTGGAAGCCCCGGGAAACCAGCCATCGCTTCCAGAGCGGCAACCTCGCGAACTGGGCTTCAAGGGCCACCAGCCAGGCCCGGTCACGGCATCCGAGGGATAGATGGAGGGCACTCTTCAACAGAAGGGTGCGGTAGCCCAGTTCTCCGCGGTACCACCCGGATTCCCCGAGGGTCTGAAGTGCGTCGTAGGGATGGTCGCCCTCTGCCCACTGCCGCTCTGCCTTGGCCAGCCGGGGCCTGTCGATCCAGCGGGTTCGCGCGCTAAGTCCGAGCAGGGCTCCCAGCAGCACGGTTCCGAAGGTAAGCCCCAGGGCCTGGACCAGCGGCAGCCCCGAGTGGATGGTTCCCAGCACGGCCGTGCCGATGGCGAGGGCGGCGAAGGTCGTCGCCATCAGGTTCATCACCAGTACCCCGGGATGCCGCGCCACGAGTTCAGTATGCCCTCAGCAGATGAGGGTGAAGAGGGCCTTATTGCCCGCCTCATTGAACCGGAAATTGGAAGCCAGGGCCATCAGCAGCGGTATCCCGCGACCATGCGGCACGAGTCGGTCAAGGTCGTGCGACTGGAGGACGGTGTTCCAGTCGAAGCCTGGCCCGTCATCCGCCACCTCGATGTCGATGTGGTGCAGGTCGGGCCGGGCTTCTCCCCCGTAGCAGAGTCCCAGTCGGCACTTGGCCATTCCCCCCTTGAAGTCGCTCAGGGCTTCCTTTCGGCGGGATTCATAGGCTTCGAAGCCTCGCGACTTTAAGGTGGAATCCAGCCCCAAGAGACCATGGTCCACCGCATTGTCCAGGGCTTCGGTGAGGAGGATGCCCAGTCTCTGGAGGACTGGCGTAGGCACGCCCTTGAAGCCAAGCAGACCAAGGATGTTCGGAACCAGATCGCGTACCGAGTGGTAGCGGGGATCCATCTCGAATTGAAGGACGAGCCCTTCCGGGCCCCCGGCTTCCAGGGCCGACGCCGGCTCCAGTTCCATACTCAAGGGCATCGGCGCAGGGACCTCCCAGAGGGCCCAAGTCAGATCGTCATGCTGCTCGGCGTTCTTCAGGCTCCGCGCGAGCCTTTTCCTGATCCATGCCTGGTCCTCAGACACAGGGAAGCGCGTGCCCCGCCGCAAGAAGGTCCTTTGCAGGGTGGAGGCTCCGAAGAGGTCCCAAAGGCCATCACTGCAGGCAAAAATGCGGTCCCCTGGGGCTACGGCGACATCCTCTACTTCGATGACATCGGGTGATTCCAGGATCCCGGCGGGGTAGTTCCGGGAAGAGAAGGTCCTGATGTCCTGCTCGTTCTGACGCAGCAGAAGAAGGTCGGGCATGCCTGCGTTCAAGACCCGGAGGAGCCCCACTTCGGGATCCAAACGGAGCAGGATCAAGCAGGCGTACCGGTCTGCGGGAAGGAGGCGGCTGACCTTGGCGTTGATCTCCTGGTAGATCGACTCGAGGGGGATGTCGCGGGAAGCCATGACGTGGAAGGCCTCGATGACCGGGAAAGTACTCACGCCAGCCACAAGTCCATGACCTGTCGCATCGCACAGCAGGCCGAAATGGGTCCCTCCGATGCCCCTGCTGTAGCAGGCAGCATCGCCGTTGATGCGGCGGGTCTGCAGGGTCTCCATCGCGAAACACGGAGGCATCAGCTTCAACCCCGGCGAGGTCAGGCGCTCCAGCAGGTGCTTGACGACGGCGATCTCACCGAGGGTCTCCTCCTGGTTGGCCGCCAGGGTGTTCTGCATGTCCGCCATGGCGGCGATGGCACCCACGCGGGCGACCAGTTCATCGACCAGGACGGGCTTGTTGAGGAATTCCAGGGCACCGGCCTGCAGACTATCCCGCAGCAAGGCGGATTCCTGCCCACCGGTGAGCATGATGATCGGAAGGAACCGGGAGCCGCGCGCCGCCGTCAGCTCCCTGCAGAGCTGGATGCCGTCCATGCGCGGCATCTGGAAATCGGTGATGACGATGTCCGCCGGGTTCTGCCTGAAGCTCTCCAGGGCCTCCACGCCGTCCACGGCGAGGCTGACCTCGAAGCCCTCCCGCTCCAGAATGTTCCGGACTATGAGGCGAGTGGTGACATCGTCGTCCGCGACCAGGATCCGCATGGGTCCCGACGGTGTTCTAGCTGGTCTCGAAGAGCTTGTCGAAGCGGATCATCTTGAGGATGGGAAGCAGGGTCGGATTCGGATTCCTCAGAGTGATCTTCTTGCCCTTGGCGTTGGCCTTCTCCCGCAGGAGCAGCAGGGTCCCGAGCGAGGAGGAATCCATGTAGGAGACCGTGGCCAAGTCAATGCAGATGGTCGAGACGGCCGGATCCTCCACCAGGGGGTAGGCCACGGCCTTGAATCCGGCATGGGACTCTGAGGTGAACCGGCCTGAAAGGGACAGGATTCCGGTCGTACCTTGAACTTTGATCGTGGGATTGCTCACGGTGACTCCTTTAAGGAATGTCCGGCGCCAGATACTGCCCAGCCAGCATCGTAGGGTGGATAAGAGGGCTTTACCACTGTTCTCCTCCGCCAAGTCCTCCCAAGGGATCCAAGTCCATGCGAGGACTGCGGCTCTTCAGTTCCAGCATCCTAGAACGCCTTTCATACGGTAAACCGGCTCACCGTCCTGGCCAGTCCTTCGGAAACCTGGGCCAATTCACTAGCGGTCGAGGCGACCTGCTCCGCGCTGGCGCTCAGTTCGATGGAGGCGGAGGCGTTGCGCTCGGCCTGGCTTCCCCCCTCCAGGACTTGCGTTCGGATCTGTTCGATGGCGGCCCCTTCCTCTTCGGTCGAAATCCGGATGGACAAGACGGTCCCAGTCAACTCCAGGATGCCGGCCAGGATGATCTGGAGTTTCTCCACCGTCAGGTGTGCCGTCTCCTGTCCTTTCCCAACGGCCAAGTGGGTTTCCTCGATCATGGCCGAGATCTCATGAGCCGCTGCCCCTGATCGTTCCGCCAGCTTCCGAATCTCTTCGGCCACGACCGCAAACCCTTTGCCCAGGGTGCCCGCCTTGGCAGCCTCGATGGCGGCATTCAGGGAGAGCAGATTCGTCTGGCGAGCGATCGCCTGGATGAGCTGGACCGCTTTCACGATGCGATCTGAAACGGCCTTGATCTCCTCCATGGCCAGGAAACTCTCCTCCGCCGCCGCACGCCCGGCCTCAGTGGCTTCCACGGCACCTTCCACTTGAAGGGCCGCCTGTCCAATCTGCCCCCCGGTCTGATCAAGGGATTCCCGGACCTGTTCGATGCTGGCCACGTTTCGTTCGAGAGCGCTCCTGAGGACCTGCGCGCCCTGCGCGACTTCCTCTGCTGCCTTCATCTGTTCCTGGCTCGTGGCACTGAGCTGCACGGCTCCGGAAGCCGTTGATTCGGACGCCCGCAGAATCCCTTGGAAGTCGGTTTGCAGCCTCTCGACCAGACCGTTGAGGTTCTTGGCCATTTCGGCCAGCTCATCCCCGCCGAGAACCTTGAAGCGATGGGTGAGGCGACCGTCTACGACCTTGCCGATGCCGTCCCGGACCTCTTGAACCGAAGCGTTGATTTTCTGGGACATGGTTCTGAAAACGACGAAACCCAGGACAAGCACCACCGAGATCCCCAGGCCGAGGACCGAGGCCATCTTCCAGCCTTCTGTGGTCACGTCGTCGAGATAGACGCCACTCCCGAGGATCCACCCCCACCTTGGAAATAATTTCACGAAGGAAACCTTGGGTACGACCTTGTTGAGTTGCGGTTTCAGGAATTCGTAGTCGACGAAGCCTTGTCCGGATTTCTTTGCGGTCTCCACGAAGGTGAGAAAGTAGGCCTGGCCCGAAGCATCCTTCATTCCCCCGACCGGCTTCCCGTCGAGTTCGGGCTTGATGGGATGCATGATCATCCGGGGTTCCAGATCATTGATCCACAAGTAGTTCCCGTCCTCGAACCGCAATCCCCGGATGGCTGCCTTCGCTTGAGCCTGGGCCTGTTCCCGGGTCAGTTTCCCGGTGGACTCCTGCGCCGCGAAATACTCAAGCACACCAAAGCCGACTTCTACCACAGCCTGGTTTTCCGCCTTTTTCTGTTCGAACAATTTGGATTTGAAGGTGGGCAGGACATAGAAGGCTTCTTGCGCGGCGAACAACCCGCATACGAGGAATACCAGCGCCCGGATCTTGCTGGCCAAAGTCCACTTCCCCATCATCGCTGCACCTCCGTGCGGTTTCATGTCGATCTTATGCCAATGGCAGGAGTACGGTAAAGGTTGCTCCCTGGCCCGGAGTTGATTCAGCGCTGATCGATCCACCATGGGCGTGAATGATGGTCTCGCACAGAGCCAGCCCAAGCCCGGTCCCCCGTTGGCTGCTGCGTTCCTTGGTCGTGAAGTAGGGCTCGAAGATCATCGGCAGGTCTTCGGCTGCAATGCCCCTCCCGGAATCCCGGATGAGCATGTGAAGGTAGTGTCCCTGGGGGAGACCTGCTGCGTCCGGGCCTGAAATCTGAAGGGTCCGGGTGCTGAATTGAAGCATTCCTCCGCTGGGCATCGCCTCTCTGGCATTGACCACAAGGCTGGCGAGGGCCTGCTGCAGGGCGGCCCGGTCGTGTCGTACGACCGGGTCCCCTGCCTGGAAATCGAATTCCATCCTGATCAAGGTGCCTGCCAGCCCTGCTTCCACCGTACTCCTCAGCAGACCTTCGATGGGGCCGACTTGTTGAAGCTGATAGGCGGGATTCACCAGAGCCATGAGGCGCCTGGAGAGCAGACGGGCCTGCTCCGAGGCATGCGCGCTGGCTTTCAGGATCCGTTGGACCTTGCTGCCCGGGTCTGCGCAGGCCAGGGCAAGGTCGTGGGTGGCAAGGATGGCCTGGAGGAGGTTGTTGTAGTCATGCCCGATCCCCCCCAGCAGCGTGTTGATCACGGTCTGGTGGCGCATCCGGAGGACCTCTGCCTCGAGGCGCTGCTTCTGCCTCATCTGATCCTCGGCCAGCAGCCTGGCAGCACAGGCCAGGAGGGCCGACTCGAGCCGCGCAGCCTGGACGGGCTTCAAGACGTAATGATCGATGCCCAATTCGAGCGAGCGCAGCAGGTAGTCGGTTTGTTCGAAGGCCGTGGTGACGATGATCGGCACCGACGGATCCAGGTCTCGCATCGCCTTCGCCATGGCCAGGCCGTCCATGATCGGCATCTGGATGTCCGTAACCACCAGGGCTGGATGTTCTGATCGGAAGGCGGCCAACCCCTCCTCGCCCTGGGAGGCGGTGATGAGCTTGCCAACCCTTCGTCGCAGGAACGTGCTGATTTCCTCCAGTGCATGGGGCTCGTCTTCGACGTAGAGGACGGTCAAGACCTTCAGGAAATCGGTCTCCAAAGGACGGGCGGTCATGGCTTCCCTTCTGCCATGCGAACGAGGACCGCGAACTCCGCCCCGCCTTCGATGTTCCTAGCCGTGAGGCGCCCGCCCAGAAGCAGCGTGCCGAGGAGGGTGAAGGTGCTGCCGAAGATGAACGAGAGGTTGAACCCCAGGAGCGATCGGGCCAGGTTTCCCAGGTAAGCGAGGGCCCCGAAGAGGACAGCCAGGAGCAGGGCCTTCTTGAAGGAAGGGCGAGACGCGAGGTTGTTGTTATCAACAACTGGATTCATGGCGTGAAGGCCTCTTCGGTTTAGTGCTGGGAGTTCAGTGCTGAGCCACACAGCGGCCCTGAGAAGAAGATTACTATTTTGTCGTCAATTCTGCGCCTTTCATTAAGAATACGGGTTCTTTTTCCGGATTTGGGCCGGCTTCATGGTTTGAACCAACCAGCGGGTGCCCCACTCGGGACAGCGCCGGTGCGCTGTCCGCTCGTGACCCGCGACGTGGTTCGTTCTCTTCTGATCAGTTCCCCTGCTGGATCTGCTCTGCTGGGAACTGTGGCCGACCTGCTTGTTTGAACCAACCAAGCGGGTGCCCCGCTCGGGACAGCGCTTTGTGCGCTGTCCACTCGCGACCCGCAGAAGGGTGTAGGTCTCTTCTGGTCAGTTTCCCAGCTGGATCCGCTTCGATGAGGAATGTGGCCAACCTTGTTGTTTGAACGAACCAAGCGGGTGCCCCACTCGGAACGCGCCATTTAGGCGCGTTCGCTCGTGACCCGCAGAAGGGTGTAGGTCTCTTCTGGTCAGTTTCCCAGCTGGATCCGCTTCGATGAGGAATGTGGCCAACCTTGTTGTTTGAACGAACCAAG
>CAIQPH010000247.1 GCA_903873655.1 uncultured Holophagaceae bacterium | reverse complement strand
TGGCACCTTGCTTCCGCAGGTTGCCAAGGTTTCACAGGGCCCGTCCCTCCACCTTTCTGGATATCGCGTGATGAAACTGACAAAGATCCTGCAACACGACAATTATCAAACAGCCCCGGGCATCTGCCTAGGGGAAATCGCTGTCATGAAAGGTTCGGAGCCCACCCGGTGTGCATCTCGCCGTGGCACACCGCCTGGACCGGCCCCGACATGAGGATATGGCCTTCGGGGGCGAACTCGATGTCCAGGGCTCCACCGGGCATCAGCACGGTGACGCGGCCGTCCACCAGGCCCAGGCGGCGGCAGGCGGCCGCAGCGGCACAGCTGCTGCCCGAGGCGGGAGTGTAGCCGGCTCCGCGCTCCCAGATCTCGATGCGGATGCGTCGGCGATCGACCACTTCCACCAGCAGGACGTTCACTCGCTCGGGGAATTCGGGGTGGCGCTCGATCTTGGGACCGAGCCGGCAGGCATTGGCCGGGGACACCTCGCCCGGAAAGATGACGCAGTGGGGATTCCCCAGGTTGAGGGCCGTGATGGTGACCGGACCCGTGGGCAGGAAGAGCGGTGTTTCCAGCACCTCGAGCTGGGAGGAGATGCCCGTGAAGGGGATGTCGCCGGCCTTGAAGCTGGGAACGCCCATGTCGACCTGGACTAGGCTTCCGTCGGGTACCAGCAGCCGGGCCTCAGAGATGCCGCCCAGGGTGTGGATCCGGCATGCCTCGCCCTGAGCGTGGCCTGCCTCGAACAGGTAGCGGGCGAAAATGCGGAGGCCATCCCCGCTGGTTTCCGCTTCCGAGCCGTCCGGGTTGAAAATGCGCAGGCCGAAGGCGCCCGGATGGTCCGGCGCCTCCAGTGGGCCGAGCAGGAGCCCATCGGAGCCGATGCCCAGGCGCCGGTCGCAAAGGGCCTTGACGAGTTTCGGATTTGGATCGAAGGCCGTCCGCGTAGGGTCGACCACAAGGTAGTCGTTCCCGAGCACATGAAATTTGGAGAAAAGGATTTCGTTCGACATTGTCAGAGGCAAATCAGAGGGTCACGCGGGTTCCCAACACCTGCAGGAACTGGGCGAGCCAGGCGGGATGGGCGGGCCAGGCGGGGGCGGTGACCAGGTTCCCGTCGGTGACGGCGCCGTCGATGGCGATCTCCGCGTACTTCCCGCGGGCCACCTCCACTTCGGCGCGGCAGGCGGGGTAGGCGGAGCAGGTGCGGCCCTCCAGCACGCCGGCGGCAGCCAGCAGCTGAGCTCCATGGCAGATGGCCGCCACGGGCTTCTTGGCTGTGAAGAAGTGGCGCACGAGGTCCAGCACCTTCGGGTTGAGCCGCAGGTACTCGGGCGCACGGCCACCGGGGATCACCAGGGCGTCGTAGGTCTTGGGCTTCACCTCGGCAAAGGTGGCGTTGAGGGTGAACCGGTGACCGGGCTTCTCGGAGTAGGTCTGGTGCCCCTCGAAGTCATGAATGGCGGTGGCGATCCAATCGCCCGCCTTCTTGTCGGGGCAGACGGCGTGGACCGTGTGTCCCACCGCCAGCAGGGCCTGGAAGGGCACCATGATTTCGTAGTCCTCGCCGAAATCACCGACGAGCATGAGGATCTTCTTCGCGGCCATGACTGCCTCCTTGAGGGGTGGGACCGCCCCGATTATGCGCTCTTAAGCCTGCAGATAAACTTCGGCCCCTTTCTGCACAAAAGTCTCCGCCATTTCCTCCATGCCCTTCTGCAGGGCCTCTTCGGCACTGATCCCCTGAGCGGCCGCGTACTGGCGCACGTCCTCGGTGATTTTCATGGAGCAGAAATGGGGGCCGCACATGGAACAGAAATGGGCGGATTTGGAGCCCTCTGCCGGCAGGGTCTCGTCATGGAATTCTCGGGCAGTGTCGGGATCCAGGGCCAGATTGAACTGGTCCTCCCAGCGGAACTCGAAGCGGGCCTTGCTCATGGCGTCGTCCCAGAGGCGGGCGCCCGGATGCCCCTTGGCGAGATCCGCGGCGTGGGCGGCGATCTTGTAGGTGATGACGCCATCCTTCACGTCCTTCTTGTTGGGCAGGCCCAGATGCTCCTTGGGGGTCACATAGCAGAGCATGGCGCAGCCGTACCAGCCGATCATGGCCGCGCCGATGGCGGAGGTGATGTGGTCGTAGCCGGGTGCGATGTCCGTGGTGAGTGGCCCGAGCGTGTAGAAGGGGGCCTCATCGCAGACTGCCAGTTGCTTGGTCATGTTTTCCTGGATGAGGTGCATGGGCACGTGACCCGGGCCCTCGATCATCACCTGTACATCGTGCTTCCAGGCGATCTTGGTCAGCTCGCCAAGGGTCTCCAGTTCGCCGAACTGGGCCTCGTCATTGGCATCGGCGGTGCTTCCGGGACGCAGGCCATCGCCCAGTGAGAAGGCCACATCATAGGCCTTCATGATTTCGCAGATATCCTCGAAGTGCGTGTAGAGGAAGTTCTCCTGGTGGTGGGCCAGGCACCACTTGGCGAGGATGGCGCCACCCCGGCTCACGATGCCAGTGACGCGCTTGGCGGTGAGGGGCACGTAGCGCAGCAGCACGCCCGCGTGAATGGTGAAGTAGTCCACGCCCTGCTCGGCCTGCTCGATGAGGGTGTCTCGGTAGATCTCCCAGGTGAGGTCCTCCGCCTTGCCGTTGACCTTCTCCAGGGCCTGGTAGATCGGCACGGTGCCGATGGGCACGGGGCTGTTGCGCAGAATCCACTCGCGGGTCTCGTGGATGTTCTTCCCGGTGCTCAGGTCCATCACCGTGTCCGC
>CAIQPH010000246.1 GCA_903873655.1 uncultured Holophagaceae bacterium | reverse complement strand
CGATGCCGTAGCGCCCGCCGCCGAAGTAGACCTCATTGGCGTACATCTCCATGATCTGCTTCTTGGAGTAGGCCTTCTCCAGCTTGCGGGCGAGGATGATCTCCTTCAGCTTGCGATCCAGCCGCTTCTGCCGCTTGGCCGTGACCGTGCGGATGAGCTGCATGGTGAGCGTGGATGCTCCTTCTCGCCGCCGCCCGAGGCTCGTGACGAAGTTCCATCCTGACCGCGCCAGACCGCGTGCCGAGACGCCGCCATGGGCCCAGAAATCCGAGTCCTCGGTCGCCACCAGCGCATTGACGAAGGCCTTGGGAATGTCGCCGTAGGGGATCACCACACGGTGTTCCTCGGCGAAGATGCCCAGCACGTTGCCCTTCTGGTCGAGCACCTTGGTGATGGTTTTCGGCACCCGCAGGGCAAACAGCGTCAGGAAGCTGTCGGCATCCCGGGACAGCACGGACCAGGACACCGCAAGCGTGCCTGCCCCGAGGGTCGCCAGGACGACCAAACCCCAGAAGACGCGCCGGACCCACCGTCGGGTGGGCGAGGAGGGGGAGGCCAGCCTGGAGGTCATGGGTTCAAGGATAGCCCTTGGAGCGTGTCCAAGTAATGGGTGAGGGCTGCACAGAGGTGCCAGCCGAGGGAGGCAAGGAAAGCGACGAAGGCCCTGGTGGCCCCAAGGTCGAGGAGCTTGACGCAGCATCCCGACGGCTGCCGCCTCTGCCCGAAGGGTTGATGGCAAAGGGCATCCATGCTGCGTCACCAGGCTTGAACGGTGAACCTGCACCGCCCTGCGCCTGCTTCCTTGCCTGAACGCCCTTTGCCATCAATGCAGCCCTTATCGATTGCTTGGACACGCTCCTAGAGCGGTAGAGTGTTGGCATGTCCCGCCAACTGATCCTCGTCGCCAAAGTCAAATCTCCGCATCTGGTCGCCACTCTCCGTGAGGCTCTGCCGGTGTTGCTGGACCAGGACTGGACCGTCATCGGCGAACCTGGCCTCGAGGAGGCCTGGCTGAAAGCCGGGCTTACTCCCGCCCGGCTGAAGATCGACCTGAACCTGGGCACCAAAGAGGCGCCTGCAGACCTCTGCCTGGTGCTGGGCGGCGATGGGACCCTGCTCTACGCGGCCCGCCGGGTGGGGCTGCGCGGCACGCCCATCCTGGGCATCAACCTGGGTTCCCTCGGCTTCCTCACGGCCCATCCCCTCTCCGAAGCCCGCGAGGTGATGGAGGCCTTCCTCGCCGGCTCGCTCCTGACCGACGTGCGCACCATGCTGGAAGTGGAACTTTGGCGCCAGGGCTTCCTGCTGACTCGGCAGGCCGTGCTGAATGATGCCGTCGTCGCCAAAGGCGCCCTGGCCCGCATCATGGACATGCGCCTCAGGGTCGGCGAGCAGGATGCCGGACCCATGAAAGCGGACGGCCTCATCGTGGCCACGCCCACAGGTTCAACGGCCTACTCGCTCTCCGCCGGCGGCCCGATCCTGCACCCGAGTCTGGAGGCCTTCGTCATCGCCCCCATCTGCCCACACACCCTGACGCTGCGTCCCTCGGTGGTGCCGGCCGACGGCCCCATCGTCATCACCGTGGTGGACGCCGAGGATGCGCACCTCACGCTGGACGGCCAGGTGGGTCACCGCGTGCTGCCCGGGGATGAGGTGAAGCTGTACCAGGCCCGAACCCGGATCACCCTGCTGCAGCGGCCCGGCCTGGATTTCTTCTCCCTGCTCCAGCAGAAACTGCACTGGGGCGATCGCTAGGGCTTCAGGCTTCAGGCTTCAGGCTTCAGGCTTCAGGCTTCAGGCTTCAGGCTTCAGGCT
>CAIQPH010000245.1 GCA_903873655.1 uncultured Holophagaceae bacterium | reverse complement strand
CTCCTGATTGGCCCGTTCAAGCACGCCAAGGTGCAGGAAAAGCCCCGAAAATAGGCGTAGCCCAGGGAGGGCTCGGATCCCCCCGAATCCTTTTGCAGACTGGACACATGCTCCTGACCCTCCGCCAGAAGGCCCGGGCGATTCTCCAGGAGGCGGGCAGAGGAAACAGGACAACGGATTGGCCTGGATGGCTACTTTCATTCTTGATTGCTTTTCGTCTTAACGCGGAATAGCCGGGATGACGCGTTCCTTGAAAGTGCCAACAATTCGGGCAGTTCTTGGCACGATCTTGAAACCAGAGGCAATGCTGCGCTGGAAATGGCCCGTGGAGGCGTCGCCAGATACGTCTATCTGGAGCATGTAGCTACCCGCCTGGGAAGGCGTGAGGTAGACGCTGTAGATCGAATCTCCAGCAACGTAGTCGGCTCCCTGCCCATCGTCTAGAAATGAAACCGGGGCGGGGGGAACGCTGGAGTCGTCCAATCGAAACAGCGTGGCACTGATCTGGGGATTTCCCACTTTGCCCGTTCCATCCACCACAGCCAAGCTGAAAGAGACAGCGCTCCCAATTGAAGTAATACCTCCTCCGCCAAACAGCACCGGGCCCACTTGATTGTTGAAGACAATTTGAACCGGAAGCGTTAGTACGAGATCTGGAACTGTAGGCGCCATAATCTGCATGGTCCATTTGCCTACTGCCGGTGTCCCTAAATTGATGTAATAGTTGATGCCGGGCGCGTCTGGATATGCCACTGGGTCAGGGGAGAGAGAGCTTTGGAAGTAGGCGCTATCCGACTGTCCGAAGAGAAAAAGGTGTCCGTTAGGATCCTTCAGTTGGATACCTAAATTTTTAGCGATGCTAGAAACCGCTATGGAACAAGATGTCGTTTGATCAACCCAAAATGGATAGGAGACGGATTGATCTGGAGGAACCATCTGAAGGAAATTTTGAAGACGAGGCTGGGTATAAACCGAGTTAGTGTCTTGTGCATTCAATATCGGGCTCATCCACATTGAGCAAAACAGGAGCCAGGATAGAAATTTATAACCGGGTTGAACCTTGGGAATACTATTCATATTTGGTTTCCTTGTTTTTCGACCTTAATTCCATATTTCTGTAACTTTGTCTTCATGGTCTAATTGAAATGAAGGAATATTCTGTTGCTCGCGATTGAAAACGAAGGTCCGCGCGACATAACCATCCAATACATATATAAGCCATTTTTCATCCGGGCTAATGTATGCAGTCCCAAGCCCTCCGAAGTCGATTTCAGCGTTGGCAATTTTCACTCTAAGTAATTCAACGGGAACATTATTCCGGCTGTCCATAATATAATAATAGCCTGTTCTTCGAGTATCTTCATAGATTCCAGGCCGATTGGGAACAGGATCACCAAACAAGTGAAGGCCATTTCCCACTTTTTTCTTGCCGCGAAATTCAATCCACGTGGGTGCCTTCGGGTTTTCAAAATGAGAACCAAGATTATATCTCAAAGTGAACTTATGAACATCTTCCCATTTTTCAACCTTAAAATGATATGGCGATATTTCCTTTGTATTTAAATTGACCTTTACCGCTTCTCCTGATTTCTCGACAAACACAAAATAGACGATATTTGGATCCTGGATATCCCCCATAGGATGAGGCATCCCCTGTTCTCTGGTTGGTTCGAAGGTCATCCATGGATGATTCGCCTCCATGGAGCCAACGCTGACTTTTCGAAAAAGTCCAAGGGTAGAACCAACCACAAGTAAGAAAAGTATAATTGATGGGATTATTGTTTTTTTATTTTTTAAAAAACCCATAATAAGACTCCCTCTAATAAACTATTGAATAACCCAATCGGATCGAATTTGATTGACGATTTCTGAAGCCATGGTTCTTGTCTTAATGCCGGAATGATTCCCAAGAAGGACGCCGCCTAGACTTGGGATAGAGGCAGGACAAAAAGGGATACTACCGTCATAAATCGCGCTATCTATGGCTACGACTGAATCGTTCCAGGTTCCATTTGCTTGAGGATTGCTAGATGGTACAAATAGTTCTGTCACAAGCCTGTTGATCGTGTAGGTATTGCCTTCTTTATCTCTAACAGTCACCGGGCGGGTAGAGGTTCGCGCATCGACTCGCTTCGCCCAATACAGAATCTGATAGGCAGATGTCGCAAGGTTATTCAAAGGATATTGAGAACTATTACCATAAATAAGACCACCGCCTTCAAGAAAGTTTTCTGTGCTATCTATTTGCAAATTTCTGATGCTCCAATCCGCATTGGCTGCCGTATTATAAAATTTAATGGGTATTATTTCATCATTGGTAGAATTTGCTTTATAAAGATCAATATAATGTGAATCATTCCAATTCTTCATGTATTCCGTTCTATTATTATCTAGAGCATCCCCTGTCGGTGCGCATGCCTTGCTATCGGGATGGAAAGGCCAAGACTGGTGTAACCACCAATAATCCAAATTCACGAGGGTCTGGAGTCCTGGCCAATTGGGATCCGCAACCACAGATCCTTTGGCATTCTGGACGGACCATGAAATGTCCGCCATGATCGTGCCTCGATGGGGCGTATCAAGGGTATACAGAGAGAGGACTTCAAAATGTTTTGGTTGATCTAGCGATTGATTCCACTTCTTGCCGTAGTGGATCGAAATCATGGCCCGGCTGTCATTGCCTCCCTTGCTGTGAGCCACGATATGACATCGCTTGGCCCCCACGCTTGCTAACCGATCTGCGATTTGTCCCTCCAGCATGGTGCCATTCCCATTTACGGCTCCGTTGGGTAGGAGCGCGATGTCATTAAAATAGACACCATGAAATGTAGAAAAGTAGTCGTTAAAGCTATGTCCGTTGCCTGGCAGATCCCATGTGTCCGGCTTCGCATTCGTCCCATGCACCAGGAAGATCGGTGCAACTGCCCCAAATGACAACTCCGCATCCAGGAGAAAGCTGTACGGAATAAAGGTGGCGGGAATTTTGGCGTGCCGGTAGTAACCAGCTCCCCCATACACATCGGGTGACGTGACTTGCGGGGGAACCAGCTTGAAGTGAATCACGTTCCAGGCAGGGGTGGGCTCGGGGGCGCCCTTGACCGGGAAACGGAGGGCGCTGGTGGGGACTGTCAGTGGCATGGTTGGGACGAAGCGACCATATTTGAGTCCCGGGAAAAGGATGTTCAACGGCGTTCCATTGATGTCCAGCACCATCACGTCGTAGGTCAAGTCGTGGAGATGAACCTGCTCGCTCCAGTTGACATAGTTCACCGTATAGTCTGGCTTTTCGTAGGCAACGCCCAACTCGATCTTGATGGTGGTTTTGGCTGAGAGGAGTCCAGCATCCCGCATTCGGGCATAGGTGGTGTCGCTTAAATGGCCCTGGCTGGTGAAATCAGCGGCGCTGGTCACGACGCGCTGAAGGTCGAAGCGAAGATAGAAGTGGTCCGAACCCGTTCCATCATGTTGCGGGTTCCACTTCGCCAGAATCCGACTGCTCTTGAGGCGAGTATCACCCCGTCGATCTGCCACCCCCCAATCACTTGGCCATTTGAAAGGGACGTTGCCATCAAGAAATGGGGGCGCGTTCCAAAAGGCCGGGTCCAGATAGTCCGATTCCGTGTTGCTAACAGCGGCCATGGCTTGCTGCTGAATTCCCTTGGCCATGGTTGGGAGGGCTTGGCCCACCTGGTCCAGCGGCTGGAGCCGGTTCGGGGAATGTCCTCTCATCTGGGCCAGAAGGGGAACCGTTGTGCCAAGGGAACTCAATGCAATACCAACTAACAACCGAGCCGACCATTGCAGGAACATCACGGCTTCACCCCCTTCTTCGTGGGTTGTTGAACAGTAGATTTCAAGGGCTAAGGAAGGGCGGTATTCACCTTTTGACTTTGCGCGGCCGTAAGGGGGGCGGCGGGGGAGTCGAACTGACTTGCCGTGTAGCCGGTGATGGCACCAGACCAATCTCCAGATCCACCAAGAACCGGCCCTTGGAGCAAAATGTTCTTTAGATAGTACGGACCATCCTTGCCGTGGGAATTGATGGCTGTACCACTAAAGATCAATGGCAGCCGAATGGCCCCTGCTGGCAACTGAGTGGGCCCGCCATAGGCATAGCCAATGACCAAGCCATCGGCATCCACCAAGGCCCCGCTCCATTCGTAGCTCCCCATGGAGACCAAGGTCGCAGCAAAGGTCACCCGAAGTTGGTCGGCGAGTCCATTCCCATTCAAGTCCAGGGCCTCGGCGAGCACCAACCCTCCTGCTGTAATCCAGGGCCTCTCCAGTCGATCCATTCGGTAGGCTGCTGTCGCTCCAAGATCCATTGGCGAATCGGCTGGCACCACATCATCCGGCGTTGATTTCTCAATGCGTACGTCCACCACCTGGTAGGAACCGTCCACTCCGAGCTCGGTCTTGAGGCTATCGGCCCCAAAGGTCAACTCCGGTTCCTGGATGCCGACGGTGAGATGAAGGCTGGCCTTCCTTGTGGTGCGTTTGCCATTGGACGCCTGGAGGGACACGGATAGGAGGTAGTCCCCTTCCTCCAGGATTTCCACCTTTGGAGAGATTCCGATGGCATCAATGAGGGTGACCAGAACCTCTTGAACGACGGATTCCCCTCCCGCGTTGCTGACCCGGACATGGTAGAAGCCCGCTTGCAGGGGTGCCGTGTAGGCGCCACCGGAGGTAATGGTCCCCCCAAGGAGTCCTTCATCTATGGACCAGGTCAGGACAAACGTGGAACCGTTGATCTGGCTGGCCTTGAAGGCATAGGAATCCCCAGGTAAAAGCGTGAGCTGACTGGGAGCTTGGATCACCAAAGATCCCACAGTGACCTTGGCGGAGGCAAAAAGGGAATCCCCGGAGGTGCTGGTTCCCTGGGCAACCACCGTGTAGGTCCCTTGTGTGGTTGGCGCCGTGTAGAACCCACCGGAACCAATGGTCCCTCCACCCGACTCCGCGATGCTCCATTGGACGGCACCGTTCAGATTGGAGCCTTGAACGGTAAAGGACTGGGTTGCACCCATCGATAGATGGATCTCGGATGGCGTGATCGTCAGGAAGGACTTCCCCGGGTTCACCGTGACCATGGCCGTTGCGAATACCCTGGGGTCCGCGTTGCTGACGGCACTGACCTGGTAGGTCCCGGCATTAAGAGGCGCCTGGTATAGCGCACTGCCATCCGGGTAGGGGACGATGGTTCCTGCTTCTGTTTTCCAGGTCAGGTTTGTATCGGAACTCCCAGTCACCTGCATGCTGGTTCCGAATTTGTAACTTCCTCCGGGGCCCAGTTCCACACTCAAGGGAGTGATTGCGAGGGTGACACTCGCAGACTTGACATTGACCACACAGCTCGCGGACTTGGTGGGATCGGCCACGCTGGTGGCAGTCACGGTGCATGCCCCAATTGCACTGGGTGCCGTGAAGTAACCAGAGTTCCCATCCAAGGACACGATGGTTCCGCCCGTGGCAGTCCAGGTGACGTCTGTCGAGCGGCCAAGACCCGCGGACACGCTGGTTCCGAGGATGAAGGTTTTGGAGGTATAGATATCCAAGGTGCTTGGCGAAATCTGGACGCTGACTGGGACAACCATCTGTGTTTGTACGGTCACTGTAGCAGTGGCCGACTGCCTAGGATCATCGACGCTTGTCACGGTCACCGTGTAGGTCCCAGGTTGAGCCGGGGCAGTGTAGGCGCCAGTCGGAGTGATGCTCCCCCCTGTTGCCGACCAAGTCACCCGGTTGGTGGGTGCAGACAAAGAAAATCCAAACACCATCGACTGCCCTGCGTAGATCGTGGCCGTCATTGGCGAAATGCTGATCGTCACGGGCATGGTGCTGACATGGATGGTGATCGTCTGGCTGTAGGAGGATCCAACGGAATTCAGAGCTGTGAGTTGGTACTGCGTGTTGGCCGTGGGAAACACGGCCATTCCGGTTAACCCCGTAACATCGTTCCTGAGACCACCACCGGTCAGGACCAACTGGTAGGCCCCAATTACATTCCAGGAAAGGTTGGCGGCCCGGCCCGGTTCCACGGTGGGTGTATCCGATGCGAATGTAGATATGACAGGGACCTGAATGGGGCCGCCTCCGCTTGGATTCACGACGATTGCGGCGCTGACGAATCGGGTGGGGTCGGCCATGCTGGTGGCCACCACATGACAGATACCAGGGGTTGTCCCCGTGAAGATGCCGTCGCCGGTGATGGTCCCAGCCACACCCCCTTCCTGGACGCTCCAGTTCACACCTTGATTGGGAGTGTTGAGCACGCGGGCGTGAATGGCGCCAGGGACACCCACGTTGAAGCCCCCTGGCGCCGGAGGAATGATGGTTCCGATGATCACCTGGATGGCTGGGTGGACTTCGACCCAGGCCGTAGACCTGGCCCCGGTGGATGCTGTCGCGGTGACCGCGTAGGTCCCTGCTGTCTGGGCCTGGAAGGTATCGTCCTGGAGGATGGTGCCGCCCGATGCACTCCAGATTGCCCCGGCCGAATCCTGCCCTGATGCCCTCAGAGTCAGAGATAGTCCCACATTGGTATGGCCAAGAGCAGGCTGGACACTTAGTGGAGACTGGGAGTCGAAACGAACAGCCCTCGGATCCTGACCGCCCGCAAATAGCAGCGTGCCATCCTGAAGCAATGTAATGTCGTCGGAACTGCCCACCGGAGAGGGGTTGACTGTGCCATAACAAGCATTGAGTACAAAATCATAGAGCACAGGGACACTGGTCGAAGACGGTAAATACCCCATGTGGATCATGCCATTCGGAAGAAGAACGGCGTTTCCCCCAAAGCCCGAGAACCCGGTGTAGGGACTCGCCAAAGGGGAAAAGGTTGACGTCGTCGGATCAAAGATTTCGAGTCCGTCAAATAGCACTCGCCCATCCGGGAGAAGAATGGGGTTTTTGGCATGTGCCGCCTGACTCAGATTTCCCGCGGGTGACCAGGTTCCTTTCGCAGGGTCGTAGAGTTCCGCGCTTGTGAAGGATGTCACCTGATTGCCGCCTCCAGCCACTAGTACACGGCCATCCATCAGGCGGACAGATACATGGCCTGTGCGTGGCGTAGTCATAGCTCCCGTTACGACGAAAGTCGGGTAATCCTGAAAGGGGTTACTAAGGTTCACCAGAAGTGATGTGCCGATGGACACCAGGTCGCTGTTAGAAACCTGGTTCAACCCGTCCGGTATTGACTGCCCCCCAGCGATTAGCACGCGACCATCCGCAAGCTGGGTCGCCGTATGACCAATCCTCGACACGATCGAATTTTGCGTATATGTCCCGCCAAGGTCGTACGAGCTGAATGCATTCGATTTTGGGTCGAAGATTTCGAAGGTATTTAGAAAACGCTCGGGTGAATAATTTCCATCAATACCCCCCCAAACCAGCACTTGACCATCTGAGCATGACGTGGCCGTGTGCCCGACTCTCTCCCCTACCAAGGAACCCACACTTTGGAAAGTACCTGACGCGGAATCGAAGACCTGAGCAGCCCCAGTAGTCGGGCCCCATGTCCCATTCCAGTTCTTCGTGGTGCCACCGACGAACAGAACTCTTCCATCTCGCAAGAGCGCGGGCTGGCTAGCGGCCTGAGCCTGTTGCATATTTGGCAAGGTCGAATATTGGCCGGAAACGAGTACATTCAGGTTTAGATCTTTCGTTGCAGTTGCGCCGTATGGGTTTGTCACCGAGAGGGTGTATTTCCCGTATTTGGTTGGAGACTCGGTGACTGGGACACCGCTCTGCACCGGTCCAACCCCCTCACTGATGGAACCCGTCCCGTTCGTGAACGTGGCTGATAATTGGGAGCTATCCCCCAGAGTAAGGCTTGCGGGAGACACCGTGAAACTCGTAATCGTGGGCGCCATGTCTGCATTTACAGTCAGGAATGCGTTCACTGTCCCAAACCCATTCTCGGATGCATCTAATTTATACTTAGTTATGTTTTTTGGATACACAACCAAGCTCGTATTCCCTGTTGAGATCGGAAGAGAATAGAAATATCCATTGGTGGTGGCATCACAATAACTGAGATTGACTGAAGTCGCATTACTGACATTCCAGCTCAATGTGACTGGCTGACCCGCGTGAACGGAGGTGGAGCTAGCTGTGAAACTGTTAATCACAGGGGAACCCGGAGTGACCACAGTGATGTAGACTTCGGCTTTCAGGGACGGATTCCCAGTGCTATAAGCATCAAGTTCGTAGGTACCAATCTGATCTGGCATGCGGCAAAGCACAGACATTTCAAAAGGCCAGAACCACGTACTACTAATATTAATATCATAATTATTTTCGCCACTTACCCACACCACGGGCCTATCCGAGTTGATGGTTACATACGCGCCCGGTGCCACGACAGCGGTGGAAGGCGTGATAGTCATGTATTTGGATGAAAGCAAATTGACCGTGACATTGCCAGTTTGAGCGGAACCCGCGACATTCGTCACCGTGCACGATAAGTTCACAGGAGATCCTGCAGTCCCTGCCGTAAAGGTGAGACTGGTTGTTCCGTTGCCGCCCGTGATGGCGCCATTAGAAATGGTCCACGTGTACATGCAACCGGCCTGGGCTGGAATTGAGGCACTGCAGCCCGTTTGATTTTCAACCACCTGGGCTGGAGCCGTAATCACAGGCACGATAACCACTGGTGCCACGAGAAAGCCCTTGGTGCCCGAAACAGACGCCGCAGCGTTAGTAACCGTACAGCTCAGTACTGCATTACCAAATGCAGCCGAAGAAGGGTCAAAGATCTCCGCACTGGTCAGCGTATTTACGTTGTCCGTCCCGCCCGTCACGATGACCAAACCACTGGCCAAGAGAGAGGTGGCATGACTGCCTCGATCTGTAATCATGGCCACCTGCGAGAAAGTGCCAGTGGCAGGATCAAAGCATTCCGCGCCGAGAATCGCAGGTGAAACTCCGAACCCACCGACAACTAATACCTTTCCATTCCCTAATGGTGTAGCGGTATGACCAGTTCTCCCATCTACCATGGGGCTAGACAACGTGAAGGTTCCCTGAGCCTGAGTGAATATTTCAGCGCTCGCAAGAACGTTCCAATTGTTATCGCTTCCACCGACAACAAGCACATCTCCATTCTGGAGAAGCGTTGCTGTATGCTGGCACCGTGCAGTAAGAAGGGGACCCGGCAACGCGGTAAAAATTCCGGTTGAAGGGTTGAACAATTCGGCGCTGGCGTTAGCGGCTACATCACTGTAGCCGCCAACCAGAAGCACTTGACCGTTAGGAAGAAGTGTGGCGGAGTGGTAGTTTCTTTGGACCGTCATTGAGGAAGTCGTGGGGGTAAAGGTAGTAGTCGTGGGGTCAAAGAGTTCTGCACTAGCCAAACTTCCATTCCCGGAATAACCACCAGTTAGGAGCAACCTTCCATCTGCGAGCAGGGTCGCCGTGTGATTCACCCTTGGGGTTTTCATGGAACTGAGTTGTGAAAATGTCCCTTTAGAAGGATCAAAAATTTCCACGCTAGAAACGACATTCCCGGAGACATCGTACCCTCCGATCACCAGGACCTTCCCATTCGAGAGCAGCGTTGCGGTATGCCACGACCTGGGTGTCGTCAATGAACCTGTGAGAGCAAACGTTCCTGTGGCTGGATTGAAGAGCTCTGCACCAGCCGTGGCGAAGGTGCCCCCAATCACCAAGACTTTTCCATTAGGCAGAAGAGTGGATGTGTGGCCGGCTCTTCCGTTAACTATGGAAAGAGATTTAGGCGTGTACAAGATCTGGGTTGTAGTGGAACCGGCGGTGATGGATCCGCCAATGAGGTTCCAGGCAAAGGTGCATCCCGTTTGGGGTGGAACCGAAGCGAGGCAGCCCATCTGTCCACTGGTCACTGCATTGGACGCCGTGATCACAGGCTGAGTAGGTGGCAAAACTACAGTAAAGCTGGACGAACTGGTCCCAGTTCCACCAGGCGTTGTCACGCTGATTGGCCCCGCCGTTGCCCCGGTGGGCACCACAGCGGTGATCGATGTCGCGCTGACAACCTTATAACTGGCAGCGGCCAACCCATTAAATTTTACGGAAGTCGCACCGGTAAAGGTTGTCCCAGTCAGGGTCACCGTGGTCCCCGCGCCAACACTGGAAGGCGTAAAACTGGTGATGGTTGGTGCCGCCACAACCGTGAAGCTCGCCGAGCTTGTCGCGGTCCCACTAGCAGTCGTCACGCTCAGCTTCCCAGTGGTCACTCCATTCGGCGCCACGACTGTAATCGAAGTCGCACCTCCCACGGTGTAGCTACTGGCGGCTATCCCGTTGAATTTGACCGCCGTTACGCCTGTGTAGTTCGTGCCCGTCAGCGCTACAGATGTGCCGACGCCACCGGAAATTGGCGTGAAGCTGGTAATCGTTGGGGGCAAGTTCAGGGTCAGAGTGGCCGCAGAACTTGTCACAGTTCCAACTGAATTGGTCACCTTCGCTGTGAATGTGGCCCCGTTGTCGACCACGGCGGTTACTGGCGTGGTGTAGGTTGCCGCCGTGGCTCCACTGATTACGGATCCATTCTTGGACCATTGATAGGTCAGCGCTCCTGTTCCTGTGGCCGCCACAGAGAAGGTGGCAGCCGCACCCAAGTTTACTGTCTTGGAAACTGGCTGCGTCGTGATCGATGGCGGAAGATTCAGGGTCAGCGTGGCCGCAGCACTAGTGACGTTTCCATAGGTGTTCGTCACCTTCACCGTGAAGGTTGCGCCGTTATCTCCGGCAACGGTGGCCGCTGTTGTATAGGTCGCCGCTGTCGCCCCACTGATGGTTGTGCCATTCCTGGACCATTGATAACCAAGAGTCCCGGTTCCGGAGGCCACGACCGTGAATGAAGCAGTGGATCCAAGCACCACACTCTTGCTCGCGGGTTGGGTTGAAATGGTCGGTGGCAGGTTCACCGTGAGTGGCGCGGAATTGCTCGTCTTGGTACCCGCCAAATTTTTAACCTTGACGCTGAAGGTTGAACCGCTGTCAGTGCTCACCGTCGCAGGTGTCGTGTACGAGGCGGCTGTGGCCCCCGTGATCGCGGTCCCATTCTTTGACCACTGATAGGTAAGCGGTGCTGTCCCGCTTGCCACCACACTGAATGTGGCCTTGGTTCCTAGTGTCACGGTCTGGCTGGCAGGTTGCGTTGTAATGGAGGGTGCAGTCGCTGCGAATAGCAAGAGCCCAGTCAGTGCAAGGAGAACCAGCCAGCTGACTCTCTGCGACCTCGGGTTGGGGTTCTTTAGTGCACGGCGCATCCAAGCACCGATCCTCTTGGTCAGATGAGTAGGCGCAGAAAGACAAAGGCCCTCGCACTGCCGGTGAATGGCCGCAAGCATGCTCTACCTCTTAGTGATTCGGTCTGGGGGAAGGACCGTGAAGCAAATTTCTAAAGCGGTCTGAAGGTATCTGAAAGTCATTCAGCCTGATCTGGCTTTCACGGATATTTCCGGAATGGTGACGGAAATCATAGGACTGATACCACTAGTGGGTTCACCTCACAGCACATTGCCCGGCCGTGACCCAATCCAGCCGGATTCACCCCAATATCAAAGAATGAACCTCACCCTCCGCCAGAAGGCCCGGGCGATCCTCAGAGAAGCCAGCTGGGACATCGCGCCACCTCCAGTGATCTGGTCGCCGCGCCTGGTGCGGTGCGCGGGACTCTTCGTGGTGGAGAAGGATGCCCGGGGCAAGTGGCACCCGGAGATCCGTCTCAGCATCCCCCTGCTGCGCCGGCGGGACTGGCCCTGGCCCCAGCAGGTCTGTGGGATGAACTGCCATGATCCTGAGCAGGTCCAGCGGCGCATCCTTGAACACGAACTCCTCCATTACAAGCTGTGGACTGAACGCGAGAAAGACTGGGGCCACAGCGAGCGCTTCCGCCAGCTGGCCCTGGAAGTGTTCGGGCACCAGAGCATCACGCACGGCATCGGATCCGAGCCGGACTGATCCCTCGCGCGGTCTCGGCCTGATTCGCTCGCTGTGGGGCCCCGCTCCGCAGGCTCCCCCGGAGCCTGCTTCACGACCCACATGGTCGCGACGCACGGCATCGGATCCGAGCCGGACTGATCCACTCGAGCGGCCCAGCCGAGTACACTCCTGGCATGACTGCCTGGGATCCTGCCCTGCTCGCGACCCCGCCCGTGGCGGACGCGGACGACCGGTTGCCGCCGGCGCATAAGCTCTATGCGCTCCGCACGCTGCCCATGGGCGACATCAAGGCCATCGGCTTCGACATGGATCACACCCTGGCCCGGTACCGCTCGCCGGAGATCGACGAGCTGGCCTTCAAGAAGGCGGCGCGCCTGCTGGTCCGGGAGCATCACTACTCGCCCTGGCTGCTGGAGCAGGACTACGACCCGGCTTTCGCGGTGCGGGGCCTGGTCCTGGATGGCCTGCGCGGAAACCTGCTCAAGCTCAACCGGGAGCGGCAGGTGGTCCGGGCCTGCCATGGCAGCCGGCCTCTTCCCCGGGAGGAGATCGCCTCGATCTATGGCCGCCGCCGCCTGGCCACGGCGGCGAAGGGCTTCCGCAGCATCGATACCCTTTTCGAACTGCCCGAAAGCCACCTCTACGCCCGCGCGGTGGATGGGCTGGACCAGGGCATCCTGAAGGCCGCGAACTACCTCCAGCTGTTCCACGATGTGCGCTGGGCCATCGATACCGCTCACCGCAACGGCGAGATGAAGGCGGAGATCCTGGCGCACCGGGACTTCTTCATTCCGCTGGATCCCCAGCTGCCCCTGGCGCTGGACCGGCTCAAGCGCGAGGGGAAGAAGCTCTTCCTGCTCACCAACAGCGACTGGGCCTTCACCGATGGCGTGCTGGGCCACCTGCTCAACAGTCAGGACGAGGCCCGTCCCCACTGGACCGACTACTTCGACCTCATGGTGGTCGCCAGCCACAAACCCCTGTTCTTCACCGAAACGCCCGAGGCGGTGCCCATCGAAGGCCAGACCCGCGTCTTCAGCGGTGGCCACACCGCCTGGCTGGAGACCCTGCTGCAGGCCGAAGGTGAGCAGATCCTCTATGTGGGAGATCATATCTACGGGGACGTGCTTCGCTCCAAGAAGAACGCCTCCTGGCGCACCCTGCTGCTGGTCCCCGAGCTGGAACGGGAGCTGAAGCTGCTGGAAGCCAGGAGCCAGGATCTGCGGGAGCTGTTCCGCCTGGAGACCGCCCGCCGGCGCACGCAGCGGAGGGCTTCGGTGATCCAGGACCAGTGGAAGCGGAACCGCGCCCGCCGCCATGTGCTGGGGCCCCGCCTCAGCACCGAGGCCATGGCAGCACTAGATCACGAAGCCACCCAGCTGGCCGTCAGCGTCGAAGCCCTGCACCGGCGGGTGGAACTCCTGTCCCTGGAGACGCAGGGACTGCTGAGTGCCGTGGAGGCCGCGTTCAACCCCATGTGGGGCCCAATCTTCCGGGACCGGGACGAGCAGACCCGGTTTGCCGATCAGATCCAGCAATACGCCTGCGCCTACACGGGCCGGGTCGCCAACCTCTACATGGTGGATCCCCAGGCCACAGTCTACGCCCCGGTGCCCACCCTTCCCCACGAGCGGCGGGAGATGGTCAGAGGCTGACGCTTGCCCCCGCCTTCGCCTTGAAAATGACCTGCTTGATGGCCGCGACAACTTGATCCTGATCGGCCTCGGTGAGGCCGGGCCAGAGGGGCAGGCTGAGGAGGCGCTCGCCGCTCCATTCCGAATAGGGGAGGCCGTCCTTCGGCACATGGGAGGGGTTGGCCGCGTAGAAGTCCCGATACCAGGGATGGCCATGGGCCGGACGGTAGTGGATGCCCGTGCCGATGTTTTCTTCCTTGAGCGCCGCCACGAAGGCATCCCGGTCCAGGTTCATCTTCTCGGGGTGGATGCGCAATACGAAGAGGTGGAAGCAGTGGCCGTGGTCGGCGTCGCCAGGCCAGGGCAGCATGACCTCTTCGAGGTCCTGTAGCAGGTCCAGGTAGCGCCGGAACAGCACGCCGCGCCGGGCATTGAAGCCATCCAGCTTGCCGATCTGGTGGAGACCCATGGCCGCCTGCAAATCCATGAAGTTGGCCTTGCGCGCCGGTTCATAGACCTCCGTGTGGGGACTGCCCTCCTTGGCGAAACGCTTCCAGGCGTCGCGGTCGATGCCGTGGAAGCGCAGGCGCTTGATGCGGCTTTCGAACTCATCGTTGAAGAAGACGATTGCGCCGCCCTCGCCCGTGGTCATGTTCTTGTTCGGGTGGAAGCTGTAGACGCTCATGATCGAACGGGGATCACCGCCGATCTTCGTGCCCTTGTAACGGGCACCCATGGCCTGGGCCGCGTCCTCGATGACCCAGAGGCCATGCTGCTCCGCGATGCGCCAGATCGCTTCCATGGGACAGGGCAGGCCGGTGAGGTGCACGGGGATGATGCCCCTGGTACGGGGCGTGATGGCGGCCTCAAGCTTCTCCGGATCGATGTTGAGCGTGACTGGATCGATATCCACCAGCACCGGCACTCCCCCCTGCAGCACCACGGTGCTGAGGGTGCTCACCCAGGTCAGCGGCGTGGTGATCACCTCATCGCCTGGCTGGAGGCCCAGCACCTGCATGGTGATCTCCTGGGCCGTGGTGGCGCTGTTCATGACCAGGCAGTGCGGCACGCCGTTGTAGGCCTTCAGTGCTTCTTCGAACTTCGCCGACTTCGGCCCCGTGGTGATCCACCCGCTGTGGATGGTGTCGATGATCTCCGCGATCTCCTCCTCGCCGACCATGGGACGCGTGAAGGGCAGGAACTCAGAGCGGCGGACGTAGGACACGGGAACTCCAATTACAATCTCCCATTCTTTCATATCGCGGATCGCCTGATCCGCGCCAAGAACGGCCACTCGTCAGAGCCCCATCGATCAGGCGATGGGAACGGTAATCCGCAAGGTGCTCCCCTGGCCGAGGCCCTCGCTGCTCAGGCTGATGGTGCCGCCCATCATCTCCATCAGGTGCTTGCAGATGACGAGGCCCAGTCCGGTGCCGCCAAACTCCCGGCTGTGCCCGCCTTCGGCCTGGGCGAATTTCTGGAAGAGCCGCGTCTGGGCCTCCAGACTCACGCCGATGCCCGTGTCCACGACGAGCAGGGCAAGCAAGCCTGGGTGGCGTTCCACCTGGACGGCCACGCTGCCTTCCTTGGTGAACTTGAGGGCGTTCGAAAGCAGGTTGAGCAGCACCTGCTTGAGGCGGTTCGGATCCACCAGCACCTCAGGAATGCCGGTCAGATCAGGCCAGAACAACGCCACATCCTTCTTACGGGGATAGGCCTCGGCGATGGGCTTCACCTCTTCCAGCAGCGTGGCGAGGTTGAACGGTTCAGGCTGGACCTCGAGTTTCCCCGATTCGATCTTGGCCAGATCTAGAATGTCGTTCAGGAGCCCAAGCAGGTGCTGGCCTGAGGAGTAGCTGTCCTGGAGCATGGACCGCATCTCCTCGGCATCGTCGTAGAGGCCGTCCATGACGAGGCGCGTGAAGCCGAGGATGCCCGTGAGCGGCGTGCGGAGTTCATGGCTGGTCAGGGCCAGGAACTCGCTCTTCAGCTGGTCCGCCTCCCGCAGGGCGTCATTGACTCGCTCCAACTCGATGGCCTGGCGCTGGAGTGTATCGCGCTGCTGGGAAAGGTCCCGGAATAGCCAGGCGTTATAGAGGGAGATGGCCGCCTGCCGCTGGAGGATGGTGATGGAATCAAGATCCTCCTCCTCCCAGCGCCGATCCGCCGGCAGGGCCAAGATGGCGAAGCCGAGCAGCAGGAGCTGGTGCTCGAAGGGGATGAAGAACAACTGGGTCTTGTCGGTTCCCCGCAAGGCTCCAAGCGAGGTGCCATCGCAGGTGGGGTCGATCCATTGACTCTGGAAGAGCACCAGGGGAGTACCTGGAAAGGGGTTCGGTGCCGGCAGCCGGAGGGTGGACCACTCGGGCCTCGTCAGGCCCATCCCATCCTTGGGGACGTAACCGACGCCACCATCCTCCAGGGTCCAGACCACGGCACGCTGACAGTGGAATTCCTGGGCCAGCACGTCGAGCACTACGCTGACGACCTGCCCACCCTTGGAGGTGGCGGCGAGGATCTCGGACACCTGCTGCAACACCTGCATCTGGTGGGAACGGCGTCCCAGTTTGATCCGTAGGTCCCGCGTCTCGTGCATCGCCTGGGTAATCTGACGCTGGGCCTGCATGAGCTCGGCCAACATCTCGGCGCCCTGCGGTCGCTGGGGCTGGGTGACAGGCACCTGTCTCGGCCCGGAGCTGGCCTTCGTGGGCTGCGGGATCGGCTTGGGGCCGGAGGATTGAATGGGATCCGACATGCCTCACTAGCATGGCCCCACCCGGGAATACTGCCAAGGGGCCTGCTTTGCCCCAAGATAGGGGGATGGCGAACAGCGCCCCCACCTTCTCGATCCAGCGCATCATCTTCCTGGCCGTTTCACTGGTGCTCTGCGTCCAGGTGGGCTGGTGGATCAACGTCCAGATCCGGGAATCGGGACGGCTGCTCCGGGCTCGCACGGAGGTGCTCAATGCCAGCCTTGCTGGGGCCTGGCAGATGGACAGTCTCCACCTCCTCGCCGCCATCGGTGCCTCCCCTGACCCCTCCTCCCGCACGGGGTCCTTTCAGGGCCGCTTCGCCACCCTGCCCAGCCTCGAGCAGCGCCGCGCCGCCATTCAAAAAAGATTCCCGCACGTAGTTCTAGTGCCCTCGCCGATCACACCTGACGACATCGCCCTCTTGGATGGGTCCGCCTTCCTGTCCCTGCGGCCTGAACCCCTCCTCGCGCTGAAAAACCAGCGCTGGCATTCCGTCATCCGGGCGGCCAGCGAGGGGGCCTTCATGGTGGTAGCCGTGCTCTCAGGCTTCGTGCTCCTCTACCGAAAGCTGGCCGAAGAACTGGATCTCAAGCTGCGCCAGCGCAACTTCACCTCCGCAGTGACACACGAGCTGAAGACACCCATCGCGTCGTTGGGAATCTGGACCGAGACCCTGTTCACCCGCAATCTCTCGGATGAGCAGCGGCTGCGGATCCGAGGCCTCATGGACAAGGATCTCGCCCGGCTCAACGAGCTGGTCGGCAACCTCCTCGACGTGGCGCGGTCGGAATCCGGCAGCCTCGTGCTCCACCTGGCCCCGCTGGAACTGTCGCCCTGGCTCAGGGCGGTCTGCGAGGCCATGGACCAGCGGCTGGAAGCAGGCTCCCTGGGATTGCGCATGGAGTTCACTTCCGAACCGCTCTGGGCCAATGTCGACCCGAAGGCGTTCGGCACCGTCATCGAGAACCTGCTCTCCAATGCCTTCAAGTACGCCGCGGAACCCCGCCAGACCACGATCACCCTGGACGGGGACGGCGAGGACGTGCTGATCGTGGTGAGCGATCTGGGCCATGGGATCGCCCCGAAGGATCTGCCTCGGATCTTCCACCGGTTCTTCCGCGTGGGCGATGAGATGACCCGCCAGGTGGCCGGTACGGGCCTTGGCCTCTTCCTCGTGAAGGAGATCGTGACCCGCCACGGGGGGGACGTGCGCGCCTCCAGCCGCGGACTCGGCCTGGGCTCCGATTTTACGATCCGCCTGACGCGAATACCCAGGCCTGAGGATGCCTGATCCGGGATTGATTGGGTCCCCTTCCAGAACCCGGGGTGCAGTTCTGGTGGCCCTGGCTGCCCTCCTCTGGAGTTCCAGCGGCCTCTTCATCAAGGTGCTGCCGCTTGGGGCCCTGCAAATCGCCTTCGCCCGCAGTCTGGTGGCGACCCTCACCATCGCCTCGGTGGTGAAGTTCCGGGGGGGGCACCCCTTCCCCCGGCCGGGCCTCCTCTCGCTGGCCTGCGCGACCTCCTATCTCGGCATGCTCATCTGCTTCGTGGCCGCGACCAAGCTCACCACTGCGGCCAACGCGATCTTCCTGCAGTTCTCCGCACCCATCTATCTGGTGTTTCTCGAGCCCCGGGTGACTGGGCGAGCCCTGCACGGCAGGGACCTTGCGGCCGTGGGACTCTGCCTGGGAGCCATGGGGTTGTTTTTCATGGGTCGGCTCGGCCCCGGTACGCTCCCCGGGAATCTCCTGGGCGTGGCCTCCGGCCTCTGTCTGGCACTCTTCACGCTGACCCTCAAGCTGCAGCGGCAGCGCCGGCCCGAGGCCGACCCCATCAGCGCCATCATTCTCGGAAACCTCCTGCTGGCGCTCCTCTGCGCCCCCTCGGCCCTACGGGGCTTCAGCCTGACCCCTGCGCAGGCCGGCATCCTCCTCTACCTCGGCGTCTTCCAGATCGGCATCGCCTACCTGCTGTTCAATGCGGGCATGCGTCACCTGTCGGCCACGGCCGCCGTGGTGACGGGCACCCTCGAAGCCGTGCTCAACCCCATCTGGGTCTTCTTCGGCATCGGTGAGCGGCCCTCTGCCTGGGCCCTGCTGGGCGGGCTGATGATCCTCGGCACCATCGCGTGGTACAGCCTGAGTGCCAGGGAGCCCCACTCTGAAATCCCATTAGCTGGCGCTTGATCGGGACCGCATCTCCAGCACCCCCGTACTCAGAGGAACCAGGAGCACGGCGCCGGCCAGCGTCACCACGCCGTGCCAACCGGCCAGTTGGTAGGCGTGGCCGCTGAGGGTGATGCCCGCGGCGCCGCCCAGGTAGTAGAAGAGCACATAGAAGGCGTTGGCCCGCCCGCGGCCGGCGCTGAGTTTGCGGTTGAGTGCCCCGGCCGCCGAGGCATGCAAGGTGAAGAAGCCGGCGCAGACCAGCCCCAGGGCCACGGCCATGGCCCATCCCTGCGGCACGAGCGTCACCGCCAGGCCTGCCCCGATCACCACGGCCCCCAGGACCATGGCCGTGCCATTGCCCACGCGATTGCTCAGCTTCCCGGCTAGCGGGCCGATCACCACGCCCACGAGATAAGACAGGTAGAGCAGCGTCACCGCCCGCGTCGACCAGTGGAAGGGCCCGCCGTGCAGATAGAAGGGCATGTAGTTGAACACGGACGAGAATACGAAGAAGGCGCCGGCCGCCACGCAGTAGATGCGGAACAGGTCGTGGCGGAACAGCACGTCCCGAAACCGCACAGTCTCCTGTGTGGCGTGGCCATGCTGGGCCTCGCGGGGCAGGCCCGCATAGGCGGCCAGAGTTGCGCCCAGCAGCAGCGCCGCAGCAGCGAAGAAGGCCCAGCGCCAGTGTTCGGCAGGCAGGATGAAGCCCCCGATCAACCGTCCAGACAGCCCGCCCACCACGGTGGCCGATACGTAGGATCCCATCACCACGTTCAGGCGCTCCGCCGGCATCACTCGCGCCAGGTAGGCCACCAGGCAGGTGGTGAGGGAAGGAATGAAGAGACCCTGGATGAACCGCGCCGCCACCAGGAGGGGCAAGGTGGGTGCCAGGGCCGAGGCCAGGCCCGCCACCGCGATGACCAACCCGCCCGTGAGCAGGATGGGCCGGATGGGTAGGCGGTCCGCCAGGGCGCCAAAGGGCAGGTTCGCCAGGGCCATGCCCAGCACCACCGCCGAGACGGTCAGCGAGGCCGCGCCTTCTCCCACCCCGAACTGCTGGCGAAGGATCGGCAGAACAGGCTGGGGGATGTACACCGTCGTGAACACCGCCCCCGCCAGTCCGAAGACCAGCCACTGCAGGCGTGACAGGGGATCGCGGGCCATCAGGCGTGAGGGTCTTGAACAGGCACGGCAGCTCCGGACGGGGCGTTCAGGATACCGGAGCGTTGCGTGTCCTTTTTCAGGAGCCGGTCGATTTCGCTTCCCAGCCCTCGAGCCGCCCGTCCAGCAGCAGCTGCTGGAGCAAGGCCCAGGCCTCATCCAGGTGCCGAGCCGCGGCTGCGCTGAGGGATTCACCCAGTTCGAACCGCTCGCCACGCACACTCAGGATGTAGGCAGGCGGGGGTTCCCGGCCGCTCACCTCGCGGCCCACCTGCAGCACGGCCTCCGGGCTCAGTTCATGGGTGCTGAAGCTGGCGTCCTGGGCGGGCAGGACACGACGCAGGACAAAGGGCGGCCTACATCCCGCATCGGCGTCCAGGAACAGGGCCAGATCCTTGTCCTGCAGGTCGAGGGCATGCTCGATCTGCAACTGGAAATCAGCCACCGTCTCCACGGTCAAGTCTGGCCGTGCGGTGAGCCAAGCCTCGGCGCGTTCCAGCAACAGCGGTCCCAAGGCATCGTCTCCGCGGCTCGGATTGCCGAAACCGAAGAGGACGATGCGCGGGCCCATGCCGGCCTATCCGGCTTCGCCAACGAACGCGCCGTCCGAGCCCTTCACCAGTCGGTCCACTCGCTGGCCCCCGGCGTCCACTAGTTCCACCTGGAGCGGCATTCTGCCCAGAGCCTGGGTGGCGCAGGACAGGCAGGGGTCGTAGGCGCGGATGGCCACTTCGATGTGGTTGAGCAGGCTCTCGGTCAGCTTGTTCCCGTCCAGGTAGGCGAGGGCCACCTGGCGCACGGCTTCATTCATGGCCGTGTTGTTGTGGGTAGTGGCGACGATGAGGTTGGCCTGCACGATGGCGTCCTGTTCATCGATCTTGTAGTGGTGGATGAGCGTGCCCCGAGGTGCCTCGACGATTCCGACGCCTTCGGTGGCGCGCTCCCCCTGGTTGATCAATTCGGTGCCGAGGATATCCGGATCCTCAAGCTGCGCCCGGATCGCTTCGGCGGCGTAGAGCATTTCGATCATGCGCGCCCAGTGGTAGGCGAGGGTGGCTTGCACCGGCTCGCCCTTGCCGAGGGTCATGAAGTCCTTGCGTGCCTCTTCGGCCAGGGGCGTTCCCATGGCCCGGGCATTGTTGATCCGGGCCAGCGGCCCCACCCGGTACCAGCCTTCGTCGTTGCCTCTGGAAACGATGAAAGGGAATTTCATGTAGGACCAGGATTTCACCTCTTCGTGCAGGTAGCGCAGGTAGTGGGCTGGGTCCACATGGTCGAAGATGTCCTGGCCCTGGTCGTCCCTGGCCCGAAGTCCGCCGTCGTAGAGCTCGAAATCGCCCTCGGGAGTGGTGAGAGAGAGGAAATTGGAGCGGAAGGATCCGAAGCGCTCGAACTTGGTCCAATTATCGGTGCAGAGCCTGCGCACCATGTCCACGGCCTCCTTCGACCAGGCCACCATCTGGTCGATGTCCTCCAGGAGATAGGCACGGTCCTCGCGGCCGAGCGCCTTGTTCACGCCGCCGGGAATGGCGAACACGCCATGCACCCG
This sequence comes from uncultured Holophagaceae bacterium, assembly GCA_903873655.1. Classification (GTDB taxonomy): domain Bacteria; phylum Acidobacteriota; class Holophagae; order Holophagales; family Holophagaceae; genus Geothrix. The sequence continues at coordinate 17,994 of CAIQPH010000245.1, read as the reverse complement.
CTTGCCGGAGAGTACGCGAATCACTTCCTGGCCATATTTTCGCAGCTTCACCCCCTGGAGCGCCAGGGCCGGGTGCGCTTGAATCACACCGATGATATTCCGAGTCGCGACGTCGGCGCCAAAGCCGAAGAGCAGATCGGGGCTCGCCAGATGGTAGAAGTGGAGGGCGTGGCTCTGCAGCATCTGGCCGTTGTGCAGGAGGCGGCGCAGTTTTTCAGCGGTGGGCGTGAGCCTTCGCGCCCCCACGAACAGGTCGACGGCCTTGGCCGCGGCCAGCTGATGGCTCACGGGGCAGATGCCGCAGAGGCGCTGCACCATGACAGGAGCTTCCCAGTAGGGACGCCCCTGGATGAACTTCTCGAACCCGCGGAACTCGACGATATGAAGCCTCGCCTGTTTCACCCGGTTGTTCTCATCCAGGAGCAGGGTGACCTTCCCATGGCCTTCCACCCGGGTGAGGGGTTCGATCACGGTGCGGGTCAGGGTTTCTGGATGGCTGGCGGTTTCAAGGTGAAGGGTCGCGACGGGGCTCATGGCGGTTCCTGGGTTGCGTGGCTTTCAGTCGAAGTGGATAAGGGCGGGGGGCAGGCTCGGATCCCTTCCGGCCACCAATTCCGTGAGGAAATGCCAGAAGGCGTCGGCTGATGGGGGACAGCCAGGCAGGAAATAGTCGATCTTCACGATGTGGTGCAGGGGACGCACCTTATTGAGAAGCAGTGGGAGTTCCGGATCATCAGGGATATGCGCGCATTCCACCCCGGCGCCCCGGATGTAGGACTCCTCCAGGCACTGCTTCAGGGTGAAGCTGTTCCGCATGGATGGGACGCCGCCTGTGATGCCGCACTCACCCACGGCCACAAGAACTCTGCACCTGTCGCGAAACTGGCGGAGCACATGGACGTTGTCCGCATTGCACACGCCACCTTCGATGAGGCCAAGGTCAACGGCCGGCCCGAGGTGCTTGATGTCGTTGATGGGGCTCCGGTCGAATTCGACAAGCTCCAGCAAATCAATGAGGCGCTCATCGATATCGAGGAACGACATATGGCAGCCGAAACATCCCGCCAGCGAACAGGTGGCGATTTTCAATTTCTCAGCCATGGGCGGCCTCCTGCTCCCGGAATTCCTTCAGTGCGACCGAGACGACGGATTCCATGTCATAGGTGCGCTCGCCGATGGGCACCTTGAAGCCCACGCGCTTGACCGTGAGGCAGCCCGTAGGACACATGGCGACGGCCTGGTCCTCGGCGGCCACATCGGTGTCCTTCAGCAGGCCCGAGGGCGAATTCACCGCCAGTTTCGAGTGGATGCCACGGCCGTGGATCCCGAAGACGTTCTTCCCGTCCAGGTCCCGGCTGGCCCGCACGCAGGTCTCGCAGCGGATGCAGCGGTCCCGGTCCATGTTCACATCAGGATGGCTGCTGTCTCGCTCCCGAACCGGAAACTGCTGGGGAAAGCGGTTGTCGTGAAGTCCCAGATGGTAGGCGGTAGCCTGCAGACGGCAGTTGCCGCTCACTTCGCAGGCTGGGCAGTAGTGGTTCCCTTCCACGAACACCATCTGCAGCACGGCCCTGCGCAAGGCCTGCAACTCGGGTGTGTCGCACGCCACGCTTTGCCCCTTCATCGCCGGCTGGGTACAGGAGGAGAAGGGACGGCCGTTGATGATGACGGTGCAGAGGCGGCAGGAGCTGTGGGGCTCAAGCCTGGGCCGCCAGCACAGGTGGGGGATGTACTGCCCGGCAGCCAGCGCAGCCTGCAAGACCGTCTGGCCCTCCCGGAAGGGGATCTCTGCGCCGTCGAGGAAGAAGGTGTTGGACATGACTCAGGCCTCCTCGAGAGAGAGGTGGGCAGCATCATCCGTTCGTCCGGTGAGTTCCCGCGCTTCTTCCAGGGCGCCATCCAAATCGAAGGCGGGAATGAACCGAGTGGTGCGCATGCGCGAGTTCCAGATGTCGGGGAACTTGCGCAGACTGTCGGTGATGTGCAGGTTTGCGGTCTGCCCCAACCCGCAATGGGCCATGGTCCTCATCACCTTGGCGATGTGCTCGATCTCCCCCAGGTCGACCGGAGATCCGCAGCCCTGATCGAATTTCTTGACGTAGTTGGCCAGCAGGGTGGTGCCTACACGGCAGGGGGTGCAGAGGCCGCAACTCTCGTGCTGGAAGAAGCCTACAAAATTCTTCACGACATTGAACAGGTCGCGCCGGGGACCGAAGACCATGAGCGTGCCTGTGCTGGCCAGATCCTCGAAACAGATGCTGCGATCGAATTCGTCCCTGCTCACCATGATGCCGCTGGGACCACCCACCTGGGCAGCCTGTGCGTCAAGGCCGCCGCAATCGCGGAGCAGCTCCCGGAGGCTGACCCCCCACGGGTACTCGTAGACTCCTGGCCTGACGCAGTCCCCCGAGACACAGAAGAGCTTGGTGCCGCTGGACTGGGCCGTGCCGTTATAGGCGAACCAGCCTCCTCCCCTGGCGCTGATGAGGGCCGCCGCGGCGAAGGTTTCCACATTGTTCACCACCGTGGGTTTCTTCATGTAGCCCATGTGCACCGGCAGCGGCCAGCGCCGACGGGGAATGCCCCGCCGGCCCTCGATGCTCTTGATCATCGCCGTCTCCATGCCGCAGATATAGGCACCTGCTCCCCAGTGGATCTCGATATCGAAATCCAGATCCGTGCCCAGAATCCCGTCGCCCAGCAGGCCAGCCTCACGCCGCCGGCTCAGGACTCCTTCCAGATGCTGCTTGAGGTACCAGTATTCCTGCCGAATGTAGAGGATCCCCAGCTTCGAGCCCACCACATGACCGCAGATGGTCATGCCTTCGAACACCGTGTCCGCGTAGCCGGTCAGCAGCACGCGATCCTTGAAGGTGCCCGGCTCTCCCTCGTCGGCATTGCAGAGCACATAACGACTGCCCATCTCCCCGCTGCGCACGGACTCCCACTTGATGGCGGTCTTGAAGCCGGCGCCGCCGCGTCCCCGCAACTCGGAACGGTAGATCTCCTTGAGCGTCTCCGCGCCGCCCCGTTCCAGATGGTGGCGCCGGGCATCGCTGGGTGCCAGGTCCTCGGCCCAGGCGGGCAGTCTCTCCCCACCACGCTCAAGGCTGGCGCGCAGCCCCGCACCAGGCGCCATGGGCGTGCGGAACATGACATCCGACCTGCGCATTGGGGTTTCCACGGCGAAGAACTCCTTCGGCCAATCCTCTGGAGGCACACCGGCCTCGATCAAATTGGCCATGCCCTCGATCCGCGGTGCGTCCAGACGGGTCACCGGCACATAGTTCACCAATGCTGCCGGTCCCTGATCACACATGCCCGTACACGAGGTGAGGTGCACACTCACCCGGCCATCCTTGCGCGTCTCCCCGAGGCGAACTCCCAGGCGTGCGCAAAGGAGGCTGGCCAGTTTGCGGTTGCCCAGCATCTGGTCAGTGATGTTGTCGCTGAAGTGAATGACGACCTCCCCCTGCGGCTCGACGCTGAGGAAGCTGTAGAAGGAGACCACGCCTTTCACGCGCACAAGTGGGACCTGCAGCCGCTCCGCCAGGATCGACAGCACCTTCGGGGGCACATGGTGGAAGGCATGCTGAATTTCGATGAGAACCTGCAGCAGGTCCCTGGGACCGCCCTGCCGCTTCTCGAGGATGGCGTGGAGGGTTTCTTCTTGAGAGGCGGAATCGACGTGGAACATGGGCGATCTCCCTGTGGATGCGCCGAACAATGTGCCCAGACGGGAACTGCCCAACTCACAAGGGCAGCAAGCATCAGCCTTCTAAAGATTACTCAAGCATCGACAATCTACACTCCTCGACCCCAGGCCTCAACAATTACCAAGGTGGGTTGTGATGGAAGATCGATAGCCCACCTCTACATGGGAAAGAACCCGACCGGAGAGCAGGAGCCGGCTGGTTGATCCAGGTGGTGTAGCGCGTTGGTTGGAGCGATCTAGAACTTGCTCATACCCTGGAGGCCCAGCGGTACAGGTCAGAAGCGGGCATGCCAAGATGCTTGGCCAGGGGCTTCACGGCTTCGCGCAGCGTCATGCCGCCATCCCGTGCAGCGGCGAGGTAGGCTTGGGCCCAGTCCGGCAGTTTCCCGCCTTCAAAGGCGGCCTCCACCTCGGTCACCAGCCGCTTCGCGCTGGCCCCTGCCAGCACCAGCACCATCTCCCCGCGAGCCTCGCGGCCCAGCTGTGCCCTCACCTGGACAGGAGTGCCGCGGTACCAGGTCTCGTGCAGTTTGGTCAATTCGCGGCCCAGGGCTATTTCACGGTTCGGCAGCAACTCTTCCAGATCCGACAGCGTTTCATGGATGCGGTGGGGCGTCTCGAACACGATCACCGTCTCCTCCTCGGCACCGAGTTTTTTCAGCATGGTGCGCCGGGGTTCGCTGCGGTTTGGCAGGTAGCCCCGGAAGCTGAAGGCGTGGCTGGGCAGGCCCGAGGCCACTACCGCCAGCAGCACGGCCGAGGCGCCGGGCAGCACAGTGACCTTCGCGCCCGCAGTCCGCGCAGCCCGCGCAATCTCAAAGCCGGGATCGTTGATCCCGGGCATGCCCGCATCGCTGCAGTAGGCCACGGTCCGGCCCGAGCCCAGTTCCAGCCCGAGGCGCTCGAAAGCCGCGGCGCCCGCGTGATCGTCGAAGCGCAGCAGCGGCTTCTCGATGCCCAGATGCTTCAGGAGCCCCCCGGTGCGGCGCGTATCCTCACAGGCCACCAGATCGGCCTCGGCCAGGGCTTCCTTCGCGCGGTCCGTGAGATCGCCGAGGTTGCCGATGGGCGTGGGGACGAGAATGAGGTGGCCGATCATGATCCCCCCAGTCTGGCAGCCCTCGATCGGACGCGACATTCAGTCGCGTCCTCCCACTCAGCCTGCGCTAGCGCTTGGCTTCGTGGAGAGGGACCCCCGGTGGCCAGTCATGATCCATCCAGTCTGTCAGGTCACGCGCTCCAGCTGCCGCTCGCTCTTGATCAGGCGGCTGTAGAGCATCCCCGTGTGGTACCAGTGCAGCAGGAAGGCCTCCTGGGCGGCGCGCTGCCACCAGGCCAGGGAACCACGGACGGGTGGAGCCTCTACAGCAGGGCTGCAGCGCACGTCCAAGTCCAGGCCCTGGGCCGTGGCCTTGGCCCGGGCCAGATGCAGGGGATCCGACACCATCAGCAGCGTCCGCCACCCCCCCTTGCGCATTTCAGCCCGGACATTGAACAGGTTCTCCAGGGTGTGCTGGCTCTGGTCCTCCAGGAGCACCGCTTCAATCGGTATGCCCCGCGCGAGCAGCCAGTCCCGGCCGACCTCTGCCTCGCTGCGCCGGGCCTTCCCGGTGGTGCCGCCCGCCACGAAGATGCGCGCCGCGAGCCCGCGCCGCCAGAGGGCCTCAGCATGGTCTAGGCGGGCTTCGAAGACCGCCGTGGGCTGGTCCTGTACCAGCTGCCGCCCGAGCACGATGATGGCGTCAGCTGGGGCCAGTTCATCGCCATGGGTCCCGCGGAGGACCTGCCAGAGGCAGAACGCCCAGGGCAATCCGCCAAGCCCCAGGAAGGCCAGGACCGCCAGAACCATGGAGGCAGCCCCGCCCGGGCCGAGCTTCTGCAGGAAACTGGCGCGGGGTGGGGCGTGATAGGGCTGAGGCATGGGATCAGAGTAGGCGAAGAGGGCGAGATAATAAGCCTCAGGCTTCAGTTAAGCTTCCGCCCGCTTCTCCGACTTCTTTCGCTCATTGGTATCCAGGACCCGCTTGCGCATGCGGATGAAGTTCGGGGTGACTTCCACCAATTCGTCGGGCTCGATGTACTCCAGGGCCTGTTCCAGGGTGTGCTCCCGGGGCGGGGTGATGCGGGTGGCCTCGTCGCTGCCGCTGGAGCGCATGTTCGACAGCTTCTTGGCCTTGGCCACGTTCACCACCAGGTCGTTCTCCCGGGCGTGCTCGCCCACGACCATACCCTCGTAGCACCTGGTGCCGGGCTGGATGAAGATGACGCCGCGCTCTTCCAGATTCATGAGCGCGAAGCCTACGGACTCGCAGGTTTCCATGCTGATGAGCACGCCGTTCTTCCGACTGGTCAGCTCGCCCTTGTGGGGGCCGTAGTGGCTGAACAAGCTGTGGATGATGCCTTCGCCCCGGGTGTCGGTCATGAACTCGTTGCGGAAGCCGATGAGACCGCGGCTGGGGATCTTGAAGTGCAGGCGCAGCCGCCCGCCCTCGTTGCCCATGTCCTGCATCTCGGCCTTGCGGTTGCCCATGTGCTCCATGGTGACGCCCATATAGGCCTCGGGGATGTCGATGGTGACATCCTCGTAGGGTTCGAGCTTCTCCCCTTTGTCGTTGAAACGGAGGATGACTTCGGGCCGGCTCACGCAGAGCTCGAAGCCCTCGCGACGCATGCTCTCGATGAGCACAGAGAGGTGCAGTTCGCCGCGACCGCTCACCTTGAAGGAGTCTGGGCTGTCCGTGTCCTCCACCCGCAGGGCCACGTTGTGCTGGAGCTCCTTCTGGAGGCGCTCCCGGATGCGGCGGCTCTGGATGTACTTGCCGTCCTGACCGGCGAAGGGCCCATTGTTCACCATGAACATCATGGAGATGGTGGGCTCGTCGATGTCCACGTATTCCAGGGCCACAGCGTTGGTGGCGTCGGCAATGGTCTCACCCACGCGGATGTCCTCGATGCCCGCGATGGCGACGATCTCGCCGGCGCTCCCCTCCTGCAGCTGGATGCGGCTGAGACCCTCGAAGCCGTAGAGCTGGGTGATCTTCTGCTGCTGGATGGTGCCATCGCGCTTGATGAGGGCCACGCTGTCGCCCACGTGGATGCGACCGTTGACGATGCGCCCGATGCCGATCTGCCCGACGAAATCGCTCCAGTCCATGAGGGTGACAAGCATCTGGAGGGGTGCGTCTGGGCTGCCCGTGGGATGGGGGCAGTGCTTGACGATGGTGTCGAAGAGGGGATCCAGGGTTTCACTGGCGTCGTTCATGTCCAGCATCGCGTAGCCCAGCTTGGCGCTGGCGAACACGCAAGGGAAATCGAGTTGCTCCTCGGTGGCGCCCAGTTCAATGAGCAGATCGAAGACCTGGTCCTGGGACCACACGGGCCGGGCGCCGGGACGATCGATCTTGTTGATCACAACAATGGGCCGGAGGCCCAGCGCCAGGGCCTTGCGGGTGACGAACTTGGTCTGGGGCATGGGTCCGTCGAAGGCGTCCACCACGAGCAGCACGGAATCCACCATGCTCAGCACCCGCTCCACCTCGCCGCCGAAATCGGCATGGCCGGGCGTATCCACGATGTTGAAGCGATAGCCGCCCCAGTGGAGGGAAGTCGTCTTGGCCAGGATGGTGATGCCCCGCTCCCGCTCCTGGTCGTTGCTGTCCATGGCCCGTTCCTGGATCCGCTGGTTGTCCCGGAACATATGGGCACCCTTGAAGAGGGCGTCGACGAGCGTGGTCTTGCCATGATCGACGTGGGCGATGATGGCGAGGTTGCGGATCTTTTCAAGAGGCGTCATCAGGATTCCCAGTGGGGCCGAGGCATAGGCCGGGCAGAACCCTCGATTTTACCAGATTCTGGGCCTATTTCCGAGCATCGATTGCAACCCCTTCCATTGCCGGCAGAGGGGTCTAAGATAGGCCCACGGTCCCGGAGAACGTCATGCACATCAACGAACTGCTCACCGTGGTCTGCGAGCAGGGCGCCAGCGACCTCCATCTGAAGGTCGGCAACCACCCCATCGCCCGCATCAAAGGCAAGCTGACTCCCATGACCCAGTTCAAGCGGCTGGTGCAGGAAGACACCATCGCCATGGCCTACGCGATCATGGCCAGCGACAAGCAGAAGGGGAAGTTCAAGGAGAACCTGGACATCGACATCGCCTACTCGGTGCCGAGCCTGGGCCGGTTCCGCTGCAACATCTTTAACCAGCGCGGGACCGTGGGCCTGGTGCTCCGCGTGATCCCCCGGAAGATCTACACCATCGATGACCTGATGCTGCCCAAGGTGCTCAAGACCATCTGCCAGGAACAGCGCGGCATGGTGCTGGTGACCGGCACCACGGGGTCCGGCAAGTCCACCACCCTGGCGGCGATGATCGACCTCATCAACGCCACCCGCACTGAACACATCCTCACCATCGAGGATCCCATCGAATACCTGCACCGGGACAACCTCAGCATCGTGAACCAGCGTGAAGTCGAGGCCGACTGCAAGACCTTCTCCTCGGCCCTGCGCGCTGCCCTTCGCCAGGACCCGGATGTGATCCTCGTGGGTGAGATGCGCGATCTGGAGACCATCGAAACCGCCCTGCACGCCGCCGACACCGGCCACCTGGTCTTCAGCACCCTGCATACCCTGGACGCCACCGAGACCATCAACCGCGTCATCTCCGTATTCCCGCCCCATCACCAGAAGCAGGTCCGCCTGCAGATAGCCGCCGTGCTGAAGGGCATCATCTCCCAGCGACTGGTCCCCAGGGCAGATGGCCAGGGCCGCGTGCCCGCCGTGGAGGTCATGGTGACCACGGAAACGGTGCGCACCTGCATTGAGGACAAGGACAAGACCAAGATGCTGAAGGACGTCATCGCTTCCGGAACGGCCCAGTACGGCATGCAGACTTTCGACCAGAGCCTCTACTTCCTGCTGCGCCAGGGTCTCATCACCGAAGAGGAGGCCCTCATGAGGGCCACCAATGTGGGCGAGTTCAAGCTCCGCCTCGAGGGCGTCATGGCATCCGGCGACATGGCCAAGGCCAATATGGAACGGGGCATGTCCATTGCCCAGGGCATGGGCCGGGAGTCCGGGGGCTCCACGCCACCCCCCATCCAGCCTAAGACTCCCGGCATGCCCATGAGCATGCCCCCAACTGCCGACGTGAAAATCACCCTGGCGCGCTGAACGCCGTTCCCCTATTCTGGCTCTCCCACCCCAAGGCCCGAGGTCACCGATGATCAAGATCGACATCGCCAATTCGCTGATGAAGGTTCATCCCTGCTCCCGCGCCACTGCCCTCCAGGTGGTGGACCTGCTGACGGAGCGGCTGAAGGACGCCCTCCTCAACGGGCACCGCATCGAGATCCGCGGCTTCGGCGTCTTCGAGCCCCGCCCCCGCAAGCGCGGCATGGGCCGGAACATCAAGACGGGCGCCTCCGTCCAGATCCCGAAGGGCAAGAGCATCCGGTTCAAGCCAGGCAAGGATCTTCGCGAGATCGAAGTCGGGTAGCCCTGCTCTCCACGCAGGCGCGTTGAGAGATAGGGAAAGGCTGGGGATGCTACTAGGCCAGCCTGGCGGCTGCGGACTGGAGCCGCTCCAGGGCTTCGTCCACCTGCTCTTTGTGGGTGCGGGCAGCCAGGATGGCCATGCGAATGTAGAAGGTGCCGTTCAACCGCGTGCCGCTCAGAAAGACTCTGCCTTCGGTCGTGAGCCGCTGCAGCAGAGCCTGGTTGAAGGCATCCGCGTCCCCACCGGGGGGCAGAAAACGGAAGGCCAGGACGCTCAACTGAGGCGGGGGCCCGGGGTCCAGGTTTGGCATCTCCTGAAGCCGCCCGTAGGCGTACCTGGCCAGGAGGAGCTTCTCCTCCAGGGCCGCCCGGAAAGCGGCAGCGCCGTGCAACTGGAGGGGGAGCCAGAGGCGCAGGGCCCGGGCATGCTTGCTGAACTCCAGGGTGGTTTCGGATGGGCTCAGTTCCTCCAGATCCTCCGGTGGCGAGGGCAGATACTCGGCCTGGAACGCATGGGCCTTCCGCAGCGGCTCCAAGTGCCGCACCAGCACAGCGCCCAGCCCCAGGGACGTGAACAGGCCCTTGTGGGGATCCAGCACCACACTGTCGCTGCGGTCCAGACCCAGCAGCGCCGCCTTGCCCAGTTCCGTGAGGGCAAAGGAGGCTCCGTAGGCGCCGTCCGTGTGCATCCAGAGGCCAAACCGTCCAGCCAGCTCGGCGCAGGCTTCCATGGGGTCCACGGCGCCGGTGTTGGTGGTGCCCGCCGTGGGTACCAGCAGCCAGGGGTGCAGGCCAGCGCGGCGATCCTCCTGGATGGCAGCCTCCAAGACCTCGGGCCGCAACCGGAAGGCCGCGTCCGTAGGGATGCTCCGCACGGGGGACTCGGCCATGCCCGCCACACGAAGGGCTTTCACGAGGCAATGATGGGCCTGTTCCGAGAGATAGACGCAGGCCTTGGGATAGTCCGCGGCTTTCAGTCCCGCTGCCTCCCGGGCCGTGCAAAGGCCCACCAGGTGAGCCATGCTGCCCCCGGCGGCCAGATTGCCCGAACTGCCCTCGGGCAGGCCCAGTTCGTGGGCCAGCCAGCTGAGGACCTGGTTCTCCATGCGCACAGCGCCGGGGCCGGCGAAATAGTAGGCCGCGTAACGGTTGGTGACCGCCGCCAGCAGGTCCCCCAGGGCACCCGCGAAAAGTGACGAGGGCGGAATGAAGGCCAGATGACGGCCCGAGGCCCCATTGGCGCCCACGCCATCCACTTGAGCAGCAAGCGTCTCCAGGATGCCGGAAAATGCCTGTCCGGCTTCAGGAATGGGGAAGCCCGCCAGACCGGCTCCGGGGCAGTCCTTCTCGACGAAAGCAGGGGATTCCGGGAGGGCCTGGAGGAAGGTCTCGGCATAGGTTTGCGCGGCCTCCCACAGCCTAGCCCGCTCTCCGGCGCCAGGTTCCAAGGCACGGGACCGCACTTCTAGGTCGTTCAGGCGATCCAGCACAGGTGGCCTCCGGTATCCGAAGCGGGTGGGCAGAACCTGACGCCACGAACCCAGGGCCTTCCAGCGTAGCAAACGGTAGACTGAAGAAGATGGAATCCTCCCACCGCCCAGATATCACCTACCCCTTCCGGGTTCCCATGAAGATCATCGGGCGCCAGGATGAACTGCGCCCGGACATGGTGATGGAGTTGATCGTCGCCCATCTGGGGCCCCAGCCTGAAGGCGATGAGCAGCACCAGGCCAACTGCAAGGGGGCCTTCATCAGCTACACCTTCTGGGTCACCCTGCCCCACGATCAGGCGGAGACCCCGTTGCGCGAGGCCATCCAGAAGCTGCCGGGTGTGGTGATGCAACTTTGAGTTGGTCGGCCCACCGGCGCGAAGGCTGGCGCCTTCGCGTAAGAAAAACCGCTGTGAAAATCGCGCAGTGATTTTCTTAACGCGCGGGCGCAGCCCGCGCGCCGGGAACGGCCATTGGCGGAACTACGGCCTCAACGTCCCCATCATGCGGGGATACGGAATGGTCTCCCGAACATGCGGCAACCGGCAGATCCACGCCACGGCTCGCTCCAGGCCCATGCCGAAGCCGGCGTGGGGGACGCTGCCGTATTTGCGGACATCGAGATACCACTCGTAGTCGGCCCGGTTGAGCTGGTGGTGCTCGATCTGGTCCAGGAGGTACTGCAGGTCACTGGCGCGCTCGCCGCCCCCGATGACCTCGCCGTAACCTTCGGGGGCCAGCAGATCCGCACCCAGGGCCAGCCGCGAATCCACGGGATCCGGCTCCATGTAGAAGGCCTTGAACACCTTTGGGAAACGGTGCACCCAGAGCGGGCGGTCCGTGGCGTTCATGAGGATGGTCTCGTCATCGTTGCCGAAGTCCTCACCCCACTGGATGTCGCTGCCCAGGGTCTTGAGCTTGTCCACCGCCTCAGTGTAGGTCATGCGGTCGAAGGTGGTGTTCAGGGCCGTTTCCAGGGGCGCCTGGTCTCGCTCCAGTATCTTCAGTTCCTCCTGCCGACCTTCCAGCACGCGCTCGATGAGGAACTTGGTCATGCGCTCGCCCAGCACCATCACGTCATCCAGGTGGGCGAAGGCCACTTCGGGCTCCACCATCCAGAACTCCGTGAGATGGCGGCGGGTCTTGCTCTTCTCGGCGCGGAAGGTAGGGCCGAAACAGTAGGTCTTGCCGAAAGCAGCGATGCCTGGTTCCTGATAGAGCTGCCCGGACTGGCTGAGGAAGGCCATGCCCTCATGGAAATACTCGGTGCTGAACAGGGTGCTGGTGCCCTCGCAGGCGCTGGGGGTGAGGATCGGGGCGTCGAGCAGGGTGAAGCCGTCGCCATCAAAAAAATCCCGGATGCCCTTCACCAGGGTGTGCCGGATGCGGAGGATGGCCCACTGGCGGCGGCTGCGCAACCAGAGGTGGCGGTTCTCCATGAGGAACTCGGTACCGTGTTCCTTGGGCGTGATGGGGAAGTCCGCGCTCCCCCCGATCAAATCGAGCGACCTCACCAGGATTTCGGGCTGACCCGTCTTCGGGTGCTGCTGGACCATTCCCGTCACGGCGATGGCAGCCTCCTGGGTGAGCTTGCCGGCCAGTTCGTAACTGGCGGGTTCGGCCTCGGCAGCTCCCACCACGCACTGCACGAAGCCAGAGCCGTCGCGCAACTCGATGAAGCGGGTCTTGCTGGTGCGGGCATTGCGGACCCAGCCCCGCAGCCGGACGGTCTCGCCGACCTGGCTGGCGAGGAATCGGACTTCGGTAAAGGACTGGCTGGTCACGGAGGCTCCTGGGCCGAATCCTCTATTGTGCCCGGGGAGCGGCATTGGCTCCAGCCTTGAGGCTACCTGGCGGCGCGCAGCTTGCCGGAAATCGCGCCCTGCATGCCCTGGAGATGGACCATGACCCGCTCGAGTTTCTGCCGGGCAATGTCCTGGAACTGCATCTGCTGGATTAGGGCGAAGACGGTGTCCTGCATCTCCTGGTTCGTGCGTTCCAGTTCCGCGATGTCGCTCTCGTGGCCCTTCAGCTTGCCCAGCCCCGCCTCCTGCTTCAGGTAGCCGAGCCCGGTGAAGACCTTATCGGTGCTGGCCAGCATGGCTTCCACCCGCTCCAGCACTTTGCCCATCTCCTGCTCAGTGTAGGAGATGGAGGTCTCGATCTGGGGCACCACGCGGTGCTCGCCTTCCAGTTTGGAGGGTGCCATCTCGATGAGTCGTTTCAGACCATCATCGAGGCGCTCCTCCAGGCTGAGACTCACCAGGGCTGCCTTGCCCTGGGTGCGTCCAATGCCATGATTGGCGATCAGAACGGCATCGAGCAGGGTGACCACCCGCTCGCCCTGGACGATGAACCCCTCCACCCAGGCGCCTTCGAGTCCGGCCAACAAGGGACTGGCCGGGACGATGTCCTCCTCGGGGACGGTCAGGACAGCATCGACGGCGTCCACCAGAAGGCCCGTGGCCGTCCCTGCCAGATCCAGGACCAGGATGGTGCCAGTTTTCGAGGGATCCAGCGGCGGCATGGACATCCGCGCCCGCAGGTTCACCACGGGCACCACGCGGCCACGCAGGTCAAGGATGCCTTCCACGGCGCGGGGCATGTGCGGCAGCTTGTTCAGGCTCCGGAGGGGCGTGATCTCGGCCACATGGCGCAACGCCAGGCCATAGGCCCGCTCATTCAGGAAGAAGGTCATGAAGCGGTGGAGGACAGACCCCCGTTCCTCGGCACGGACCCGTGCCTCGGACGAGGGTGCGGCGCCCAGGTTCACACGGCCTCCTGGACAGCGAGCTGCAGGAGTTCAGCGGGGTCCAGGATCAGCACCACGCCCCCGTCGCCCATGATGGAAGCACCGCTGATTCCGGGCAGGGCAGCAAGGTAGGGGGCCAAGGGCTTGATGACGACTTCCTGGCGGCGGACGAAGCTATCCACGATGATGCCCATGCGCCGTCCGGCAGCGGAGACCACCACCACGGAAAGCCCATCGGACTCGTCGGCGCTGGCAGGGGAGGTCGACTTCAGCAGGTGCTTGAGGCGGCAGACCCCCAGCACCTCTCCGCGCAGGTTGATGGCCTGCCGGCTGGTGAGATGGGAAATGGTTTCCGGCGGGACGATGAGGGTCTCCTCGACGGAGGTCCCGGGAAGCGCGAACACCTGGTTGCCGCTCTTCACCAGCAAGGCATCGATGATGGCCAGCGTCAGGGGTAGCTTGATGGTGAAGACCGAGCCCTTGCCGACGGTGGAGCGTACACCCACACGGCCATTGAGCTTGCGCACGTTGGACCGCACCACGTCCATGCCCACGCCCCGACCCGAGATGTCGGTGACCTTGGCGGCGGTGCTGAAGCCGGGCGCGAAGATCAGTTCGATCACTTCATCGTCGGGCATGGCGTCGATGCGCTCCACGGAGAACAGGCCCTTTTCGACAGCCTTGGCACGGATGACCGCCGGATCGATGCCCTTCCCGTCATCCTCGATCTCCACCACGACGCTATCGCCTTCGTGGCGGGCGCGCAGGACCACGGTTCCAACCTCCGGTTTGCCCGATTTCAGCCGGTCAGCAGGCATCTCGATGCCATGATCGGCACTGTTGCGGATGAGGTGGATCATCGGGTCGCCGAGTTCCTCGATGATGCTCTTGTCAATCTCGGTGTCCTCCCCCACGAGCTGGAGGTCGATCTTCTTGCCGCTAGCCTTGGCCAAGTCCCGCAGCATGCGGGGGAATTTGGAGAAGATGGTCTTCACGGGCACCATGCGGATACCCAGCACGGAGGCCTGGATTTCCTTGCTCACGTGATCCAGATACACGGAGGCGTGGACCAGCTCCTTGGCGGTGGCTGCGGCCGGGTGTCCTTTCACCTCGGGCAGGAGCCGCTCGACCAAGTGGCTGATCATGGTCTTGCTGATGATCAGTTCGGCCACGATGTTCATGAACTGTTCGAGTTTGGCCTGGCTTACCCGGATGGTATCGGTAGCGCCCTTGTCGTCCGAGTTGCGCCGCCCGCTCTTGCGGCGGTCCTCCGCGGCCGGGACCCCGTCTCCGGGACCATCGGCGCCAGTCCTGGGTGCAGCCCCAAGGCTCAACGGATGGAAGGTGATGGTGGCATTCGAGACCGCTCCGAAGACCTTGCGGACCTCCTCGATGGGCTCCGTGGCCTCGATGAGCATCACCAAATCAAGGTGGAAGGCCCGGGGATCGAAACTGTCCAGATCCACCAGGGGCTCCCGGGGAATCAGCTGCCGATGGAGGAGGCGTCCCACCAGCTCCACCATCTGGAACATCGAAAAAGGGTTGAAGGCCGTTCCAAAGATGGAGCTCCCCAATTCAGCATGGATCCCGAGCGCGGTTTTGCCTTCGGTTAGGGCTGCGGCAACGGCCTTGCGACCCGCCTCGCTCACGCCGGACAACGCGGCCGGGAGCTGCAGGTCGCCGGTAGCGGCTACGACAGGCGCAGCTGCAGCGACGGCGCCACCTTTCTTCAAGGATTCGAGGTTGCGGATCAACTCGCTGGGATCTGGATCCTGGGCCTCACCCTGCTTCCTCACCTGGACACCCACATCCTCGACCAGGACCTTGAGCATGTCGACGGTCTCGAAGAGCAGTTCCATGATGCGATCGTTGAGCTCCATGCGGGATTTCCGCAGGTCATCCAGCACGTTCTCGCCCATGTGGGAGAGGGCCTGGACCTTCTGGAGGCCGAGGAACCCGGCGGCGCCCTTGATGGTATGGACGCTGCGGAAGATGGCGTTCAGCAGGTCCAGATCGCCGGGCGACTCCTCGAGGGCCAGGAAGTTGGTCTCGATCTGCTCGAAATGTTCCTGTGCCTCGACGAGAAAATCCTCGTAGAAGCTGGGGTCGTCGAGGGCGAAATCGCTCATGGCTCACCCGTCCTGTTCGCTGGTACCCGGCGTCCCTGGAGGCCCTGGAGCTGCTCGGTCTCCGTGTCGGTCAGAAGCTGCTTGAGCTCCAGGAGGAAGATCATGCCGTTGTCCAGGCGGGCCACCTTCTCGATATAGCGGTTGGCACCCACGGCGGTGACGGCGGGCGGAGGCCCGAAGCGGTGCAGATCCACGGGCCGGACTTCATCGACCGCATCTACCACCAGACCCGTGAACACACCCCCAATGCTGGTGATGAGGATTCTGGAAATGGAAGTCGCTTCGACCCGCTCCAGGCCGAACCGCGTGCGAAGATCCACCACCGGCATGACCTCCCCGCGCAGGTTCAGCACGCCGTCCACGAAGTGGGGCGCCCTTGGTACTGGCGTGATCTGCCCCACCATGATGATCTCGCGGACTTCGTGCAGGCGCAGGCCATAGCTCTCGGGGCCCAGACGGAAGACCACCAGTTCCAGGCTGGGTACCGTCTCCTGGGCCCGGGTGTCCATGAGACCAAGCCCCTGACCCATGGCGGCAATCTTCTCCTGGTCGTCACCGGTGATGATCTTCAGCACGTTGATGAGGCTCACCATGCGATCGGGAAGCAGGAGGATGCCTTCTAGGTGTTCCATCTCCGCCTCGGACAACGTCTGGGGTGGAGGCAGAGTCTGACCATCCTGCACGCGGAGGATCTCCTGGATCTCATCGACCACCACCCCAATCTTGGCGCTGCCAAAGGAGAGCAGAACCACCATGTCCCGCTTGCGCTCGCTCTCGCCCTGCTGGATGGAGAGGATTTCCGAAAGGTCCACCAGGGGCATCACCTGGTCCCGCAGGCAGATGACCCCCAGCACATAGTCCGGGGCGTCGGGCACCTTGGTGACCGGGGGCAGTTCGACGATCTCTTCGACCTCATGAAGGGCAATTCCGAAGGACTCGGAGCCCAGTCGGAACGTGACGAAGGGGCGGCCATCCTCTTCGAGATCCTCGACCGCGTCATTATTCCCGGCGCCACCGATCGTGCCGGCCATGCCAAGGTCTTCGAGCTCAGTGCGCCGGGACAGTTCTGAGCTGTCCAGCAGCTTCTCCAGATGGATCAGGGTGATCAACCGGGTGCCCACAGTGACCATGCCAGCCAGGTACTCGGCGCGGATGCCCGCCACGAGGGGCGGTGTTTCTCGAACGGTGTGGTCCTCCAGGCGCACCACTTCCGCCACGGAGTCGACCTGGAGCCCCGTGGGGCCGCTGGCCAGCCTCAGGACGATGATGCGGGTCTTCGTGGTGGTTTCCTGGGAGGCCAGGTGAAACCGGATGCGACTGTCGATGACGGGAATGATGAGGCCGCGCAGATTGATGACGCCGAGGATGAAGCTTGGGCTGCCGGGCACGGGCGTGATGTCCGTGCGATGGGTGATCTCCTGCACTCGGTCGATGTCCAGGCCGAACTCCACGTTGTCCAGGGTGTAGGTCACCAACTGGCCCGAAGGCACCAACTCCGTGGCGAGGAGGGCCTGGGTGGACTCGGCGGCCATGGCTTACCCCTTCTTCTGGGACTTGAAGGCCTCGATCACCGCGTCCGCGTGGGCCTTGTTCTCGTCGGGCGTGGTCCCCGTCTGAGCGATGGTATGGCTGATGGAGGGCCGCTCCGTATCACTCTTCAGGCCGGTGCCCAGCAGGTCCACGATGTAGTCATGGATCTGCCGCAGGTGGTGGACGATGCGCTCGAGCTTCTGGCGGGTGATGTCCTGGAACTGCATGAGGTCCATCGCCTCGAAGACCTTGTCCTGAATCTCCTTGCTGGCGCTCATGACCTCATGGATGGCCTTCTGGACGCCCGGGGACTGGGCTCCTTCGTGGCCCATCATGTCGGTCACGAGCTGTTGCTGGCGGGAGACCAGGCTGCTGATCTGATCCAGCTGGTCCATGATCTTGTTGGACTCGCGTTCCGTCACGGACGTGACCGTGTCCAGTTCGGAAATCACATGGCCGCTGCCGTCCTTGTGGGGTTCTTCTTGAGACGGGGACACCGGCTTGGCAGGCGGTGGCGCCTCGGCGGCCGCCTTGGGCTTCTTGGGGGATTTTCCGCCTCCGGCAAGGAGGGCGTCGATTTCGGACTGGTCCATGGCCTGCTCCCTACCCGAGGAGGGACTCGATCTTTTCCTTGAGGGTCTCCGGGGTGAACGGCTTCACCACGTAGTTGTTCACGCCGGCCTGAAGGGCCTCCACGATGTCCTCCTTGGCGGCGTTGGTCGTCACCATGAGGATCGGAATGACCGGATTCTGGGCGCGCACGGCCTTGACGAATTCAAGGCCATCCATCTCCGGCATGTTCCAGTCGGTCAGGACGCAGTCGAACTTCTGCTCGCAGGCCTTGGCCAAGGCTTCCACGCCATTGCCGGCTTCCGTAAT
>CAIQPH010000244.1 GCA_903873655.1 uncultured Holophagaceae bacterium | reverse complement strand
CCTCGATGAGGTGGAGGGCCTTGTCCGCCGTGAGCAGATCCTCGGCCACCACCGCCGCGATGGCGTCACCCACGAAGCGGGCCTTGTCCGTGAGGATCAACCGATCCTCCACATCCCGGTGTCCCGGATCCAGGGACCAGGGGTGCCCGGCGGTGGCGAACTTGATCTGGGGCAGATCCTGGGGGGTCAGGACCGCCACGACCCCAGGCAGGGCCCTGGCCTTGGAGGCATCGATGCGCGTGACAAGGGCATGGGCGTGGGGGCTGCGAAGCACCTTCCCCACCAGCATGCCCCGCTCGAAGAAATCGTCGGTGTATTTGGCCCGGCCGGTCACCTTGGCGACGGCATCGAGCCTCTGTGCACTTTTCCCCACGATCTTGTGGTCCATACGGCACCTCAGAAGTGGGCGGCAATCCCGTATCCGCCTAGGCTTGAAAGTATGGAATGCGCAAGCCCGAACAGATAAAAATTTTCCCGGCCTAGATCACAAATTTCGCAAGGGCCGTGAAGCAATTGCCCTGGGTCTATCCGATGCTGACGGTGGGCCCCTCTAGGAGATGTCCAGCTATTTCGTACATGTTCGTGATGCCGCCCACCGCCAGCGTATCCGTCAATTTGTAGAATTCCAGGCAGGTGCCACAGGACAGGACCTCAACTCCGCGATCCTCAAGCTTCTTCAGGTTGGCCAGGGACCCGGATCCTTCGATCGCCAGTTTCACGCCGCTGTTCATGAGGATGACTCGTCGCGGTAACTGTTCGGATTCCGTAAGGGTGTACAGGAATCCCCTCATGAGCAGGCGGGCGAGGTCCAGGTCACCCTGGCCGATCCCGTCGGCAGCGATCAATACGACTGCGGCCCGGCCTGCTTCCGGCGCCGAGGCGCAGGTCGGGATCTCCCCTGCTTGCGGAGAGGACGCCCCCGAGGGGGTCAAGCGGAGGCGGGTCTGGGCACCCTCCACCCGCTCCTCTTCCACCTGGCACTTCGCATAGGCCGCGAACTTCAGGAGGTTCTCCCGGGAGGCCGGGTCGTCCACGGTGATCTCCAGCAGGTCGAAACCGCCCTCGGCCAGGGCCTTCCGGGCCAGGATCACCGGCTGGGGGCAGGGGAGGCCACGGGCATCCAGCACTCTACAGATGGGGTTCATAGTTCCTCCAGTAATGGCCAGGCTCCGGCTCTTTGACCCGCCAGAGTCCTTTGGCACCACTCTCCTGTAGGATGTGGCCGTGATCCTGCACGTCTACCAGGAGACAGAAGCCGCAGCTGCTCCGGACCTGGCGGGGGACGGGGATGAGCTCCACCTGGAGACCGGCGGCTTTGAGGTTCTGCTCGGCTTTGAGGGCTTCATGGCTGGAGGCGTAGGTGGCGAGCAGCAACATGGCTAGAGGATCCTGACCTGCCCGGGCTCGCCGCCGGTGTCACCGATGATCCAGGCCTGGACGCCCGCCTCCCGGAGCGCGGCCATTGCCGGTTCGGCCTCGGCTTCAGGGAGCGCCGCCAGCAGACCTCCGGAGGTCTGGGGATCGAAGAGCAGATCCAAGGCTAGGGAAGACAAGTCGCCGGCCAGAAACCGGAGGCGGCCATCCCGGTTCCGGTAGGTCCCCTCGGGGATCAGGCCCATGGCGGCGTATTCCTCGACGCCTGGCAACAGCGGCACCCGGTCCATCCGGATGGCCAATCCACAGACATCGCCCGCAGCCATTTCGGCGGCGTGGCCGGCCAGACCGAAACCCGTCACATCGGTGCAGGCCTGGACGGAGAATCGGGACAGGACCTCGGCGGCGACCCTGTTGAGGGTGGCCATGGCAGTCGCGGCCGCTGCCTGGGACTCAGGAGAAGCACACTCGGCGCGGAGCGCCATGTTCACCAAGCCGGTGCCGATGGGCTTGGTGAGGATGAGCCTGCCGCCTGGCCGGAGCGTGTTGTTTCGCCAGGCCCTGGCCGGATCCACGAGCCCCGTGATGGCATAGCCCAGCTTGGGTTCGGGATCCTCGATGCTGTGGCCGCCGAGCAGGGCGCATCCGGCTTCGGTGAGCGCCTCCAGGCCGCCCGCCAGCATGGCCTTGAGCGGTTCGAGACCCAGGGCCTTGAGGGGGTGGCATACCAGGGCCAGGGCAGTGATGGGCCGGGCGCCCATGGCGTAGATGTCAGAGAGGGCGTTGGCCGCCGCGATGCGGCCGAAGAGGTGGGGATCATCGACGATCGGAGGGAAGAAATCCACGGTCTGCACCAGGGCGCTGTGGGCCCCGAGGCGGAACAGTCCGGCATCCTCGCCACCCTGGAAGTCGGCCAGGAGGTCAGGGTAGGCGGGCTGCGTCAGGCCGCACAGGGCCTGCTCCAACACGCCGGGACCCAGCTTGGCGCCGCAGCCGGAGAACCGTGTATAGGACGTGAGCTTCACGAGAGGATCGCCTCCATGGCTTCCAGGGTGTTCCAGATTTCCAGGGGGGTTGTGAAATATCCTGGCGAGAATCGGAGCGTCCCCCCCGAAGCAAAGGTGCCGATGCTCCGGTGGGCCGCCGGGGCGCAATGGAGGCCGACCCGGGTGCAGATGCCCCGGCGATCCAGTGCCAGGGCAATCTCGCCCAGGTCCCGGTCGAAGATATTGATGGAGATGACGGGGGCCCGCTCCATCCCTGGACCAGGACCCTGGGAGGAGACCCCCGGCAGCAGGAGGAGGCCGCGAAGCAGGTCGTCGCAAAGGGTCGATTCCCGGGCCTGGATGGTCTCGATTCCCGTGGTGGAGAGGAACCGGGTGGCCACCAGCAGTCCCGCCAGACCGGGCAGGTTGGGGGTTCCGGATTCGTAGCGGTCGGGCAGGAAGTCCGGCTGGAATTCACTGTCCGAAGCGCTGCCCGTTCCTCCCAGGACCAGCGGCATGGGACTGGCCCCTTCGGCCAGATAGACCCCTCCCGTGCCCGCGGGGCCCAGCAGCCCCTTGTGCCCGGAGAAACAGAGATACTGGCATCCGGCTGGCAGTGCGCGATGCCCGGCCGACTGACTGGCATCCAGGCAGAGGGGAATGCCCTTCCGGCCACAGCGTTCCGCCACCTCTTCCACCGGGGTCAGGCCACCGGTGACGTTGCTGGCCGCCGTCAGCACCATCAGATCCGGGCGCTGCTCCAGGGCCAGCCGCAAGGACTGGGGATCCGGCCGACCGCACCCATCGAAGGGGACCACCAGGAGGCGCACGCCACGGGTGGTCTCCAGCTGCCTGAGGGGACGCATGACGGCGTTGTGCTCCAGGGAGCTGAGCGCCACCAGGCCCCCGGCGGGCACGCTGCCCTGGATCACTAGGTTCAGCGCCTCCGTGGCGTTCCGGGTGAAGATCAGGCGTTCCGCCCGCGGCAGGCCCAGGAGGCCAGCGCAGGCTTCCCGGGTAGCGAAGAGCAGCCTGCTGGCCTCCAGCGCCAAGGCATGGCTGCCCCGGCCCGGGCTGCCAGTGCCCTCGTCGATGCAGCGCGCCACCGCAGCCGCCACGCCGGGGGCCTTGGGATGGCTGGTGGCGGCGTTGTCCAGGTAGATCATCTGGCCGCTCCATCCCCCAGCATGAGGATGGCCTCCAATACGCCTCCGGCGATGGCCCGGGCCTTGTCGGATACGGTGAAGCAGTGCTCCCGCTTGCCCCGGGGATCCACGTCGGCCACCTTGAGCCCAGCCCTGGCTTCGAAGCCGGGCCGGATGAGGCCCCGCACCACGCCATCGATGGCCGAAGGCACCGGCATGCCCTGGATGGAGAGGACGAAATCCCCGGCTTTTACCCTGTCGCCGATGGCGCAGAGAGGTTCCACGCTCCCGGCGCATGGGGCATGGATCACCCGCTCCCCGCCGTGGCCCGCGATGAGGCCGGGCACGCCGGTATTGGCCTCGGCCCAGCCGGCGAGGATCACCCGGCCCAGATCATGACCGCGGTTGGTCTCGACCACCGCGTCGGCATCCTGGCCAGCGGCGAAGCCCGGTCCCAGGGCCACCACCACGGGGGCCATGCCCCGGCGGGTGCCCAGGTTGCGCTTGGCGAGGATGGCGTCCACCAGGGCCACGGGTGCCAGCTGCTCGAGGATGCGGCACTCCGGGTCCAGCAGGAGCGGCACCGGATCGCCGCTGGCCCATCGCTCCGGCACGGTCTCGCAACGCTGAGCCTGAACCCCCTCCACACAGGCCGTGCCGTCATACATGGCCTCGGACAGGCTGACTGTCCGACGGATGGCGCTCGGGGCCGGAACCTCCAGGGCCACCACCCGGAAACCGGCGCGCACCAGGCGGATGATGCAGCCAGTGGCCAGATCCCCTGCGCCCCGCACCACCACCAGACTGCCTCTGACCATGTTCATGCGCGCCTTCCCGGATGGATGACGATAACCCGTCCGGTCGGTTCCAACGAACCCAGCAGAATCAGGTCCGCGGGCAGGGCCTCGAACTGGGCCTCGGAGGGAATGAAAGGGGCCTTGTCCACCTTGTTGAACAGGATGACGCAGGCACCCGTGGCCTGCTTGAAGAGGCCCTCGGGGTGCCGGACCAGGGCCGCCAGATGCTGCCAGGCGATGGGTTCACCGATGGCGCAGCCGGTGATGGCGCTGAAGTGGTCCGGGCGGTGCACGGTCTGGCCATCCATGGGCCTTTCCAGGCAGTCCAGGCCCACCAGGCCCACCACCAGGTCGGTGCCGGGGGGGATGACCGGTTCGTGGGGGGCGGGGGCCTTGACCGGCAGCCGCTTGGAGCCATCCGCTTCCACCAGGATGAGATCCCAGGACGCACGCAGCGCCGGGATCCAGGCAGGGTGGATGCCCTTGAGCTTGCCGGGCGGTTCGGCCGGTCGGGAGAGGAGCACCGTCAGTCCTGGGTGGGCCTCGGGGAGCGTCGCGGGCTTTGACGGGAACTCCAGGTCCGGCCGCAGGACCAGGTCGAAGGCGGGCCTGGAGGGTTCCCAGCGCGGGTCCATCAGATGGGTCGTGGCGGTGACCAGGACCCGGAGTCCTTGCCCCTCCATGTCCCTGGCTAGTCCAAACAGGGCGCTGGTCTTGCCTCCCGCACCCACGAAAGCGATGACGCCCTTGCCCCCAGGGAGCAGGGGAAGCAGGGCCGTGGCCAGGTTCACGGGCTCTGGCGCCGGGCCTTCCGGGCCCCATGGACGGCCTCGAGGCATTCGGATTTCCTCCTCGCAGCGATGAGTTCAGCGGCAATGGCCACAGCCAGTTCCTCGGGAGTCTCCGCTCCGATCTCGAAGCCGATGGGCGCTCGGAGGGCCTCCACCTTCAGCGGATCGAAATCCTCCGCCGCCAGCTGGTCCAGGACGAGCCGAACTTTGCGGAGGCTGCCCATGAGACCGGCGTAGCAGTACTGCTGCCGGAGCACGGCCCGGACACACTCCAGATCGTTCAGATGACTCCGGGTGACGATCACGACATAGGTGGAGGGGTCGAAGGGGAAGCTCGCCAGGATCTCGGAGTAGGCGCCGCCCAGCGTGTCCACGCCCGCCGGGAACCGGCCTGGCTCCAGGAAGGCGGGCCGGTCGTCGCCGACGGTGACCTTGAAACCGAGGCCCGGAGCCAGCGCGGCCAAGGCGCAGCCCACGTGGCCTCCGCCCAGGATCAGGAGCTTGTCTTCTGGGAACAAAGGGTCGTACAGAAGGCCCGCTTCCTCCACCAGGACTGGGTATCCGGATCCCAGGGCCTGGCGCGCGAACTGGAGGTCTGCGCCCTGCAGAGAACCCCCGGTCCAGCTGCCGTCGCCATCCAGCAGGGCGGTCTCGCCCGTTTCCAGGCGTTTGACCAGGAGGGCGGGATTCCCTTCCCGGAGGAGTTTCAGGGCGCCCAGGTAGGGCGCCCTGGACCCCAGGTGTTCCACCAGCACCCGGCTGATGCCCCCACAGACCATGGCGGGACCTTCCACGTCCAGCCCCTGCATGTCGAGCTCAAGAATGACAGGACGTCCGCCGCCGAGCAGGTCCGCGCAGGCGGCCAGGACCACTGCCTCGCCCTTGCCGCCGCCCACCGACCCCAGCAGGCGGCCTTCCCGGCCTGCGAGCATCCTGGAGCCGGCATGACGCGGAGCGGATCCCCTGACGCGCATGACGGTGCAGAGCACGAGATCCGCCGGGTTCGTCGCGATGGCCTCGAGGATCCTGAGGCTCATCCTTTCTTCCGGCTATAGGGGGTGCCCGCCAGGGGTAGTGCCGTGCGGAACTGCCCATCGCGGTAGAAGTAGGCGCCCGCCACGGCGGGTGCGGTCGGGATGGAGACGATCTCGCCAAGGCCCTTGGCGCCGAAGGCCAGCGGGTCGGAATTCTTCTCGACGATGATGGGCTCGATGGGAGGTACCTGTGTGGCCTTGAAGAGGCCCAGGGTGCCGTATTTCACCTGGGGTTCACCGTCCTTGAGTGGGAAGTCCTCGGTGAGCGCGTAGCCCAGCGCCATCACCACCCCGCCTTCGATCTGGGCCTCCACCTGATTGGGATTGATGGCCTTCCCGACATCGTGGGCGGCCACGACCTTCTCCAGCCTGCCCTCCGCGTCCAGGAGGACAACCTGAGTGGCATAGGAGTAGGCCACATGGCTCACGGGGTTGGGCTTGTCCGAGCCCATGGGATCGGTGACGCCTGAGTACTCGCGGTAGTATTCGCGCCCTTCCAATTCCACCAGACTGTGACTTTCCAGGTCCTTCCCGAGGTCCGTGGCTGCCAGGCGGGCGGCCTCCCCGTTGAAGACGGTCTGGCGCGAGGCGGTCGTGGTGCCGCCGTTGGGGGAAGTGGACGTGTCGGGGACAGACACCTCGATCTGGCCCCAGGAGAGGCCGGAGGCATTGGCCACGAACTGCATGAGCACCGAGGCCAGACCCTGGCCGACGCAGGCGGCGCTGGTATAGATGACGGCCTTGCCGCCCTGCACGCGGATCCTCACGCGCCCCACGTCCGAAAGCCCCACACCGATGCCGGCGTTCTTCATGGCGCAGGCCACGCCCGCATCGGGACGGGCCTCGCAGAGTTCCTTCACGGCCAACAGGGTCTCCTTGAGGGCCGTACCCGGATCCGCGATCTGGCCGTTGGGGAGCACGTCCCCGGGTTCCACCGCGTTCTGGTAGCGGATCTCCCAGGGGCTGAGGCCCACTTCCTTGGCCAGGAGGGTGACGCAGGATTCCATGGCGAAGCAGGACTGAGTGACCCCGAAGCCTCGATAGGCACCG
Organism: uncultured Holophagaceae bacterium; assembly: GCA_903873655.1. Taxonomy (GTDB): domain Bacteria; phylum Acidobacteriota; class Holophagae; order Holophagales; family Holophagaceae; genus Geothrix. The sequence continues at coordinate 17,942 of CAIQPH010000244.1, read as the reverse complement.
CCGGGAGGATTGTTGGTGTAGACGCCGATCCCCACGATGTCCACGTTGGGGATCTTGTAGGGGCCCGCCGCATGGGTGCAGGCCCGCTGCAGCACGGGACCGCCCAGGGAGGCATAGGCCCCGGTGTCTTCGAGCAGATGGGCCTTTACGGCGGTGATGTTGCCGGCGGCATCGGCCGCCACGGTGAATTCCATTTCCATCGCGTGGCGTTTGGGATGGACCCTGATGCTCTCCTGCCGTCCCAGCGTGACCTTCACAGGGAGGCCGGTGGCATTGGCCAGCAGCGCGGCGTGGTGCTGGACGATGAGGTCCTCCTTGCCGCCGAAACCGCCCCCGACGTAGGCGCTCACCACCTTGACCTGCTCGGGGCCCACGCCCAGGACTCCGATGATCCCCTTGTGGTCGTCGTAGATGCTCTGGGTGCCGGTGTAGACCGTCAGGGTCCCGTCCGCCTCGGGCACGGCCAGGGCGCTCTCGGGCTCCATGAAGGCATGCTCGGTCTCTGGAGTGTTGAAGGTGTGGTGGATGACATGCGCCGCTTCCGCGATGGCCTTCTCCACATCGCCGCGCTGCAGGACAGTCTTGGCCAGGAGGTTGCCCTTGGGATGGAGTCGGGGTGCGCCTTCCAACAGGGCGAGGCGGGGGTCCACCAGGGGCGGGAGCACTTCGAAGTCCAGCTTGATCCTGGTGACTGCCTCCTTGGCCTGGGCCCGGGTCTCGGCGGCCACCAGGGCGAGGGCATCCCCCACGTAGCGGGTTTCTTCGCCGATGGCGATCATGGCGGGCCAATCGTGGATGATGTGGCCCTGGTGCCGTTCTCCTGGCACGTCCGCGGCGGTGAGGATGGCCTTGACCCCCGGCATGGCCAGGGCTTCCGTGGTGTCGATGCCCAGCACTGTCACCCGTGCCTTGGGGGCGCGGAGCACAGCCCCATGGAGCATGCCCAGGAGCTTCATGTCGTCGACGTACAGTCCTATGCCCAGGACCTTGTCTCTTGCATCGGTGCGGCAGACCCGGGAACCCACGCTGAGGGGCGTATCTGAATCCGCCGGCACCGGCGTGTCCTCCCGGAGCATCCGTGCAGATTCCAGAATGGCCTTTTCGATCTTCACATAACCTGTGCAGCGGCACATGCTCAGCGCCAGGGACTTGGTGATCTCCTCCGGGCGTGGATCCGGATTGGCATCGATGAGCCCCTTGGCGGTCATGACCATTCCGGGCATGCAGAAACCGCACTGGACCGCGCCGGCATTGGCGAAGGACCAGGCGTAGACGTCCTGCTCACGGGGGGTGAGCCCTTCCACCGTCAGCACCTTCTTCCCATCCAGCTTGGAGGTCTTGGAGAGGCAGGCCCGGGAAGCCTTGCCATCGATCAGCACCATGCAGGCGCCGCAGGTTCCCTCCGAGCAGCCGTTTTTCACCGAGGTGATGCTCAACTCTTCCCGAAGGAACTCCAGCAGATTCATGTCCTTGGAAGTGGTGATTTCCCGATCGTTGATCTGCAGTGTGGACATCTTCGACGCCTTTCACTCGGATGTTCAAACATAAGGCAGTATGGCAGGACAGGGGAGGCCTGATGAATCCTGCGCCGCCTGCCAGTCGGTCCAGCTGTTGGAAGGTTGGAAGCGGTGTAGCGGACCCTCAGGTTTGCTATAGAAAGAAAGTATGATAAATTTTTATCCAGAACAATTATTTTTTATCTTTTCATTCCTCATGCGGAAAGAAGAAATCGGTCTGGTTCATAATCCTCCCAAACCACCCTGGTGATCTCCATGTCCACCCGCCTGCTCATCCACAACGGAACGATCATCACCTTCGGCGCCCCCTGCCGGGTGCTGGAAGGGCAGGCCCTGCTCATCGAACATGGCCGCATCGCCCGCATTGCGCCGAAGGAGGCCATTCCGGGGCCCTTCGACAAGGTGATCGACGCGGGTGGGCAGGTGGTCATGCCGGGCCTGGTGAATGCGCACATGCACTTCTACTCCACGCTGGTGCGGGGCTTGGGCAAGATGGCCCCCAGCTCCACCTTCCAGGAGGTGCTTGACAATCTCTGGTGGCGTCTCGACCGCCAGCTCAACCTCGATGACGTGGAGATGAGCGCCCAGGTGGTGCTCCTCGACGCCATCCGCAAGGGCACCACGACCCTGGTGGACCATCACGCCAGCCCCCACGCCATCACGGGTTCCCTGGACCGCATCGCCAAGGCAGTGAAGGCCTCGGGGGTGCGGGCCAGCCTCTGCTACGAGGTCTCGGACCGGGACGGCGAGGCCATCGCCACGGAGGGGCTGGAGGAGAACGCCGCCTTCGCCCGGCGCTGCGCCAGGGAAGGGGATCCGCAGCTCCGGGCCCTGTTCGGTCTCCACGCGGCCTTCACGCTCTCCGACGCCACCCTGGATCGGGCTGCGGCCTTGGGGCGAGATCTGGGTATCGGCTTCCACGTCCACGTGGCCGAGGCCGCCTCGGATGTGTCCGCCAACCTCCAGGAGCACGGCCTTACGCCAGTGGCCAGGCTCCATGCGCATGGACTCCTGGGCGGGAAGAGCATCGCGGCCCACGCGGTCCATGTCACGGACACCGACATCGACCTTCTGGCCGCCACGGACACCTTCGTGGCCCACAATCCCCAGTCGAACCTGAACAACGCCGTGGGCATCGCGGACCTGCTTAAGCTCACGGCGCGGGGCGTCCGCGTGGGGCTCGGCACCGATGCCATGACCGTGAACATGCTGGAGGAGATCCGCGTGGCCATGTGGGCCCAGCATCTCCGCCAGGACCACCCCAGCTGCGGTTTCATGGAGGTGGCCGGCACGCTCGTTGGGCGGAATCCGGAACTGGCCAGCCGCATGTGGGGCTTCCCCATCGGCACCCTTCAGGAAGGCGCCGTCGCCGACGTCATCCTGGTGGACTACCACCCGCCCACGCCGTTCAACGATGACACAGTGCTGGGCCACCTGATCTTCGGCATCTCCCAGGCGACGGTGGACACCACCATCTGCGGCGGCCGGGTGCTCATGGAAGGCAAGCGCCTCACCATCGGCATAGACGAAGCCGCTCTGGCGGCCCACAGCCGCGAACTGGCCCAGAAACTCTGGGACCGTTTTTAAACTCCGTCTGACCCGCCAGTCGCCCTCTCAGACCTTGTTGGCCCTGTACTTGTGGATCGCCCCTGGCTGCACGGGCAGCCAGTGGTCCACGAAGAGGGGCTGGGCCACCTTGTCCGCCGCCTTGAGGCGCTTGAGGACGCCGGACTCGTCCCGGGCCGCCAGGACGATGGCGAAGGCATGGGCCAAGGCGGCGAAGGAAGTCATGCTGTAGCTGAAGAGCAGGTTCTCGCTCGGCACGGGGATCAGAATGTCGGAAAAGTCCGCGAGGGGAGAATCTGGACGGTCTGATATTCCGAGGACGTTCACGCCATTCTGTTTGGCGAAGATCGCCGCATCCACGGTCTCCCTGCTGTAGGGATGGAAGCTTATGGCTACAAGTAGATCCTGAATATCAAGGTTGGCGACCTGGTTGGAGAAGTCAGAAGGCAGTGCCGCACTGCAGGAAACCCCGGCCTGGGTCAGGTAGAAGGCCAGGATCAACCCCATGACGTGGCTCACGCCCCTGCCGAGAATGATGCGATGCCGACTCTGAACCAGGATCTCCGCGGCGCGCTGGAGCTTGTCATGGTCCACCATCTGGATCATCCGGTCGAGGTGCTGGCTGTCCCGCTGCACCACTTCTGCCAGGGTGCCAAACAAATCCGTGGGGACCTCCAGATCGGAAAATTCGGATTCGGATCCCCCTGAGCGGGCATTGCAGGCATCCCGCAGGGCATCCCGGAAATCGCTGTAGCTCCGGTACCCCAGACGCTTGGCGAAGCGCATGACCGAGCCCATGCTGACTCCGGCCCGTTCCGCCGTGGACTCAATGCCCCATAAGGCGCCGAGCAGTGGATCCGCCATCAGCGCATTGGCAATGGCGCGTTGCGCTTCAGGCAGCCCGTGGTAGGCATCCGCGATCCGGACCTGGATGTCAGGCAGATTGGATGGAGTCATGGACAATAAATTATCATATTTGTAGATCTATTGTTTTCCCGTTTAGTCAGAGTTCTGGACTGCGCTGCCAGTAGGCCCGATGCAGTTCAGCGATTTCTTCCTCTACCTCCGGAATCGGTCCAATGACCTCGATGGCCTTCTGGCTGTGCTCGTAGATGTAACGGGCCGGCACATCCATCGTGGGATTCTCGGCATGGTCACCGGTCAGAGCAAGAAGGCGCCGCTCGTCCAAGCCGTAGACCAGACGGCCGATATTGGCCCAGTACTGGGTGGCTGCGCACATGGCGCAGGGCTCCACCGTGGTGTAGAGCGTGCAGCCCCAGAGATAGCCCGGGGTGAAGTTCATGTCTGCTGTGCGCGCCAGCACGGCTTCCGCATGATTGACCGTGTTCACGTTGCCCTGCTCCAGCAGCACCGTCTCGTGGTCTGGCCCCACCAGGATCGCCCCGAAGGGATGATGGCCCATGGCGACGGCCCGGATGGCGATTTCCTGGGCGCGGCGAAGATGCTGCACCATTTGCTCTCGGGTCGGTCCCTCTCGGGACAAGGAGGGTCCCAGGGCAGGAATTTCAGCCATCTTGGCTCCTCAGAAGACATCCAGACCTTTATTTTGGGGGGGACTTGCCGGGGACGGACAATATTTTTCACAGTGGGAGATTTATTTATTTTGTCCCCCGCCAGAACTGTTAAATTTGGGCGTGCTTTCAAATTCCAGGAGGTAGGAGATGAAAAGGCTATTCCTCGCTTTCACAATGCTGGGGGCGCTCGTCAGCGGCCTCTCCGCGGCCCCTCCCAAGGCCAAGGTCCGCGTCGCCCTCATCGTCGAGTCCACGGTGGACGACAAGGGCTGGTGCCAGTCCATGCATGACGCCATCAAGGCGGTGCAGAAGGAATACGGGAACACGCTAGTCGAGTACAACTACAGCGAGAAGATGAAGCCCGTGGACGCCGGGTCAGCGGCCCGCCAGTACGCCACCAACAAGTACGACATCATCATCTGCCATGGCGCCCAGTACAAGAACTTGGTCAACGAAATGGCCCCCGACTACCCGAACACTACCTTCGTCTTCGGGACCAGCGCCGACATCGGCGGCAAGAACGTCTTCACCTACATGCCCGAGAGCGAACAGACCGGCTACCTCAACGGCATCATCGCCGGCCTGGTCACCAAGGCCAACATCGTGGGCTGCGTGGGTCCAGTGGATGGCGGCGATGCCGCCCGCTATGACCGCGGCTACGTGCTCGGCGCCAAGTCCGTGAATCCCAACGTCCAGGTGAAAGTGGCCCACACGGGCAGCTTCAGCGACTTCGTCAAGGCCGCCGAACTGGCCAAGACCCAGATCAATGCCGGCGCCGATTTCCTCACGGGTTCTTCGCAGCAGGCCATGGGGGCCCTCAAGGTCGTCGCCGACACCAAGGACAAGACCATCTGGTGGGCGGGCCAGGACACCTCCCAGCTCAGCGTTCCCGAAGCTCCCAAGGTGATTGCCGCCTCCAGCTACAACTACAAGGCCGTGGTGGAGGTCCTCATCGCCAAGCGGGAAGCCGGGGTTCGCGGAGGTGAGAACATCCCTCTGAACTTTGCCAACAAGGGCTTCGTCTTCCAGTACAACGACAAGGTCGGCAAGGTCCTGACCCCCGCCATCAAGAAGGCCGTGGACAAGGCCAAGGCCGACATGACCGCCGGCAAGCTCCCCCTCGCGTGGAAGGAAGTCAAGTTCTAGGCATCACCGGATCCAAGGCCCCGGCATGCCCAGGCATACCGGGGCCTGTTTTTTCTGCTGATGGCTTCATCCCGGTCATCCAGGAGTTTCCATGAGAACGGCTGCCGAACCCATCAGGGAACTCAGGCTCGAGGGCATCACCAAGCGGTTTCCCGGCATCCTGGCCTGCAACAACATCTCCATGCAGGTATCGCGGGGGGAGGTCCTCGCGCTGGTGGGCGAGAACGGCGCAGGGAAATCCACCCTCATGAACATCCTGGCGGGTCTCTACCAGCCGGATTCGGGAACCATCACCCTGAATGGGCGTGAAGTCCGGTTCCACACCCCCAACGACGCCTATGCCCACGGCATCGGCATGGTGCACCAGAACTTCATGCTGGTGCCCAACATGACCGTGACCGAGAACGTGGCCCTGGGGCTCAAGGAGCACCACCGGTTCATGAACCTGGATCTCAAGTCGGCCAAGGCCAGGATCATGGAGGTCTCCGAGCACCACCAGCTCCCCGTGAATCCCGATGCCCACATCTGGCAGCTCTCCGTGGGCGAACAGCAGCGGGTGGAGCTCATCAAGACCCTTTGCTTCGGCGCCCAGCTCCTCATCCTGGATGAGCCCACGTCAGCCCTCACCCCTCAGGAGACCGATGACCTCATCGACCGCCTGAAGCGCATGACGGGTGAGCTCTCCATCATCTTCATCAGCCACAAGCTGAACGAGGTCAAGTCCCTCTCCGACCGGGTGGCCATCCTGCGGCACGGCGCCGTGGTCTTCAACGGGCAGACCGCGGATCACACTTCGGCGGACCTGGCCGCGCTCATGACCGGCCGCGAGATCCACCTTCCCCGGAACGAGGGCCTGAGTCTGGACGGCGGCGTGGTGCTGCAGGCCAGGGATCTCCACGTCCGGGGTGACCGGGGCCATCTGGCCCTGGATGGACTGGACCTGGAACTCCATGCGGGTGAGATCCTCGGCCTGGCCGGCGTTTCCGGCAACGGCCAGCGGGAGTTAGCCGAGGCGCTCACGGGGCTCAGGCGCGTGGAATCGGGTCGGGTCGAGTTCCTGGACGCGGACATGACCAACCGGAGCCCGGCGTCGATGATCGCCGCCGGCCTGGGCTATATTCCCGAGGACCGCCACCACGAGGGCATCGTGCCCAAGTTCTCCGTGAAGGAGAATCTGGTGCTCAAGGATTTCCATACCGTCAAGTTCAGCTGGTGGGTGGTGCTCAAGCAGAGTGAGATCGCCCACAATGCCGAAGCACTCAAGGCCTCCTTCGACATCCGCTGTTCCTCCACTTCCGCCGCCGGTGGCTCCCTTTCGGGAGGGAATATCCAGAAGGTCATCCTGGCCCGGGAGCTGGCCCGCGAGCCTAAAGCCCTGGTGGCGGTCTATCCCACCCGGGGCGTAGACATGGGTGCCCAGGAATTCATCCATTCCCAGCTCCTCGCCCGCCGCCGCGCGGGGGGTGGCGTCCTGCTCATCTCCGAGGAACTCGAGGAGATCATGAACCTGTCGGACCGCATCGCCGTCATCTACAAGGGCAGGATCCTCAAGGTCCTGAACTCCCTCGATGCGACGCGGGAACGGCTCGGTCTGCTCATGGCGGGGGTGGCCGATGAATAATCGCTTTCTCGCCTCGCTCGCCCGGCGCCCTCGCGCGACCACGTGGGGGTTTTGATATGACCTCCAAGTTCAAGATCGCCTACGGTGCGGGTGTCATCCTCCTCGCCGCCCTGGCCGCCGCGGTCCTCGGGGCCCTGGTGCTGAAGGCCATCGGGGCGAGCCCCCTAGACACCTACGTGACGATCTTCACGGGTCCCTTCAAGGACGTGTTCGGCATCACCGAAATCCTCGTGCGGGCCGTCCCCCTCATCCTGGTGGGCCTGGGGATCGCCATCGCCTTCCGCAGCGGCATCATCAACATCGGCGCCGAGGGCCAGATGCTTATTGGCATTCTGGCCGCCACTGCCACGGCACTCGCCCTGCCGGGGCTGCCGCGGTACCTGCTGCTCACCCTGGTCGTCCTCGCGGGTGCCATCGGCGGCGGCCTGTGGGCCGGGATCGCGGGGATCCTCCGGGCTAGGCTGGGGGTCAATGAGATTCTCTCCACCGTGATGCTCAATTACATCGCCGCGCAGTTCTACACCTTCTTCCTCCGGGGGCCCATGATCGACCCTGGCGAGCTGGAAACTGGTTCGGGCACCCCTCAGTCCATGCGCCTGCCCGAGTCGGCCATCTTGAGCCACCTCATCCCTGGCACTCGCTTGCACACGGGTCTGATCCTGGCCCTCGTCCTGTGCGTATGTGTCTATTTCTTCCTTTGGCACACCACCTTCGGCTTCCGCCTGAGGGCCGCTGGGGCCGAGGCCAAAGCCGCGCGCTACGCGGGGATCCACGTGCCGGGGTCGCTGGTGATGGCCATGGTCCTCTCCGGCTGCTTCGCAGGGATCGCGGGGGCCGTGGAGGTCACGGGCGTCCACCACCGCGCCATCGAAAACATCACCTCCGGGTACGGGTTCGCGGGGATCGTGGTGGCGCTCTTCGGGGCCCTCCATCCCGCAGGCATCGTGCCGGCGGCAGTCTTCTTCGGCCTTCTGCTGGTCGGGTCGGACATGACCCAGCGCTCCGCCGGAGTCCCGGCGAACATGATCCTGGTTCTCCAGGGCGTGATCATCCTGTGCATCGTCTCCGCGAAGATGTACTTGAACAACGCTTATACCCAGGAACGCGCGGCAAGGTTTTTCGCGCGCTTCACGGCAAAGGCCGCTCCAGAATCCACCAAGGATGGAGGTCAGTCGTGACCCACGGTTTCGTCTACAACATCCTGTTGCTCGGCGTGCCGTTCTCGGTGGCGCTGCTCCTGGCGTCCCTGGGGGAGATGTTCAACCAGCGTGCGGGGGTGTTCAACCTCGGCTGCGAGGGCATCATGTGCATGGGGGCCTTCCTGGGCTTCCTGCCGCCCTACTTCCTCAAGACCGGGCCCCTCGCGCCCTACGGAATCCTCATCGGGTTCGCCATCGCCATGGTGGCCGGCATCATCCTCGGCCTCCTCTTCGCCCTGGTGACGGTCACCTTCCGGGCCGAGCAGGGCATTGCGGGCATCGGGCTGCAGATGCTCGGTTGGGGTGTCGCCGGCACGCTCTTCCGGCACTACGTCGGTGGTGTGACAGGGGTGGAAGGCCTGGCAGCATGGGCGATTCCGGGGCTCAGCCGGATCCCTTTCCTGGGCGAACTTCTCTTTAACCACAACCCCATGGTTTACATCGCCTTTCTGATGGTCCCGGCCAGCTGGTACATCCTCTTCAAGACGCCCTGGGGCCTCAAAGTCCGCGCGGCTGGTACTGCCCCGCGGGCCGCAGACAGCATGGGCATCAACGTGAACCGAGTGCGCTACCAGGCTCTGATGCTCGGCGGCGCCATGGCTGGGCTCGGCGGCGCCTACCTCTCCCTTTGCCAGGCCAAGATGTTCGCGGACGATCTGGTGGCCGGCCGGGGCTTCATCGCCGTGGCTCTCGTGTACTTCGGCCGCTGGAACCCGGTGGGCATCATGGGGGGCGCGCTGCTGTTCAGCCTCGCCCAGTCGCTGCAACTCTCCATCCAGGTTGGCGGCATCAAGTTCCCCTATGAATTCGCGGTGATGCTGCCCTACGTGCTGGTCATCCTGGTGCTCTCCCTGACGCGGAAAGCTCGCATGCTCGGACCCTCCAGCCTCGGCATTCCTTACAACCGTGAGATGCGGTATTAGTCCGTCGTACGGAGCCGGAGTTCAACCCCTGACGGGCGATCGCCGCAGGTCCGCGCCCCTGTTGGAATCATCACAGGTCAGGACGAACTCCCCCTGAATACCTGCTGGCGTGACAAATGCCTGTAGCAGGGAGGCTGGGAACTGGACGGTCACGCCATCCGGGCAGCGGACTACCACCTGGCGGATGGCGCCACGGTAATAATCCAGGTATCTCTCTGGGGAGATCCTCAGGTGAAATTCGAACCGTTTCATGTCCCTTCCAGTCTGCCACTGTCCGGGAGTGCCCATGGGCGCTGATCAGATTCAGGACCCTCCACCTCCTCTACTCGCCCTGCACCACGCGACGGTGATCCGGGGCGGCAGGGCCGTTCTCCATGACCTGAGCTTCGAGATCCGGGAGGGAGAGCACACAGCCATTCTCGGGCCCAACGGCTGTGGGAAGTCCTCCCTCATCCGGCTGGTGAACCGACAGGACTACCCTCTGCTGGCCGGAGAGGACGCCAGGCCGATCCAGATCCTTGGCAGAGACCAGTGGGACCTCTTCGAACTCCGTTCCCAACTGGGCATCGTCTCCGCGGACTTGAACCTGTCCTTCCTCGAAGCCAGCGGAGGCGCACGCAGAAGCGGACGGGAACTGGTCGTGTCGGGCTTCTTCGGAAGCCACGGCATCTTCGCCCATCAGGAGGTCACCTCAGCCATGGCGGAAGGCGCGGACAGGGCCCTTGCCCTGGTCGGCGCCAGCCACCTTGCCCACAAACGGATCGAGGAGATGTCCACGGGCGAGGCCCGACGCATTCTCATCGCCCGGGCCCTGGCCCCGGACCCCCGGGCGCTGCTGCTGGATGAGCCCACGACGGGGCTGGACCTGGTAGCCCGGCAGCACTTCCTGATGATGCTTCAGAAGATCGCCTGGCAAGGGAAGACCATCCTGCTGGTGACCCATCACATCGAGGAAATCCTGCCCCAGATTCAGCGGGTGATCCTGCTGAAGGAGGGGCGTGTGTTTCAAGATGGGCCCAAGGCAGATGTGCTCACCACGGACAACCTTGCCAGCCTCTATGGCTCGAGGGTGGTGGTGTGCAGGGAAGGGGACTATTTTTCGGCCCGATGTTCGGACTGCGAGTAGAATTCAACACCAACCAAACAAGCCTTCATTTGTTCCGGAGTGAACATGCGAAAGAATTTCCTGGCCCTGGTCGCCACCCTGTCCTTCTCCCCCTGCCTGCTGGCCCAGAAGATTGGTGTCATCAACACCATTACTGGTGCCGAGGCCCCCATCGGCGAGAACATCACCAACGGCATCAAACTGGCTGAAGAGGACCTGAAGAAGAAGGGGATCAACCTGCAGTTAGTGTGGGAGGACGATACGGGCAAGCCCCAAATTTCCATGAGCGCCATGGAGAAATTGGCCACCCGCGACAACGTGGTGGGCGTGGTGGGGCCCTATACGTCGGCCTGCTCGAACGCCGTCTCCAAACTCGCGGAGAAGTACAAGGTGCCCCTCCTGATTCCCGCCGCCGCCAAGGAGGAGATCACCCGGCAGGGGCTCAAGTATGTGTTCCGGATGAACGCTCCAGCCGACAAGTACGCCTCCAGCCTCATTGACGCGGCCCTCTCGCTGGGGAAACCGAAGTCCATCGCTTTTATCTATGAAAATACGGATTTCGGGACCTCCACTTCGAAGACCGCCAAGGACTACGTCGCGACGAAGGGCATCCAAGTGGTGGCGGATCAATCCTATCCCAAGGGGGCTGCGGATTACCGGTCCACACTGGCTCAGATCAAGTCAAAGAACCCCGATCTCGTATTCATGGTCTCCTATGCCGGCGAAGCGATTCTACTGATGCGGCAGTCCCGGGAAGTGGGCCTCCAGCCCCAAGCCTTCCTGGGTGCCGGTGCGGGTTTCACGACTGCTGACTTCGCCAACGAACGGGCCATCTCCGAGAACGTGATCTCATGCACCCAATGGACACAGGATGTGAACTGGCCCGGAGCGAAGGAATTCGACAAGAGATACAAGGCCAAATTTGGCAAGGTACCCTCCTATCATGCGGCCTGCGCCTATGCCTCCATGATGATCATGGCCGAGACCGCGAAAAACTCCGGTGGAGACCGGGCCAAGACCCGTGATGCTCTGAAGGCCGGCAAGTGGAATGGTGTGATGGGCGAAGTCCAGTTCGCCGACTATGACGGCTTCAACAACCAGAACAACCACCAGATGCTCGTCCAGCAGATCATCTCCGGGAACTACGAAACGATCCTGCCTTCCCGATTTGCCACCAAGAAGGCGGTCTATCCCTTCCCCAAGTGGAAATGACTTTGTCCTGAGTTGAGGCGCCATCTGGCGCCTCCTTTTCCTTCCTGGGGGGCTACCCGGCCATGGCCGTTTTCATGCAATCCCTCCTCAGCGGCATCCTCATCGGTGGGGTGTACGCGCTCATCGGCATCGGACTCACCCTCATCTTCGGCGTGATGCGGGTCATCAACTTTGCCCACGGCGACATCCTCATGGTCGGGATGTATCTCACCTACCTGGCCTTCACCAGCCATTTCGGCATTGATCCCTTCGTGTCCGTGCTGATCACTTTCCCCCTGATGTTCCTGTTCGGAGGCTTCCTCCAGAAGGTGTTCATCAACCGGGTGCTCAATGCCGTGGCCCAGAATCAGATCCTGTTGACCATCGGCCTTGGCCTGATCATGAGCAACACCGTGATGCTGATCTTCACCTCCGACTACAAGATCCTCAGCACCTCGTATTCTTCTTCCACCTTCCAGGTTGGTGGCGGCGTTTCCGTTTCCGTACCCCTCCTGATCTCCTTCCTGATCACCTCGGTCATCACGGTCGCGCTGTATTGGTTCCTGCTGAAGACGGACACGGGTCAGGCCATCCGCGCCACCGCTCAGGACCGTGATGCGGCCCAACTGATGGGCATCAACGTCAAGCGCATGTCCATCATCGCCTTCGGTCTCGGGTCTGCTCTGGCGGGCACAGCCGGCGCCCTGATCTCGCCGACCTACTACATCTTCCCCCAGGTGGGCTCGGTCTTCACTTTGAAGGCCTTCGTCATCACGGTTCTGGGCGGGATGGGGAGCGTGGTCGGAGCCACGCTGGGCGGCATCCTGATCGGCATCACCGAATCCTTGAGCGCGGTCTACATCTCCTCTGGCTGGAAGGACGTGATCGTGTTCGTGCTCTTCCTGCTGGTGCTCCTCTTCAAGCCTTCTGGCTTGATGGGCAAGTCGCGGACCTGAGGAGGCCAGAATGTCCAAGACGATTCTCAAGGCAGTCGTGGGTCTCATCGTCCTGGCTCTGCTTCTGGTCATTCCCAAATATGTGGAAAGCCCCTACGCCCTGCACATGATGATCCTCCTGTTCCTGAGCGTGTCCCAGGGACAGAGCTGGAACATCCTGGGTGGGTTCGCCGGACAGCATTCAGTGGGACACGCGGCCTACTTTGGGGTAGGTGCCTACACCACCATGATGCTCATGCACACCTGGCAGATCGCGCCCTGGTTCGGCGTCTGGGCCGGCATGGTGCTGGTGGTGCTGGTGGCCCTGGTCATCGGCAGCATCTGTTTCCGCCTGCGCGGCCCCTACTTCGTGCTGGCTTCCATCGCGGTCGCCGAGATCCTAAGGCTCTCGGCCATCAACCTCACTACCCTGACCAACGGCGCCGAGGGCATTCTGGCCACCGAGCTGCCCGCCTTCAAGGTTGCCGGAGTGGTCGTCACCGATTTCTCGACCAAGGTCCCTTTCTACTACATCGGCATCTTCCTGGCCCTGCTCACCCTTGGGATCACCTACTGGGTGCAGCATTCCAAGCTGGGCTACTTTTTCCAGGCCATCCGTGAGGATCAGGATGCGGCACACTCTCTCGGCATCTCCATCTCGCTCTACAAGAATATCGCTCTGGTGATCTCCGCCGTCCTGACTTCCCTGGCTGGCGCCTTCTACGGCATCTATGTGGGCTTCGTGGATCCGCCCACCGTGTTGGGTCTCGATGTCTCCGTCCAGATCATGCTGATCTGCATCATCGGTGGCATGGGCACCCTGTGGGGTCCGGTGCTTGGTTCCCTGGTGCTAGTGCCCTTGTCTGAGGCCCTGCGCAGCAACCTGGTCACGGATCTCCTGGTAAGAGGTGGCGTGGTCAGCGCGGACTCCAGGGTGGGGATCTTCCTGAAGGAGAACCTCTCCCATGCCCATGTGCTCCTCTACGGGATCCTCGTGGTGCTGGTGATTCTGTTCATGCCGGAAGGGCTCATGGGCTTCATCAAGAAAATGGCGTCGCGCCGGAAACAGGAGGCGGTCTGATGGCCATCCTGGAAATCAAGAACGTCAGCAAATTCTTTGGGGGTCTCGCGGCCAATGCCGATGTCTCCTTCTCCGTGGAGGAGGGCAGCATCATGGGGCTCATCGGGCCCAACGGCGCGGGCAAGACCACGCTGTTCAACTGTATCACCGGGTATTATCCGCCCTCGAAAGGGGAGGTCATCTTCGATGGCCGGCGCATGAATGGCCTGGATCCCGACAAGGTCTGCATGCTTGGCATGGTGCGCACCTGGCAGAAGGTGCGGCCTCTGGCGAAATTATCTGTCGTGGACAACGTGATGGTCGGGGCCCTGGCGCATACGTCATCGCTGAAGGTTGCCCGAGCCATGGCCATGGAGCAGTTGATGGTGGTCCGCCTGGAACACCGGGCGAATTTTCTCGCCGGTGGACTGCCCATTGGCGAGCGCAAGAAACTGGAGGTGGCCCGGGCCCTTGCCACGCAGCCCAAGCTTCTGCTGTTGGACGAAGTGATGGGTGGGCTGAATCCCGCCGAGAGCGAAGAGCTCATCCAGCTTATTCTCGACATCAAGGAACGCGGCCTGACCCAGATGGTCATCGAGCATGACATGAAGGCCATCATGCGCATCTCAGACCGCATCGTCGTCCTCAATTCAGGCGAGAAACTCACGGAGGGCACACCCCAGGAAGTGGTCAGCAACCCCGATGTCATCAGCGCCTACCTGGGTGAGAGCCATGCTTAGGGTCGAGAAGCTCAACTTCGCCTACGACGACCTCAAGGTGCTGTGGGACGTGGATTTGGAGGTGAACGAGGGGGAGATCGTCACCGTCGTGGGGGCCAACGGCGCCGGCAAGTCCACGACCCTGAAGAACATCTCCCGCCTGGTGAAACCAAGCTCAGGCAAGATCACGTTCGACGGCAAGGACCTCGGCAAGATGCAGCCGCATCATGTGGTCGAGGCAGGCATTGTCCAGGTTCCAGAGGGCCGCCGCATCTTCCCTGAGATGTCCGTGATGGAGAACCTGCGCATGGGTTCCTACGTCAAGGCCACAAGGGCAGACCGTCAGAAGAACATCGACTGGGTGTTCGAGTTGTTTCCCCGCCTCAAGGAGCGTGAGAAACAGCTGGGCGGCACCATGTCGGGAGGGGAACAGCAGATGCTGGCCATCGCCCGGGGCCTCATGGCCAACCCCAAGGTGCTGCTGCTGGACGAGCCCTCCCTGGGCCTGTCGCCCCTGCTGGTGAAGAGCATCTTCGACATCATCACCGGCATCAACCAGCAGGGCGTTACCATTCTTCTCGTGGAGCAGAACGTCTATCAGTCCCTCCGCATCTCCCACCGGGCCTATGTGATGGAAACGGGGCGGGTCGTGCTCACTGGCAAGGGAGAGGAACTGCTCAACAATGACCACATCAAGAAGGCCTTCCTGGGCATGTGAGGAGAGTGCGATGACCACCGTCGAAAAGTGGATGACCAAGAACCCCGTCACCATCGATCAGGGGGCCTCCATCATCGAGGCCATCCACCTCATGAAGGAGAAGGGCATCAGGCGCCTTCCGGTCATGGCCAAAGGTCGCCTCGCCGGCCTGATCACGGACCGGATGATCAAGGACTACTCACCGGGCAAGGCCACCTCCCTGGATACCTGGGAGGTCCATTACCTCCTCTCCAAGACTTCGGTCAAGGACGTGATGAATACATCTCCCATCACCGTCACACCGGACATGGACCTCGCCACCGCGGCCCAGATCATTCTCGACCACAAGCTCTACGGCCTCTGCGTGGTGGATGTCCAGGGCAGCCTGGTGGGCATCATGTCCGTGGGCGACATGCTCCGAGCCGTGGTGGAATTCGCCAAGAACCGCTCCTAGCGAGGGCGGACCATTCCCGGGCCCACAATTATGATGAACCTGCCGCTGGCCGTCCCACCCGCTCCGACCCTCACGGTCGGCGCCTTTCTCCCGGTTTTCGTGGCCGTGGCCATGTGGATGGGGCTGGCGAGCTATGGGCTTTGGAACTTGCGCTCCCACCCCAAAGGCCTCAATCCCCTCTTCTTCACCGAGATGTGGGAGCGCTTCAGCTACTACGGCATGCGGGCCCTTCTCATGCTCTACATGATCGCGCCGGCCTCGGCCGGGGGCCTGGGCATGGCCAAGGAGTGGGCCGGCACGATCTACGCGCTCTATACCTTTTTCGTCTATGCCCTCAGCGTTCCTGGAGGATGGATTGCCGACCGCTTCCTTGGCCATCGGCGGGCCGTGGTCCTCGGAGCCAGTCTGATCATCCTGGGTGAATTGGGTTTGGCCGCGGGTCCCCTGACTTTCTTCTACTGCGGGCTTACGGCGACGGCCCTAGGTACCGGCCTGCTCAAGACCAACTGCACCAGCCTCGTTGGCATGCTGTACGAGCAGAACGATCCTCGGCGGGATGCGGGTTACACCCTCTACTACATGGGCATCAACGTCGGAGCCTTCATCGCCCCGCTCATCCTCGGCTTCATGGCCCAAGGTTCCGTGTTCGGGACCGCGCTCCAGGCCATGGGCTTTGCCTCGAACAGCGGCTGGCGGTGGGCCTTTGGACTCACCAGCCTGGCCATGCTGGCCGGCCTCATCCAGTTCCTCCTCCGTCAGCGCGCCCTTGGGGTGGTGGGCCTGAAGCAGGCCCCAAAGACTCACAACTCAGACACCCATCAGGCCCGTGTCCCGCTCACCCAGGAGGATCGCAACCGCATGTGGGTAGTGGCCATCCTCGTGGTCTTCATCATGACTTTCTTCTTCGTCTTCGAGCAGGCGGGCACCACTCTGAACCTCTTCGCGGATGAACATACCCGCTGCAGCTTCGGCATGTGGTCCTTCCCATCCAGCTGGTTCCAGAGTGTGAACTCGCTCTGGATCTTCCTGCTCGCACCTGTGTTCAGCTGGCTCTGGGTACGCCTTGGGGACAAGGAACCCAGCAGCCCGGCCAAGTTCACCTGGGGCCTCTTTTTCGTTGGCGCGGGCATGCTTCTTCTCGTGGCTCCAAGCCTTGCCTACACCGCCAACCCGACTCTGAAGGTGACGCCGTTCTGGCTCATAGGCGTCTATCTGATCCATACCCTCGGCGAACTCTGCCTCAGTCCCGTGGGCCTCAGCACTGTGTCCAAGCTCGCACCTGCCAGGTACGCAGGTTTGATGATGGGTGTCTTCCTCTTCGCCATCGGTCTGGGCAACATGCTCGCAGGCCTTGTCGGCGGGTTCAGTGGGCACCTGCCACCCGCCGTCCTCTTCGGAAGCCTCTTCGGTATCACCACCGTCATGGCCCTGGCCCTGATGGTGCTGACCCCCACCATCAAGCGCATGATGGGCGGCATCCGCTGAGGTCGTGGTTCCCAGGTTAGGAGCTGGAACGGAATAAGCATTGCCATCGCGCAGGGCGCCGGGCAAGCGAGACAAGGAGGCTGAGGTTCCAGCGGAGCGGGACTCCGTGAACCGAGGCCGATGCCGTATCGAGCCGCCCGCCGCCCTGCGTCCAGAGGATCGGCGCCCATCCGCGCGCCCCGCAGCGTCAGTGCCCTTGGGCAATGAACCACAGTGCCCTGCGGGCGCTTCCTTGCGGCTGCATCGCGGCTGGGCGCCAACGATGGCAACGTTTATTTCGTTCCAACTCCTTGGATGCGAGCTGCTGCCCTACGACTGCTTCGTCGCCCCGCGCGAGCTAGGAGCTTGAAGCTCACAGGTTCTTTGACAAGAACTCCCACATGGCCTGGTACCGGACCCAGCCGTGTTGCGGGGCGTGGGGGCTGTGGTCGGAGCCGGGCAGGAGCACGAGCTGGGCGGGATGCCCCGCCTTCTGGAGGGCGTCGATGAGCATGATGCTGTTCTGAGGATGCACGTTGTCGTCGAGGGTGCCGTGCAGCAGGAGCAGCTTGCCAGAGAGATCTTTGGCTGCCTTCAGCACGGAGCTGGATTCGTAGGGTTGTGTATAAAAGTGTCTGTAAGTCCGGCTGGGCGGCTTGAAGTAGAAGGTGGCCACCGAGTCCGGTAGGTTGATCGCGTTCAAAACCACCAACCATGGAGGACGCGATGGCCGAAGGGAAGTTTGGGCTCGGAAGGGGCTTTGGGGAAGGTCTGTTCGCAGACGGAGGTGAGAACGTCAGGGCGCTCGTG
>CAIQPH010000243.1 GCA_903873655.1 uncultured Holophagaceae bacterium | reverse complement strand
TCTCGCGCTGGATGACGAAGGCCGTTTCTCCATCGCCCGGCCTCCAGGGGCAGTCCTCGAGAACCCAGATCTGTCCACCCTGGTAGGGCTTTGCAGTCTGGAATGCGAGGCCATGACGCTGCAACCAGGTCTCCACATCGAAGCGCCCTTCAGGCGAGGTCTGTTCCAGGATCTTGCCCCCTGCCCCCTCCACCACCTGCGCAGCCAGGAACTCAAGAAGCTCCAGCGGGACGGGCACCAGAGGATTGGGGACCTTCAGGAGCCGCGACATCCGGTGGGGCCGATCCGGAGTGTCATCCCCCTTGCACGCCGGGGTACCGGGCAGTTTGAAGATCCGGCTCGGATTGAAGTTCGAGGTATCCACCTTGACCACCTCGCTGGAATACCGGCTATCCAGGGCCTTGAGACAACGCTCCACGAGACCACCGTCAGCCCCGGGCAGATCCACCCGGAAAAGGAGGTGGGTTCCGTTCCCACTGTCGATCCTCACCGGCGCGGGCCAGCCCTCGGAAGTCAGATCAGCCTCGATCCGGTCCGCGAGGGAGAAGGCATGCGCCTTCTCCTCCTCCGTGGCACTGATGCCCGCAGGCCGGCAGGGATCAAGATCCACGGGCAACCAGCGCCGGCACTGGACCTCGCGGTCCCCGGTCGCAGATCCCTTGCCGGCCCGCTTCAACCGGTTGTGGGACCGCGCCAGGAGCCCAGGGTGGACGGGATTCAAGGTCCAGTAGAACCCAGCAGCTTCTCCCACAGCTCCCATCGCCTCGACCAGATCCCCATGGTGCTTTTTATCGAAGAACCCACTGAGGGTGTCCTTCAACCCACCGCGCCCCTCCCGGAGAGACTCGAGCACCCGGATTTCGACCACCTGCCCAGGATCCAGAAGCACATCCAAGGCTCGCTGGACCTCCAAAGGGTCACACTTCAGGCGTGCCATAGCTACTCCTCCCCCGGGATCCGCTCACCCCGGCAGCGCCGGGGCCAGTTGAGCAACTCGTCCCGGTGGATACGCACCCCACGGAGGCCGATGGGAATCGTCTTGATGCGCCCCGCGAGAACCTCCTCGCGGAGCTTGGTGATCCCGATGTGGGCCAGAAAACAGAACTCTTTGCGCGTCAGGTAGAGCCTGACGTCGTTGTTGTTGAAGAAATTGGAATCATTACTCCGATGAATCATGGTTGAACACCTAAACCGTGGGGGATGACTGACCCCCGATGAATGGAGATGACCCGTGCACAGGTCATTGGTGTGGCCAGCAGTCACTGACCAACTCCATCCAGTCTTTCCACCCAAAATCGGGCTTCACTTCGGCGAAGAGTCCAGAAATCAGGCCAGAGGGGGCAGTCGGTTTACTCCTCCTCCTGCAACCGTTGGTCGCCCACCCAAATGGGTTGGTAGCCGGGGGTATTCAGGTAACCTGCACCCTACACACCTCCCACCTTCAAGCAACACGGTGAGGGGGGTGTAGATGTGAGAGGGGGGTAAGGGATAATAGGGCTGGCGAAGACAAGTCTATTAGAGGCAAATACATGGGAAATCCATGGATTCAACACTTCATCGAGCAATACCCAATCTTTCGAGAGGAGGATTGCCAGCAGTTCCTCGAGAACGCCCCCGAGGGAAGCACCCAGTGGGCTGCGCCTCGCCCGACCACCAAGGAACTCTGGAAGCAAGCGAGCAGCCTCTCTTCCGACATTCGTAAAAGCATTCAGGTCGATCCCAGGAAGATCGACCCTCTCCGACCCGATCCCTATCTCCTGGCCTCCAAGGCTTTCCCCCATGCCTCGCTCGCCTACGACACGGCGCTACGGTTCTGGCTCTGGCAGGAGGCGCCAAAGATGGTTCCCGTCCTTACCCTTGTTGGCCAGGAGGTATGGACCTTTCCAAAGGTCCAACCCAGATGGCGCTTCAGGCCCGTGAAGAACAAGGCCGGCCTTTCGGGAACCAAAATTGACCGAGAGACAAGAATTGATGCCCCTTACCTGGGTACCACAGTGTCAATTACTTCCAGGGAACGCACCCTTGTAGATGCATTCGACTATCCCAATCTGCTGGAGTGTGAAACGCCTTCAGAGCAACTTAAAGCGTATCGAAGGCTCTGGATTGATCTCCAGGCCCTCTTCCCTCCCGGAGAGAAACCCCTGGACCAGGGCAGCCTCTTGGCCTACGCCCGCTTGATCGGCAACGACACCGCCATTGCCAAGCTGGGGGTCTTTCTGGACTACCACCGGGAGCACTTTCGGATAGAGGCCCAGCTGCTCCGGGAACTTCAGAGCATACGTCCCAAGGGGCTTCCTGCCTGGCTCCCCAAAGGTCCACCTGGAGGCCCTCCAATGAAGCCCAACTGGGACTGGTCCATCAAGGTCCCTATCGATTTGGTGGGCTGGACCTACCTGAACCCTTCCGATGCCAAGCAAGTTTCCGACGATTCCGAG
>CAIQPH010000242.1 GCA_903873655.1 uncultured Holophagaceae bacterium | reverse complement strand
TTCCCCATGGGGTAGACACCAAAATTCAGCAACAGGGCCACGGGCTTCCCCGAAAAACGCAGGTAACTCAGGATCTGGGCCTCATGTTCGGCTGTAAAGGACTCTGCGACTTTCAGTTCAATTACCTGCACCTCATCCACCACCATATCCATCCTGAAAGCGAGGGGGATATTGAGACCACGGTAATTTAAACCAAGACTGACCTGGCGTTCGACTCGATGACCCGCGAGCTGAAGCTCGTGCTCTAGACAAGCCTCATAGGCCGATTCCAACAGCCCAGGGCCCAAGGACCTTTGCACCGCGATGGCAGCTCCAATCACCGAACGTGTCAATTCTGCTTGGAGACCATCAATGCGAAGCTCCAGACCAGCAGGCCCTGTTGGAGCTTTCGAGTCTTCCGCGTCCCTTCCGCGCATTTCGCGACCAGCCTCCTTGTTCATGGGTGATACACACCTACGTAGGGGAGGTTGCGGAGTTTGCCGTCCAGGTCGAGGCCATAGCCGACGACGAAATGATCCTCGATGGTGAAACCGATGTAGTCCACCGGGACCTGGACCTTGCGGCGGCTGGGCTTGTCCAGGAGCGTACAGATCCTGAGGCTCAGGGGTTCGCGGTCTTTGAGCAGGTTGGACACCTTGAACAGCGTCAGCCCCGTGTCGACGATGTCCTCCACAACCAGCGCATGGCGGCCCCGGATGCTCCGGTCCGTGTCCTTGAGGATGTGCACTTCCCCGGTGCTTTCCAGGCCCCCGCCATAGCTGGCTACCTGCATGAAGCTCACATCGAAATCGAGGTCGATGGCGCGTACGAGGTCCGCCATGAAAGGGAACACACCATTGAGCAGGCCCACGACCACGAGATCCTTCCCGGCGTAATCCTTGGTCAGCTGAACTCCCAGTTCCTGGACCCGGGTTTGGATCTGGGCCTCTGACAAGAGGGGGGTGACGCGCTTACGCATGGACTCTCCTGAAGACTGAAGCCTGGGGCCTGAAGACTTACTACCTGCTCCATTCAACCTCAGGAGGCCTGGCCGGGTCCATCCATGGACGGCGGATTCTGCTTGATCCCTGCCGCCGGAGCCTAACATGATGGCGTGTTGCACCTTGAGTGAGACCTTCATGATCCAGACGGCCCCAGCGACCGCCGATCGGGCCCCCGATCCCGGCTCGCCGTACCACACGGCCGAGGTGCTGGCCTGGGTGGAGCAGGCCCAGCAGGGCGACCAGGCGGCTTTTGGTTCCCTGATCCGCCTCTTCTCCCGGGATGTCTACGGCAAGGCCTTTTCCATCCTCAAGAACCACCAGGACGCCGATGACGCGGTCCAGGAAACCTTCATCCGCGTCTTCCGCGCCCTGCCCGGCTTCCGGTTCGAGTCCTCCTTCCGCACCTGGCTCATCACCATCGCCACCCGGCAGGCCCTGAACTACCGGGAGCGGGTGGCCAAGGACCACGAAAGCCTGGATGGGCCCGAGGGTACCTTCGAGCACCCGGCCCTGCGGGTGGAGGAGACCCAGAGCACCGCCGTGCTCGATCAGGAAGCCCGGCGTCTGCTCCAGGAGGCCCTGCCCAAGTTGCCCCGGCGGCAGAAGCAGGCCTTGACCCTGAAATTGCAGCACGACTGGAAATACGAACAGATCGCCCAGGAGATGGGCACCTCGGTGGGCAGCGTGAAAGCCCACATCTTCCACGCCATCCAGAACCTGACCCGCCTTGTGAAAGGAGGCCGCCCATGACTCAGCCCCCTCCCCTCCCGGAATCCTGCTCACGCACCATGGCAGCCACCCTCGTGGATCCGCTCGGGCCTGGCGCCGAGGCGGAAGCCCACCTGCGCACCTGCCCTGCCTGCTCTGAAGCCCGCGTGGCCTACCTCGCCCAGGAAGACTTTCCCTTAGCCCTCGCTCCCGCCGGCTACTTCGATCGGCTCCCCGACCGAGTCCTGCGCAAGCTTCCGGTCCGGTTGGCCCTGCACCACCGGGTACGCTCCTTCACCTGGGCCGCCGCAGCCGCGTTGTTCCTGGCCGTGGGGGCGGGCGCCTTCTGGGTCGGCCGCGCCAACCGGACCCCTTTCGTGGAAGCCACCCTTCCCAGGCAACCTGAGTTGATTGAAACGAGCGTGCCCCTGCCGGATACCCCCTTCCACGATCGGGAGGAGGATGCCGCCCAGATCCAGACCTTCACCTCCGAGGAGATGCAGGCCTTCTTGAAACACCTGGAGGCTACTCCGGCCCCGGTGGCGAGGTGATCATGTTGCGTCCCATCCTGCTCCTAGCCTGCCTGTCCATCGCCGTGTTGCCCGGCCAGGCCCAGACCGAAGAGGGCCGTCCTCTCGTGCGGTTCCGCATGGAGCAGCTCCAGCAGTCCGTCGGGCTTCCTGAGTCCCAGGCCAGGGTCGTGGTGGAACGCTGGGCGCGCTATGACCAGGACCAGTTCGAGACGACCCGCCAGATTCAGCAGCTCCGACGTCGCTTCAATGACATCCTGCTCGGACCAGGGGCCGAAGAAGACAAGAGCGCCAAGGTACGGCCCATGCTCGAACAGTTTGTCGAGATGCGTCGTCAGCAGGCCGGCCTCAAACTGAAATTCGAGGAGGATATCCGCGCCAAGCTCAGCCCCGCCCAGCAGGTTCGCCTGATCCTGCATGTGGAAGAGATGCAGCGGCGGATGTCGGATGCCCTGAGACAGGGCTGGGGCAACCGCCCTCCCGGCGGCCGCCCCGGCCAGCGATGGGGGACACAGCAGCCCTAAACCCTGAAGTGCTGGGATTACAGAGAAAAGCGCTGGTCGCGGAAGCCACGGAAAAAAGCCGGAAGACACGGGAAAAGGCAGGGGCGTCCGCTCCGAGAGCACGGGCTGTATCCCGGGGGCGCCTGGATTGCGCTTCTTGGGACGCGATCCGAGTGCCCCCGGGATCACTTCTGGCCAGGCCGGAATCTGCCTTCGGCGGGCCCGGGCGGCGAGATCCAGGCCCCTTCCGTGTCCTCCGTGGAATTCCGTGTCTTCCGTGACCAGCCATCCCTTGGCTGATGGGAGAACCTATTGTTCGCAGCGGACTACCAGGTCGCTGGCGCTTCGAGGATGACCGGGATCACCAGGGGTCGGGTCTGGGTGGTCTTGCGGATGATCCTCCGCAGGGCCAGGCGCAGGGTATCCCGGAGGGCCTCTGCATCCTTGCGAACCTCGGGCGGTGCCTCCTCGAAGGCCTTGCGTGCCACGCCCGCCAGCAATTCAGCGTAGGCTTCATCGTCCGAAAGCATCACGAAGCCACGGCTGAGAATGGTGGGGGTCGCGGCCAGTTCGCCTGTTTGTGGATCCACCAGCAGCGTGGCGAAGACCACACCGTCTTCTTGGAGGATGAGGCGGTCTTGCACCACGCGGGCATCGACCATGTGGTCCACCCCTTCATGCACGAAACACTTGCCCACGGGCACGCCGCCCGGCATGTCCACGCGACCATCGGCGAAGAGCCGCAGGCAGAGACCGCCGTCCAGCAGCGAAATACGCTCGGGCTTCCAGCCCAGTTCCGCGGCCAGCTTGCCGTGGGCCCGCAGGTTCCGGTAGGTGCCATGCACCGGCACCATCTGTTTGGGGCGCACGGCGCGGATGAGGTCAGCCAGTTCCTCGCGGCTGCCGTGGCCCGAGGCGTGGACAGGGCCAAAGCCTTCGGTAGAGGTTTCCGCGCCCAGGCGCTCGGCCGTATCCAGCATCTTGGAGATGGCCACTTCGTTCCCGGGAATGGCCCGGGCGCTCACCACCAGCCGGTCGCCAGGCTCCATGGGCAGGCCCTTCACCTCCCGCCGAAGCAGCCTGGCCAACCCGCTCATGGGCTCGCCCTGGCTGCCGGTGCACAGCACCAGCAACTCGTTCCTGGGGAAGAGGTGGGCCTCCTTGGCGTCGATGAGGATGTCATCGGGCAGGTCCAGCAGCTTCAGCGACCGGGCCAGAGCGAGGTTGCGGTCGATGCTCCGGCCCAGGAGCACCACCCGGCGGTGGAACTCGTAGGCCAGGTCCACCAGCTGTTGCAGACGGTGGATGTTGGAGCTGAAAGTGGTGACGAACAGCCTTCCCTTAGTCTGTTCGAAGGCGTCCTCCAGCCCTTCGTAGCAAGCGGACTCCGACGGCGAGCGGCCCGGCCGGCCCACGTTGGTGGAGTCCGCCAGCAGCAGGCGCACACCCGCGTCGCCCAGGGTCCGCAGGCGCTCCATGCCCGTGCGGCGGCCGTCCAGGGGCTCGGGATCCAGCTTGAAGTCGCCCGAATGCACCAGCACGCCCTGGGGCGTGTGCAGGGCCAGGGCACACGCATCCGGGATGCTGTGCGTGACGGGGATCCACTCGGCCTCGATCTCCCCATCGCCCACCTGCACACGGCCGTAATCCGGCACGGTGTGGAGCAGGTTGGTATTCAAGCCGTGCTCGCGAAGCTTGCCTTCCAGCAGACCCAGCGTGAACGCAGTGCCATATACGGGCACCGGCCAGCGCCGCAGGAAGTAGGGCAGCGCACCGATGTGGTCCTCGTGCCCGTGCGTGAGCAGCACGGCCTGGAGCCGGTCCGCGAAGGGTTCGAGGTAGGCGAAGTCCGGCACGATGGAATCAATGCCGGGCTGATCATCCGAAGGGAACAGCTGGCCGCAATCCACCAGGAAGAGGCTGCGGGCGCTGTGCACCACCAGCGCGTTCATGCCGAACTCGCCCAGCCCCCCGATGGGGATGAGGCGCAGCTCGTCGGCGGCTGGAGCCTCGGCCCAGGCTTCGAATTCAGGGACTAGGGGCATGGCGATGAGAACACCTCCGGGTGTTGGCTGATGAGTGCTCGCGTGGCCGCCAGCCACGCCGCAGGCGTGATCACTTCGGCGCGGAGCGCTGAAGCGAGGCCCACGTTGGTTAGTGCTTCGACGGACAGGCTGCCCTGCCAGTTATTCGCCAGCGTCTTCCGGCGATGGGCGAAGGAGCGGTGCAGCACCGTGAGCAGGGCGGCCCGCTCAGCCAGGCTGGGCGCGTCCGCGCGCGGCTCGAACTGCACCACGGCCGAATCCACTTGGGGCGCCGGACGAAAGGAACCAGGGCCCAGTTTCACCAGCCGGGTCAACTTGGCGCAAAGCTGGGCGAGCACCGAGAGGGGCCCGTAGGCCTTGGTGCCGGGCACACCCATGAGCTTCTGGGCCACTTCCAGCTGAAACATCAGCACCATGCGCTCCCAGGGGATGCTCTCCGTGAGCAGCCGGGCCAGGATGGGCGTCGCGGCGTTGTAGGGCAGGTTCCCGACCACGGACCAGGGCGCCCCCTCCGGCACTGGCAGCCGGACGGCGTCACCCTGCAGCAGGTGGAACTGGGGTCGGTCCGAAAAGCGTGCCCGCAACAAATCGCAGGCCTCGGGGTCCAGGTCCACGGCCCAGAGTGGCCGGCCATCCGCCAATAGGCGTTCCGTCAGCACGCCCGGACCCGGCCCGATCTCCAGCAGGCGGGGCGCCTTTGCAGCCAGCGCCGCGCCCACGATGGTGGCGATGGCCCCCTCGTTCACCAGGAAGTTCTGGCCGAGGGCCTTCTTGGGGCGAAGGCGGGCAATGGCTGAAGGATCCGACACACCTCAGCGTACCAGACCGCATCGGCATTCTTTTGGTTGTTCCGGAAATGAAGCTGGTCACGGAAGATGCGGAAGTTCACAGAGGACACGGAAGGGGTCGTGGACCTCGCCGCATGGACCCGCCGAAGGCGGCTACCGGCCTGGCCATTCCCGTGCCTTCCAGTTTTCTTCCGTGTCTTCCGCGACCAGCGCTCTTGTCTAGAGGTATGCCACTGACTGGGTGGCTGACGGCAGGATCGAAAGGTCTGAGTCCCAGTGGTAGGGCCCATGGCGCTATCCCAGAGAGGCGGTTTTTCGAATACATTGAAAATCAGACTTATAAAGCATGAATTTCAATGTAAATTAATCTCATGAGCCTTCCTCGCCCTCAACTCCGCCAGCGCATTTCGACGGCCCTGGACCGCAGTCGGATCGTCGCCCTGCTTGGCCCTCGCCAATGTGGGAAGACCACCCTGGCCCGCCTGTTCCTGCCCCCGGACCACCCAGCCTACTTCGACCTTGAGGATCCCGTGAGCCTGGCTCGCCTGAGCGAGCCCATGACGGCCCTGGCAGGTCTCCAAGGGTTGGTGGTGATCGACGAGATTCAGCGAGCTCCCCACCTCTTCCCGGTCCTGCGGGTCCTGGCCGACCGGAACCCGCTTCCGGCCCGCTTTCTGATCCTGGGCAGCGCTTCCCCGGAGGTCATCAAGGGCGCTTCCGAATCCCTGGCAGGCCGGGTGGAGTTGATCACCATGGGGGGCTTTCGCCTCTCTGAAGTGGGCGCACCGGCCCAGGCCATCCACTGGTTGCGGGGGGGCTTTCCACTTTCCTACCTGGCCGCCTCGGACGAGGACAGCTTCGCCTGGCGCAAGAACTTCATCCGGACGTTCCTGGAACTGGACCTGCCGCAGTTCGGCCTGCGCCTGCCCCCACAGACCTTCTTCCGCTTCTGGAGCATGCTGGCCCACTACCACGGGCAGGTCTGGAACGGGGCCGAGCCGGCCCGCGCCCTGGGGGTGAGCGAGACCACCGTGCGCCGCTACCTGGACCTCTTGGAGGGCACCTTCCTCATCCGCACGCTCCAACCCTGGCACGCGAACATCAGCAAGCGACAGGTGAAAGCCCCCAAGATCTTCTTCCGGGACTCAGGGCTCTTGCACCATCTCCTCGGCATTCACACACCCCTGGAACTGGAGCACCATCCCAAGAGTGGTGCTTCCTGGGAGGGCTATGCCGTGGAGGAAATCCTGGCTGCCGTAGCGCCAGACGAAGCCTATTTCTGGGGCACGCATGCAGGTGCAGAGCTCGATCTGCTCCTCGTGAAGGAGGGTCGACGCATTGGCATAGAGTGCAAGCGCGTGGACGCACCGAAGCTCACCCCATCCATCAAGGTTGCCCTGGCGGATCTGGAACTGGACCATCTGGCCATCGTCTATCCCGGCGACCGCAAGTACCCCCTCTCCGATCAGGTGACCACAGTCCCCTTGAGGTCGCTTGCAGCAGCGGATGGGCTTTCATTTGGTTGTTCCGGAAATGAAGCTGGTCGCGGAAGACACGGAAGAAAGCTGGAAGGCACGGAAAAAGGCAGGGACGTGCGGTGAGGTCCGTAGCACTTTCCGCGTCCTCCGAGGAATTCCGTGTCTTCCGCGACCAGCGCTTTTACCTATAGATACGCCACAGACTGGGTGGCTGAGGACACGATGAAGCAGCGCTCGTTGTTGGAGAGCGGGTCGGCGGGCGCGAGGAAGAACCCCGGCCGGCCCGGCTGGTAGCCCTGGGTGATGCCGACCAGGACCTCGCCATCCTTGAAGGTCACCTGCACCCGCTTGCCGCTGCTCGGAGCGAAGGGGGGGAAGCTGTTGGATTCCGTGTGCTCGGGATCGCCGAACAGGCTCCGGACGAAGTAGAGGGCCTTGAGTTCCTTCATCCGCACCTCCACCGGCTTAGAGCCGATGGCGGAGCCGAAGGGACTGAGGTGAAACGTGTCCCGGGCGGGAATGAAATCATTGGTATGACCCTTCAGGGTCGTCCCGTCCAGGAACCGCGCCACCACCTGATTCATGGGATCTCCGCAACGCTAAAATGGATGGATCCGAGAGATAAGGCAAGGACGGGGCCCTCGCGGGCCCCAATAAGCTTCGATTGGAATCAGTGCACGACCCGCCAGACCCGGACTTTGGCATAGGCGTCCGTGCCCTGAACTGAAAGATCTTGAAGCACCAAGTTCTGAGTGCTGGTCGGATTGACTGTGACGCCGCTGCCGCCGGTCATACCGGCCTGCACACCTGCCAGGACGCTCCGGAGGGCCAAGTTGCTAGCTACGCCCGTCCACTCCAGGATTCTTCCTGAATAACAGCCGTTGACCGGCGTAACGGTGCTGGCATCGGTGGCACTCCAGGTAGCGGCAGTGTTCACCGTCGGTTGCATAACATTACAGATCCGGAAAGTTTCCGTGGTGCCAGTTCCCCCTGCGCATGAAGAGGTGGTTGGATTGAAGTAGCTATAGAACAGTGCACCATTGATGAGTAGGGGTGGGACAATTCCTTTGGGGACATAGGTCCCACCGGCCGGGAAATTAATGAAATAGCCGGATTTCCCAGTATTGTTCAAATAGTAGTTGCTGTTGCTTGAACTCGTAGAGAAGGTCCCGCTGCTGGCATCGGCCAGATTGGTCGCGGCAAGGGCCGAACTGCCAAGGGTGTCCTGTCGGTCGAACAGAACGTTAAGGCGATGCTGGGTCGGCTTGGGCCACATCGTATAAGTAATGTCGTCCATGGGATTGTTGCGATCACCCGTCACAAAGGCTACACCAATGGCTCCAGGCGTGATGAGCGGAGGGCTGGTGCGGGCCACAGGGAAATAGGGGATGTTGAAGGGCACCGGCAGGCTGGAATTAAGTCCATTCCCGTTGCTATTGGTGACCTGCTGCAAGTAGACCTGGCGGGGGACCCAACTATCGATGCTCGCAGAGTCGAGGATGAAGCTTGCGTACCCGCCCGATCCCTGCGCGGAATTGCTGCCCAGGGCCCACAGGCTGCCGTAGATGTCCGTAAAGTAGGCCCGCTGGTTGAGTCCAGAGCCCACGGCGTATTCAAAGGGCACGACGCCCGTCGATACGGGGCCAGCACCGGTGGTGCCACTGGTGTCCCAGATGCGGAGAATATGCCCCGTGGAGACTTCGATGGCTACCGCGCTGCGGCCGAGTTTCGTGTTAAGGGCGGGACCCGCCAGGGAACCGGATGACCCGGTGTAGGTCACAACGGAGGCGGAGAGGCTACCGGGAAGCTGTGCCTCGGTAGTGGTATCGCTGTAGCCCCCGCCCAGCAGGATGGCATCCACAACCTGATTCGAACTGGTTTCCAAGCTCGTTGTCACTCGCGCAACAGTCGGAATTGAAGTGGACAGGCCCATGTTGGCGATGGGCGCAGTGGCCTGGCCTGATTTGATTCGACTGGCCGGGTAGTTGTAGGGTTCATCCGGACACAGGGCCCATGCCATCGTGGGAGATCCAGGATCGGCAATATTGAGGGCGTAGTAGCTGCGCCCACCCTTGCCAAGGCCGAAGACGATGATGGCCCGCTCCGTGTTGGTACCAGCCACATCGAACTTCCCATTCCCCGTGGTCTGGGACGAACTCTGTGGAAGGTCCAGCAGGTAGACCGTGGGAGAGCCATCCACGGAGAACCTGTGCTTGAGACCGGCGATCCAGAAGTAGTCGATGTAGGGGATGATGTCGGTGGGCGCGAAAGCCCAGAGTTCGTCGACCACGCCTCTGGTGATGGGCACAGAGGTGTTGGTGGTCGAATCCGTCCAGCTCACTTCCCCGAAGCAGTGCAGGAGCCCCTGGTTCGTCCCCACGATGATGACCCGGAAATGGCCCGTAGTGTCCGGATGAGCACCCGTGATCGCACCGGTGGGGCTGTGCATCAGCCAGGCAGCTGCTAGCGAAGGACTGAACGTGTTGACGGAGTCCGGCAGAGTGGTGTACTCCAGCACGGCCGGTGAACTGTTGATGATGTCGCCCATGATGGAAGCTCGCGTACCAAGCGGGGCTGTCCCCGAGCCGGCGTCGGCACCCACGAATTTCTGCCAGTTGAGCAATTTGTTGGTGGCGTTGGACCCGGGTAACAAAGGGGTGATCAAGGTGTAGCCTGCATCGCTCGTGAATTTCCCGTCAGAACCGGGAACGACCTTCGTCAGACCCGGGCTGGCGTTCCCGCTGGTGGCAGGCATGCGGGTATAGATAGCCCGATTGAGCCAGGTGCGATTTGTGAGAGCGGTAGAGGCTGACCAGATGGCGTTGGTCTTGTCCAACGCAGCCGTGATGAAGGCCCCGTTGGTATCGATGAGCCGGGTGCCCGTTGTGGTCTCCCGGGTGGGGTACATCAGCAGATCACCGGTCCACACGGGGCCGTTGGTCTGGGGGGGCAGGAAATTAGCGATGTAGACCTCAGCGCCGAGCCCACCACCGATGGTCGGGAACACGGGTGAGGCGGTGGCATTGAGCCCGGACTTGCTCTGGATCTGGTCGAAGGCATCGCTGAGATTTTGAACCAGCGTCTGCGGATCGCGGCCATCGAAGAAGTAGGACGCGTCGTCCGCCATGGTTGTCGTACCGGAGATCAGATAGAAGGGGGATTTATTCGTGATGTCGTAGGTAGAATCCGAGGGGTCCCCGAACACGGCAGCGGCAAGCAGACGGTATTTGGAGCCAGCGTGGTCACTCTGGACGGGGATGATTGCGGTCCCTGCACCCGTCCCAGAATTGGCCGCCTGATTCCAGATCTGCGGTGCATGGGTTCCACCATAGGTGTTGGTCCAAGCTGTCGTGCCGCTCGAATAGAAATCGACACCAAGGCTGACGCCTACAGTCATGGTCTGGATGGGGTGCGCCGGAGACAGAGGTGACGCAGTCGCGGCTCCGTAAGGGATCCGCCTGTTGACCCAGAAAGGTAGATAGCTGGTATCCGAGGAACCCGTGCTGGTCTCAAGCCCGGGATCGCTGATCCAAGTTGGCGAGGTAGTGCTCCCATCGCCGCCGTGGGCCGCGACGGCCGCCATGGTGGGGAGATTGAAGTAGATCCCGGGCGAAGCCGTGAGCGCAGAGGTCTTGCCGGCCGCAATCAGTGCCTTGATGGCGGCGTTGCCCGTGTATGTCTCACCGAGCGGCGTGCCTGAACTAGAAGGAGCGGTGTAAGTCGTTCCGCTCCCTGCAGGGTTCGAAGTACATCCTGTGACTACAGCGGTTTGGGCATAGGGGAAACTGCAGGATCCCTCGGTAGCGGCATTGAGAGAGCTTGGGGAACCGTCGGTCATGACGACCACGAAATGGTGCTGGCAGGCAAGCGCGGCCGCCAGGTATTTATTGGTGTTGATCTGGGCCTGGAAGGCAGCAGGATTGTTCATCTGCTGGTAGCAATTCATGAGGCTTTCAACCAGCGGCGTCGTCGTGCTGGGGGACGCACCCGACAGGCCGAGGAGATCGGTGGTCGAATTGATGTAATTCCAGGCTGCAGCCGTGCTGGAGCCCCCGACAACAGTGATTGCACTGTTATCGGTCTGACCATCCAGAAAGCGAAAGGCGAACATGACGCCAGTCTGATGACTCAGCCAAGTCTTTATGGCGGATTCCTTGATGCCCTGCATGCGGGTGCGGTTGGGGAGTTTGTTGCCGAATGCCAGCGCCGTCGAGGTCATAGTGCCCCAGGACCAGGTGTCGCTGGCCCCGTTATAGCTCAGGGTCGTCGGGTCAATGGCATTCGCGGCATTGCCGGTGGGCAGTGCATTGGGGATGCAGTAGTACCCGGCATTGCCTGGATCCTGACCGACGAATACCCATTCGATGTACCGTGAGCGCACGCTGCCTGCGCTGCTGCCGGTGATGGTCACGGAAGTGGAGTTCCCTAGAGCTGCTGCCCCAGTCCGCCACCAGCTTGGGGAAGAGGTGGTGACATCAGTTTCGATCTCTACGGTATTGGTCCCGGGCGGAGTGGGGTCGAGGGCCCGAGCCCGGTAGAGACCCTTGTCCCCGGCTGTTGCTCCAGCCGCGATGGTAGAGGTGGAATCGATGGGGGCCCAGTAGAGCGGGAAGTCGATGTCCCGGATGGCAGGGGAACTGGTGGCGGTGAGCGTGGTGGTGCCCCCGCTGCCGATCTTGACCGCAGTCAAGCGCAGCCTCATATGGGAAGCGCATTGCATCCAGGAAACCGCACTTTTGAGGTTGCCCCCGGCGGTCGTCACATCAGAAGCGAGTACTTCTGTCCCATCAGGTTTGATAAGGGTATTGGTCGGGTACCAGGTGCTGCCCACCTGGACGTTGAGGTGAGTACCGCCAATGGTGTAGGTATTGCCACTGGCGGAGACCGTAACAACGGAGGAGCTACCAAAACCAACCGAGAAGGTATTGGTCAGCTGACCGACGACCACGCCGGTGGAAGGTGAGGCGGTTGCTGCGGTCGGCCAGTTTGAGTTCGAGTTCCCAATATAGACGTCGTAGTCTTGGCTGCCTGTCGGCGCGCCTGGCGGGGATTCATCCAGCCAATTGTTGGGGAACAGCGGATGGAACATCAATCTGCTGGTCGAGAGGGAGGAGTCGATGAGCATCAAGATCTCAGGCTTGACGCCAGTGCTGACGGTTCCCTGGTAGAGATTGAGGAAGTCGGTATTGTCCCCCTTCTGCCAGGCGGAGTTGACATTGATCTGGGCGCGCAGGGGCGCGGCCAGCAGGAGCAGTGCGGCGAACAGGGCATGTGCGGCTGGGCGAAGACTGGCCATGGGGGCACCTCGATGGAACCAGGGATGGGTGATCACTTTTGCGACGTCGGCGGCAGGGTGAACCATGCTTCCTGCCGGTGGAGGAAGGTTGGCCCACTTGTGTAGGTCAGGTAGCCATCTGAGCGGATGGCCCAAAGTTGGACTGTGCCTGCGGAGGCGGCGCTGATGCTGGTGGCACGCACATCCTGCTGAGTGAAGGGAAGGCGGGGGTTACCCATGTAAGTCAGGAATAACTGGAAAGTCAGGGCGGGGTTCGCGCCGGTCGTACTCAGGGTCATATCCGAGTTGGTGATGGGACCGGCCATGATTCCCGTCTGCTGGGCACCGATCATGGTGGACTTCTGCGCCCTCAGGGCATAGGCCCCGCTGCCGTTTGCCGGGG
Organism: uncultured Holophagaceae bacterium; assembly: GCA_903873655.1. Lineage (GTDB taxonomy): Bacteria > Acidobacteriota > Holophagae > Holophagales > Holophagaceae > Geothrix. Next base: position 2,848 of record CAIQPH010000242.1, on the reverse strand, counting down.
TCGCCCGGGTATTGGTCAGGTCGTCCATCATCCAGAAGATGGCCCAGTCGATTCCGGCCTCTGTCGTATTGCGCACCTGCGATCCCTGGCGACTGGTGCCCGTGATGATGGCCTCGCGCATGGCATTCTTCGACAAGGATACTGCCCAGACCGTCAGCAGCACCAGCAGCATGAGCGTCACCAGGATGGTGACCGCGCCAGCTTCGCCAGGTTTTTTTAACAACCGGGTGTTGGATTCATACATAAGCGAAACCTCCCTGGTGGGGCATTTCGGTCAGAAGGTCACGGGCTGATAGGCCAATCCCGAATGACGTGGGTTGAGGATCAACGACTCGGTCTGGGACTTGTAGCTGGCCGTGGTGGGCGTATTGGAGTATTCAGTGCGCTTGGTCAAGGTCCGTGTCGTAACATCTACCCGGACCAGTACCGGGATCTCGCGGAACCAGAATGGGGTAGCCGTGCTGTTCAGGCCAGCTCGTGCTGGTGTGGCGCCAGATAAGAATTGCCAGTTCAGGGTCGGTGAAGCTGGGCTGGAGGTAGGTCCTGTGATTTGACTCCATGAGGTGTAACCCGAATTCCCGCCTGCCCAGGTTTGCCCGCCGTCCCCGCTCAGCATCACGGTGAAACCAGTCACATTCTCGGCCACGACCACCGTGGCTTCGGGTGAGGCGAACGGCGTCGCAGAGCCGGACACGTTGGAGTAGGTCACTTCGTCCCGGACCAGGCACGGGGTTTGTTTCGTTGTGGAGGGATCCAGTGCTTGAGGCTGGATCGAATACCGGACATAGCGGCCGGGTCTAATCAGCGTGACTCCCGTGCCACTTGGGGCCCCGGTGGTGAAGGTGGAACCGGAAACGTTGGCACCGGTGAAACTGGAATCCGAACCAAGTGTTGCCGCCAGTGTCGAACCACTGGCACCCACGGAGGCCAACTTGTAAATGTAGCCAGAGCTTCTGAGCAGCATAAACAAGCCATTTGGAGTACTCGAGAACGAACTGACGGCACTTGCAGCTTGGGTAGGATCTCGCATCGTGATGTTAAAAGATTGGTTGCCGCCTACCTGCCCACCCGCCGCAACCTGTTGAGAGGTATTCACCAGGGTGGTAGCAAGCGTGGCATCGTAGGGAAGGACATCGTCATAGTAGAAAACGAGTTGATCAGCCTTGGCTGCGGAGGCTGCTATGTCCGTCACATTCAGAGGATCGAAACCGACATTAGGCGTTACCATGAAGGGCGGATTGGTGGCCGTGGTGCTCGGATAGAAGAAAAGCGTGGACGCCACCATGTTCGCCTGGTTGAGGTCGTCGTAGAGCAGGTCCATGGCAAGCCGGTTCTTGCGGCCGCTGGACACCTTCTCCGAGGTGGCGGCGAAGGTGCTTACGCTGGCCTTGAAGACATTCGCCATTCCAGCCATCAGGATGGAAGTGAATACGACCGCCACCAGCAGCTCGACCAGGGAGAATCCCCGGGCCGAGCCTGGGGTCTTCTTGCAGAGGAACGCACTAGGACGTGGCATAGGAGATCCGCCTTGAGAGAGTCACGTTCCTGGTGACCACCGCGCTGGAGGCAGTGACCCCTTCGTTCCATTGAACGATGACTGTGATCATCTTGATGCCACCCACGCCGGCGACTGGAACCACCACATCGGTTGGAGCGGGCGTGAATGTGACCGTGAAGAAGCCGTTCGCGGCGGTGACCGCGGCGTCAGTCGTGCCGTCGTTCCTGTAGTACTGCGTGCTGGGTGTGCCGAAGTAGTTGTAGGTCGTAGCGCCCAGGTTAGGCACCGTGCTCCCGGTGCGTGAGCACAGCAGGCTATTGCGGCCCAGGGCCTCAGCCTGGTCCAGCACCCTTTCCGCCACCAGAATCGCAGAGGTCGCCCATTTGCTGCCGGCGGTAGCCCGCAGGGACATGGTCTGCAACAGTGCTAGGCCGAGCAGCCCGATGGCCATGATGAAGGCTGCCATCAGCATCTCCACCATGCTGAACCCGCCCTGGCCGCCTGAAGCCCTGGCAGATGGGGTGGTCTCGAGGTCCTTCACAGTCGCCTCCAAGTCACGCTTCCGCTCGGTTTGTAAAATTTATAGACATTGCTGCTGTTCGCCGGCACAAGGATTACTCCGATGGCTCCCCCTGCTTGCGGAGCCCCATTGGACAGGCCCACCACCACAACGTAGAACCCTGTTTCAAAGCGTCTTGTTCGCCCATTGAGAACAGCAGAGGAATCCCCACCGGCCGAGCCAAGACAGAGCGGCGTGCTCATGGCCGTGAGCATGGAATTGTTGGTGCTGACAGGAGCTACGGTCCTCAAATCAGGCGCACTGCCCAGGGCTGTGTTGTACCAATTGGTTCCGGTATTCACGCCAGCCGACATGTGGTCCCGATCCGTCAAGTAGCGCGACCTGAAACACTCAGAGTTGCCTCCCAACCGATTGGCGTCCACCCCAGCCTTGATGTTTGCTGCAGATGGGGGGAAACCAACCACCGCTGAGTTCAGGGGTCGAGCATCAATGATCAAGGAGCCGTCCAGCCAATTCCCCGTGGAAGAGACATAAATATCCAGGGGACTGATCAGCGCTGAGTTCTGGGCGTTCATCAGGACGCCTTCAATCTGATCCATCACGGAACGCACCGAATTGGCCTTGCGATCTCCAAGCATCGTGACGCCCACGATAACGAGGACGCTCATGATTGCCAGCACCACAAGGGCCTCAATTAGACTGAAGCCTGCGCTGGACCGACGGATTGACCTCATGAATAAACCTCGGGAACATTGACAGGATGAGCGTCCCATATGTCTCCTTTTGGGAAATTTTGATCCAATGATTTCTGCATTTGAATCATAGCGCCA
>CAIQPH010000241.1 GCA_903873655.1 uncultured Holophagaceae bacterium | reverse complement strand
GATCCTGGCCCCGGGACAGACAGGGTCGATACGCAGGGCCTGGCGGCAGGCCTCCTGGGCCTGTTCTAGCTTGTCAGCTACAGAAAGGAGTCCGCCATAATCGCCCCAGGCCGCAGCATTCTTCGGCTGGAGTTCCAGAAACGCACGATAAGAAATTGCCGCCTCATCCCAGCGGCCTTCCTCGTCCAATCGATGGGCTTCCTGGAGGAGTGCCGCAGGATTTGGGTTCTTCACGCTTCCCTCTGGGGGTCGGAAACCATCCGCTGCGGGACTTCGCCCCCTGCCAAAACCAGCGGGAAGTCAGCGCGCACTGGCCCTATACCCCCTTAATGCCCGATCACCGCGCTCATACGCGTTCAGTTCGGCTTTCATCTCATCCCGCAGCTTGGCGAACTTCATCGTTCGGATTTCCAGCTGCCGCCCTGCGGCATGAGCCCTGGCCAGCAATTCCGGCCAGTCCGGGCCTTTCTCTGCCTGGGCCAAGGCTGCCTGAAAATCAGCGTGCCATCGAGCCAGAGCTTCGGAAGCGGGTTCCCAGGCCGGGTCGGCCACCCAGGCCTCCATCTGTTCGATGGAAGCGAGAAGCACCGCTTGGCTCATACGACCTGAGTTCTCAGGTCAAATACAGGAGCCGAAGAAGTTTTGATGTTTTTTTCGTGGAGTTGCTCCCAGGCCTGCCGGATTTGGCCCATGTGGTGGGAAACCACACGCAGCTTGGCCGCGTCCTTGCTACTGCTGGCCTCAAATAGTTCTGAGGTCCACCAGGCGTAGATCTTCAAGAGGTTATGGGCTAATTCGCCACCATCTTCCCGATTCACACGAAGAACCGCCTCGTTAATGATTTTTGCCACCTGGCCCAGGTGACGAGCCAAAAGGGAATGGTCTCTCTGCTCCATCGCCCTGATGGCCTTCCCCAGGAAAAGTTGGCCCGCTTCCATGAGAAGGGCGGCCTGCTGCTCAGGGCTGGCTCCTAGCACGCGCTGGGCAAGGTACTGATCGGCAGAGTGAGCGTAGGTGTTCATGGGGTGCCTCTTCTATGGTCTTTCGTCAAGAGTTGGTTTCAGCTAAAAGGTTGGTCAGGCGCCGAGCAGGCTGCCTGCGCTGGCCTTCAACTTAGCCAAAGTCTGTTCCATCTGGGAAAACTGGTTCTGCAGGACAGTCTTCCGCTGGGCGAGCATGGCTTGGCCCTGGGCGATCTGAAGATCCAGAGCCTTGTTCTGGCTGGTGATGCTCGTCAAGGCAATGGCAAGGGAGCCACTGCCATAGGCCACGCTCTGAGTGATGAGATCGCTGACCGACTGGCCTGCACCCCGGGCGAGGTTCAAGGTGCCCGTACCTGTGCCGGTGACGCTGAGTCTGAGCCCGGCCAGATCGCCGGTCCCGTTGAGGACTCCATTGGCACCCGTCAGTGTGATGGGACCGTTGGGTGTGCCCGTGAAGGTTCCTGAGACGGCCCCTCCGGATGTGTAGCTCGTGATGGTGAACCCCACTGGACCGGTAGCCGTACTGGGGCCGCCACCTGCCACCGAGACCACCCCATTCGTGGAGCGACCCGAAAAAGTGAGGAGTCGCATGGCGGCAGCAGGGTCCTTATCGACGGCATTCTTGAAAGTCAGGGTATTAAGGCTCAGGGTGCCATCGGCGTTCGTCGAGACGCCAAGACTGGACAGGTTGGTATAGGCCGAGGTCCCCGCCAACCCCGCTGAGGCCCCCGTGAGGGTTGTCTGGACCTGGTTGATAATGCCCCGGGCCGTCAGGTTTCCGCTCAGAGGCGCCTGGTTGATGCTGCCATCCGCGTTCTTGATGCTCGTGGACTGGGTCGTATAGGACGTCATCAGCGTGTTGTATTTGGTGATCACGGCCTGCATGCCGGTGGTGGCAGCGGCGGCGTCCTGGGCCACTGTCAAGGTGGTCGTCCCCATCTGCCCCCCTTGCTTGAGGTTGAAGGTGACCCCGTCCACCGCATCCGACACCGCGTTGGATTGCCGGGTGAGTTGGACGCCGTTGAGGGTGAAGACCGCACTCACACCCGATGCCCCCGAGGCGCTGGATGTAAGTCCACCAGTGATACCTGTGGGCGAAGCGAAATTGTCCGCGTAGGAACCCGAAGCACCTGTGATCGTCCCGGCCGTAATGCCCAGCGCCGGATTGACCACCGT
>CAIQPH010000240.1 GCA_903873655.1 uncultured Holophagaceae bacterium | reverse complement strand
TTACGGCCATCCTTGGGGTGGCCTTTTTTGTTTCATGACTCTAGCGTGACTCTAGGTCGCTGATCGCTGATTTGCCAGGGTCTGATCGCTCCTCGATTCACTTGCTGGAGGCCCTGTGAAGGCCCTCTTTTCGGGCTTCTGGTGAGGCCTTTCAATTTATTTGCGTCGTCAAGCGTCGCCAAGAGTCGGCGGCCTTGCACGGTCCTAAAGGCCCACCAATGCTGGGCCCATGTTGGTTCAGGAAGGCGATCGCAGATCGAACCCTTTGGGTGGCAAGACCCCCCTGTGGGTTGACTGTGGCGCCCGGTGGGCGAAGGCCAGCATTCATGCGGGTTTAGGCGTGGTGCATTCGTGTGGCAGGGCAGGGATGGTGCAACAGGAGGAGCGACATGTATGAACGGAAAGCCAGGACTGGTGCGGGTTCCAGTGATGCCAAAAGAGTGGTGCATGCCCGAGTCGGGACCGCTGGCGCGGAGACGCTTGAGGCCCTTGCCCGGCGCGAAGGCGTGAGCCTCACGCAAGCATTGCGCAACCTGCTGGACGAGGCGCGGGAGCGCATGGCAGAGGAGGCGTTTGGGCCGAGGCTGGAATCCTTGGCCCGCACCCTACTGGGTGTGGTGGAGCAGCAGGGGCGGCATGCGACCCGTATTGAGGCGCTGGTAGCAATCCTCCGGAAAGTCGAAGAGGGGCAGATGGCGCGAGAGAACCAGATCCTCCAGAACCTGCCAGTGCTCTTGGGGCTGGCCCAGCTCAACTACGCGCATCTTCTCGGTGTCGTGGAGAGCAGCCCAAGGGCGGCGGAGATCAGCAACGCTGCCCAGGCGCGGCTTCGAATCCTGCGCGGGGAGGGCTGAGGTGGCGATCGACAAGACTGGCTTCACCCCGGGATTTCGCGGACGCCATCAGCCAGCCACGCTTGGCCGACGGGCCTTCTATCTCATTGCCGAGCACGATCGAGATTCGGCTCGCCTTCTGGACAAGGAGGGCCGGGAACTCACGGCCAAGGAAGCCATGGCTCTCATGGGTGGAAAGGATGCGCAGTACTACGAGGTCATCCTGGCCCCGAGCGAGGCGGAGTGCCGGCACATCGAGGGCAGGAATCCGGGGAACCGTCAGCAGGCCATCGAGGAGGCGGGTCTGCGTGTGATCCGGGTCCAGGCGAACGGGCGGAATCACTTCCTGGCCATCCATGAACAGGATGGGCGGTTCCACTTCCACCTGGTCATCGCAGGACCGATGCCAGAACAGACCCTAGGGCGCTTCGGGTCCGTACAGAAGCAGTGGAAACGCGAGCTGCTGGGCGACGAGCCCCGAATCCAGGACTGGGAAGCCCACCGGCGCTTCAAGGAGCTCCGGGCCCAGCTGCAGCTGGTGATCGCGGAACAGCGAGAGCTGGCCCGGCAGCGACGAGGGGCCATGCAGGAGGCTGATCCCGACCGCAAGCGTGAGGCCGCACGCCCCTTCGATCACCGTGCCCTTGAACTCCTTGCGACCCGCCACGCCCTGGAACTGGCCGCCATCCATGCCCGCTACGAGGGGAGGGGCAGCCTGGGCACGCCAAGGCACCACGCTGAAGTGGAGCAGGCCGAGCACCGGCACACGACGGCGCAGCGAAGCCTGGACCGGCGGATGCAGGGCCGCGCTCTGCCGGATCGTTCCCAGGGCCGTGGAGCGGCGGAACGGGCCCTGACCCATGGGGCCGAACGGCTGGCCACGGGTGCTGTAGAACAGGCGTTGGGTGGCGATCGGATGCCGGCGCCCATGCGGAAGGGCACCCGCATCTCCCTGGCCCTGGCGGCGGGCGCGGTGGAATCGGCGATCCGCACCCAGATCGGCTCCCGCAGTCTGGATCTGTCCGCTGCGGTGACGCCCTCACGGCTGCCGGGCCTCCAGGCCGCTCATGTGCTCACCCAGGCCCTGCCGGAGCACGATACGGGCCGGGCCCTCGGAGCCATGGCCCGCACGGCCTTGAAGGCCGCCCAGGACCTGGCCACAAACCCGCCGAAGATCGTCGCCACTCTCGTCCAGGGAGGTGCGGACCTTCTGCTCGCTGCCACCCAGAAGATGGGCCAGCCACTACCGGAACCCCTGCAAAAAGCCTTCGAAGCCGCGGGCTGGGTGCCCGGTGCCTGTATCGCGGCCAAGGTCCTCCAGAAGGGGGTGGAAATAGCGACCCCGCGGACTCCGTCAACCTCACCACACATGGAGCTGGAACGATGAATACGAGCCTGACGATTACTCTGATTCGCGCCTGGTACTACGGGGCGCCATGGTTGTTGGCCCTGTCCTTGGTTGGCGAGCTCCTGCTTTTGGCACGCTCCCTCGTCCTGCACATCGTTTCCCGGGAGTACTGGCTGCAGGAACGAGAGGCCTGGAGCACCAAGATGATGCTGTGGCGCTATTCGTGGAAGTGGCCTTGGCTCCTCGCGGGCCTAGGCTTCCTGGCCTTGGGGGCCAGAGCTGCCTTCTACAGCAAGGCCTTGATTCTCTGGGCTTGTGATCATCCTTTACCGTTCCTGGGCATGCACCTGGGTCTCCTGGTGATGGGCGTGATTGCCCTGGTCCTGTGGGATGCGGAACCCAGTTACATCTGCAAGGGAGAGGGCCGGGCCGATGCCCAGTTTCGTGACCTGCCTGAGGACTGGGGCCGTTACGAAATCCGGGATGGCCGGCGCGTTGGAGATGAGGTCCCTATGGCTGCCCTGCTGGGCTACCGCGATCCAAGTCGCAAGGCCCGGCGCACCTTGCTCTCTCTCCAACGGCGCAGCCGGTATTTGGTGATGATCTATTTGCGCTGGGACCAGCTAAGCTTGCACATCCTGATCGTCGGTACCCAGGGCTCGGGCAAGACGACGACTATCTACGGTCACCTCATGCGATCCGCCAACTGCATGTGGATCTTCATGGACACCAAGGCCGAGCTACCTTTCCGGGAATGGTTCCCTGACCGCCTCGTATGGGGCCTCGATGTGCGGGGCTATGCCACCCGCAGCGCGGTGCTGAATTTCATGGAGGAAATCCGGTCCCCGGAGGATTTCGACCTGATGGTTGACATGCTCTACCCCATGAACCCGCGGGACGCCAACCCGTGGGTGCGGGAGATGGCGCGCACGCTTTTCTCGGCGATCCTCAGGTCCCGGCGCTGGGTCAGCATCCAGGAGATATCCCGCACCCTTCGAGCCACGACGATGGAACTTTTCCTTAAGCATCTGGATTCCATTTGGAAGGACATGCTGAAAGATCCCAAGAGCCAATCGGCCATTCTCCAGGATCTGGTGAACACCCTGGCTCAGTGGGAAACACCCCGGGTGAGCGCAATCACGGAGGGGCCCAGCACGGTCAGCATGGACGAGTTCATCGCCAAGGGGGGGTGGGTGATGAATTCCGAGATGTCTGACGCCCTGCGAGTGCCGGTGCGGCTCTTTTGGGCGATGTTGATTGCGCGACTACGGAATCGCCCCGAGGGCGCCTCGCCGATCCTGCTGTTGCTAGATGAATTTGGGGACTGTGGAAAGATCCCCAATATCGAGCGAGCACTGGTGCTGCTGCGGTCGAAGGGAGTGTCCTTCGTCGCAGGGATCCAGAATCTTGGCCTGCTGAAGGATGTTTACCCGAATAACTGGCAGGCAGTAGTCCAGGGTTTTGGATCGAAGATCTGGCTGCTCCGCAACGCCGATGACGAGACCCGGGAGACCCTTACCCGTGTCCTGGGCAAATGGACCCGGAAGGTCCCGGCCTCCAGCGCCAGGACCCGCCCCACCGAGCGAGAGGCAGACCTCATGCCCCTGGATGCCTGGGCTCATTGGTCAGACGAGCGAGCTGCGCTGATTCGGAGCCACGGTTTCAGTTACTGGTTGCCCGTGAGCCTCTCGATCCCGGCTGCACCCCTTGGGGCTCGCCTGGAGGCCTCGGATCCCTGGGAGGGGTTGCCAGCCGATGGCGTCCCCATCGACGAGCCAAAGCCGTTGGCAAAGCAAGAGGAGAACGCCTCCGTGCCTGAACCCGTTCTGGAAATGCTCAAGGCCCTGGAGCACCTGCCGCCGCCACCACCCAAGCCCATCGACAACCCGGCCGGAACGCCTCCGGCCCCGCCCTCCGAGGAGGACTGGCTATGACTCCTGACATGAACCCCAATCTGAATCCCGAAGTTTTAGGGAAAATCTTCGTCCGCTGCCGCGCCAGGTTGGCCGAGGGCTGGAACTGGCCCCAGATCCTAGTGGAACTCGAAGAGGCGGACTACCGGCCTTTGGATCAGATACTTGTCCTGCGAGGCATGGATGTCTGGGTCGAGCAGGCTAAGCAGCTGAAGGCCGATGGCTGGCCCAACGATGAGTTGGTGAGGTATCTCGTCAATCTCCTGGCCACCAGTCCGGACATCGCAGGAGCACTTTTGAAGGCCGGCCTCCCTCCCGCAGATATGCTCCGGGCCGTGCTTCCGGAGGCCATGAAAAATGGCTATCAAGATGACGTTATCAAGAGGGCCATGGACTGGAAGGAGGACACGGAGGATTGACTTCGTGTGGTGCTCTTGTGACTGAGTGCCTGGCCGGAGTAGGGAGGGTCAGCTGCAGGTGAGGTCAATGAGCTCCAAGTCAGCCTGACCGTGGCGGCCCCGGCACTCATCTCTGGATATTTTCGGTGCCTAGGCAAGGGTTGATGGTGGAGGCAATTTCGGAATCAAGGCACGCCCCCACCGCCTCAGGACGCACCTGCTGGCTGCTTTCGCGGAGGCACCCGAAACATCCTGATCTTGAAGAGCTTGAAACTCGACTGAACAGGCTTCAAAGAGCCTCTCACTCATGATTCGTCCTGGCATTGCGTGGAATCTTGGTTGATTGCAGTTGTGTCGCCGGTCAGACCGCAGGCCGAGTCGTCCTCAGAGGACAGATCAAATCTCGGAGAACCGCACCAGGACTCTATTGATTACCCGTCTTCCAGGAGCCCTGGCAGGGCGGTGGCATTTCTTGGAACGGGTTTTGGCCGCAGTAGATCCAGGAACGTTTCCACCTCCTCGACCCACGCTGAGGAAGGGTGCTGGATCCCCTCCAGGAGCCGCAGGGCCTCCTCCAGGTCATTTAGTGTTTGGGTTGTGATGGTCTGGTGCAGCGAGGTCGTCAGGCGTCTGTTGCGGAGGTAGTTCCTTAACGCCTGGCGGTCCTCTGGAGTAGTGTGGGCTCTGACTTCCATGGGCATCTCCTGGGCTATCTATGATGGCGAATAAAAAACGAAATACAAGTCCCTGGAAATAGGTGGTGAAGGTAGGGCCCTTAACGGATTGCCTTGGGGGGAGGGTAGGGGCAGGCACTCCAGGTCTGCTCATCCTGTGGCGGCCCTGGCTGCACTTCCTTCGCGCCCGGCACCTGCAAGGCCTCTGCTTCTGCTTGGCAGCCCTCTGGGTCAGTGGGTCCCTCCTGTTTGTGCCTGCACAGGTCTCCCGCAGAAAGCGGTCTCTGGCCTTGGGAGCTTCATCACTTGCCTTGGGACGAGCCGCACGGGCGGCAGACCTCAAGGAGCACACCATGTCCCTCAACACTCTCATCCTCACCGGCAACCTGGGCAGCGAGCCCAAGTTCCTCACGACCACCTCCGGCCACAAGAAGGCCTCCTTCTCCGTCGCCACCTCGCGCAGCCTCAAGGCCGCCGATGGTTCTAAGTCCACCGAAACGGAGTGGACCCCGATTATCGCCTGGGGCCGCCTGGCTGACCGCGCCGAAAAGCTCCTCGCCAAGGGCGCTTTCATCCTGGTCCAGGGTGAGAAGCGCACTCGCACCTACACTGACGGCAACAGGGTGCTGCGCAGCACGGTCGAGCTGGTGGCCACTGACTTCAGGCTTCTGAACAAGAGGATTGCCGATTGAAGATCGACACGCAGAGAGGGGCCTGCGGTGGGGCCCCTCTCTTTAGATCGGACATTTTTCGCGACTTCCTAATTGCCTCGAAGTGCTGGACCGCAATTATAACCTACGTATTTGGCTCAATTTTGTCATGAGCAGAACCCAAGCCAGTTTCGCTATTTTGGTACAGCATCCTTTTCTGATTGGATCCCTTGTCCGCGGAGACGCCATTCCTCAATCTGCCGAAATAGGCTTTTAAACCAACCTCTGCCTAACGCTTTGCGAAGTTCATTGATCTTCCAGCGATGCCTGCAGCGTCCGAGCGGCTTCCCTACCCCACATGGGCATGGCCTCTTGTTCGCGACTCGCCTTCGCAACGAGGTTAGAAAAATCATCAATGTTGCGGCTTGGTCCTCGCTGGTACCAAACAGATCCATGAATTCCTTGAGCACCCCCTTCATACCGTGGTCAAGTTCGCCCATAGGCAATGTCTGGTGCCTTTCAAAGTAGGACCGCTGGTATAGGTATGGCACCACCAGAACCTTGACAAAATTGTCCATAGTCTTGGCTCGAGTTGTCATCAACCTCACGGTTGTTGGAGATCCCAGACATAGGGTTTTCCCGGGATTTCGGTGCCAGTCCGGAGGAATCCGGCCCCCGGTTTCCCAAACTAGAGGCACCTCCTCCGGGAAGGCCGGTGGGATGGATATCTCCAACTCATAATTATCTTCAATTGTCTCGAATCCTCTGGTGAAGGCAATAAACCGGAGCCTTCCAGTAACCCGGATGGAATCATCGAAGGATGGCGCAAGTCGAAGCCCCGGGTGGATTTCCAACAGGGAATCGATACCAAGCCCGACCAAGTGCATTCTCATTCACCGATGCCGACTCCAAGGCTTTGCGGCCTGGTGAATGTGAATGGCCGGTGCGGCGGCAGCCGTCGTAGAACCGCGGCCCACATTCCAGCCGGCTGCGATCATCGATTTCCGTAGATCGTCGTTCACCCTGACCCCAAATTCTTTGCCAAGCAGATCAGTCATGGCCAAATCGTCGAGGTCTCCATTCAGGGCGTCGAGGTCCGTCTTAGCCCGAGCAACCCAGAGACGGAAGGACTTTTCAAGCCGGGGGTCCTTCTCCCAGCGATCTGTGAAGTCCTCCCTGGGGTTGAGCGGATTGGGAACCCTTGGGGCTTCTGGACGTACCAACCCTGGCATCCGGGTGAGAATGCCATCCAGGGCCTGGAAGAGGTCGGCTTCGCCACCATAGGCAAGCGCGGCCAAGGTTGTGATGAGAACGGACACCGGCTTGAGATCCTCCTGGTCCTTGAACACCATGTCCCGATGGCGTTTGAGGATCTGGACCGCCCGCTGGAGGGGAGTCTTCCACTCATAGGCTGGAAGGTCATCTATCGAAGCCACCTTCCGGTCCGAGGCAATTTTCATCATCTTTTCGGGCCCTACCGTTTTCATCCGTTGGTGGAACCATTCGGAGAAACCCTCCGTGTTGCTACTGGGCCAGTCCGGATCGATCAACTTGAAATTCTGGTGACGGTCATCGGTGATGGCGATAGCCATGGTTGCCCATTTTTCAGGAACGCCGACGCTCATTAGAGCCTGTATGAAATCGGGGCTTTCCGGGATGCAGGGGACGACATCCATGTGGAAGCCCACTTCGTCCGCGTAATGCAGGCGCCAGCATCGGTGCTTCGCTTCAGGTTTCTCCTTGAAGGACTGGGCCCGGGCGTAGGAAGCGATCTCGCCACCAAGCAATTCCTTGATCTGTTCCTGGGTGTAATTCGACTTGGACAGGTTCACTTGGCACGCCATGTCCAGGTCGTAGACCCCACCTTCGGTAATCGGCTTGATGACCGTTCCGTAGCGGAAGGAACCCTGCGGGAAGACCTCGGGTGCAAGACCAGCCACGGCCGACCCGTCACGATGAAGCCATTCCCCTACAGATCGATAACGATTTGCAGCCTTCTGGTAGTAGGAAGTGGGAACATCCAGGGATTCGAAGATGAGATCCAGGATGCGGCGGGAGACTGCGGTAGATTCGGTCATTTCGAAAGGGCCTCAGGAAAATCCAGGACTCGGATGAACCCGGCCTGGGCATTATTTTGGTCGTACAGTCGCCAAGGCATCTCGGCCTTGGGAGAACGTACCCGTCCGATTTCTACAGCCACAGAAAGGGGGACGGCGGGGAAGATGTGGAGCCGAGTGTCTTGTCCATGGGTCGCCTTGATCCGGTCAAGGGCCTGCCTCAGATGGGAACGGAAGGCCCCGAGCTGGGCGCGAGTCTTAATCACGTCATTGTTGGGAGTGGGAACAGTCAATTCCCAAATTGACACCGGACCCGTCAAGAGCGGACTGACCCGATCGGTCGTGATAGTCCCGCTGATGGATAGGACGAGGGCGGGG
>CAIQPH010000239.1 GCA_903873655.1 uncultured Holophagaceae bacterium | reverse complement strand
GCCTCATTGGGGACTCCGCGATGCACGAAAATGCCGGGGCGCACCTCCACCGTACCCGGTATGGCTGCCTCCTGGGCCTGGAGCACCAGGGCGGGAAGCAGGAGGAACAACGCTCGGGACATGGAACCCCCCGCGAAATAGGGTTCCTCGCTGAATCGAGTGGGTAACGACTCACCGGACCGGTAGTGCGAAGTCAAGTTTCCCGGCGATGAGGTAGGCGATGTTGAGGAGGTTGTGGGTGGTTCGGTAACCACGGGCTTTGGCTTTGGCGGCCTGGATCAGGGAGTTGATGCCTTCCAGAAGTCCGTTGCTGAACCCGCTCCAGAACCAACGCAGGACGCCCTCGGCATGTTCCATCAGGGTTCGGGCAACCTTGATCATGGGATTCAGCCCTGAAGCTAGGACCATCTCGCACCAGTCGGCCAGGAACTCAACGGCGGCCTGTGGATTCGCCTGCTCGTAGAAGTCCTGAAGGGTGAGCCGCATCCGGTAGGCCTCGGCGGTCTGGAGATTCAGGTGCTGGAGTTCCTGCAACCGCTCACGCTGGCGGGAACTTAGGTTCGACCGGTTCTTCAGCCAGACATAGCGGCTTCGCTTCAGTTCGGGACGATCTCTCGCTTCGATCCGCCGCACGTCATCCACGGCCCTGTTCGCCAACTGCATGACGTGGAACCGGTCAAAGGTGAGGTGGACGTTTGGAAATTGGGCCTTCAATCCAAGGATGAAGGCCTGGGACATGTCACAGCAGGCCTCTGTGATCCGCTCGATGGAGCCCCCATGGGCCTCCAGATCCTCCCGGAAGGCCTCAACGGTGCTCTGGTCGTTGCCCTCGGTGCCGAACAACAGCCGCCTCCGGTCCAGATCCATGAACAGCGACACATAGTCCTGTCCCCGCCGGGCGGCGGTCTCGTCCACCGCGATGGCCTTCACCCCGCTCATGTCCACCCGCTGGCGGGCCTCCTCCACATGGTGGTCGACCAGGCGCCAGAGCCTCGTGTCGTGCTCTCCAACAATCCGGGCCACCGCGTTCACGGGCATCTCACGCATCAGCGCCATGAGCAGTGCTTCGAAAAGCAGGGTGAAGCCCGAGCCTTGGCGGGCCCACGGCACCTGCACCTGCTTCACCCCGTGCTGGTCGCAGCGGCAACGAGGCACCCGCGCTGTCAAATAGGCCGAGTGCTGGAAGAAGTCCAGGTGCCGCCAGGACTTCTCCTCCGTGTCGTGAACCTTCGAGGGTTCCCCACACTCTGGGCAGGGGAAAGATGAGCCCCGCGGAAAGTCGATCCGGATGTCCAACCGCCGTGACTCGGCAGCGAACACCAGTTCCTTTACCTCCCAGGGGGAGGACAATCCCAGCGCCATGGTGAAAAGGGTGTTGGTATCCATCCCACCATGATCCCAAACCTACCGGTCCGGTGAGTCGTTACCCACTCGATTCAGCGAGGAACCCAAAATAGCCTGGATCGCCAGACTGGTTCACGGAGACCACCGATGGGACCGGAAGCCTCGGAGCCCTGGCCCCAACGGGCGGGTCTCCACACTGCTTAATGTAGGCCTTGGAGTCAGCTATTCAATGCCTGGTATCACACAGT
>CAIQPH010000238.1 GCA_903873655.1 uncultured Holophagaceae bacterium | reverse complement strand
GGGTATCAAGGGAGCTTCGGCATCCGGGACCAGGCCGTGGGCGTCCTTTTCCAGCGTGGCGAGACCCTGGCCGCCATGGCAGGCGGTGCATCCGAAACGGTTGAAATCCTTGGGGGTATGGTAACTGCCCGGGTGAAGTCGATAAGGCTCCTGGGCACCCGCCATGGCCGCATCCTGGATGCCAAGATGGCAAGTCGTGCAGCGGTCCACCCGGTTCTCGAACTCCGGTAGCCAGATCTGATGGATGGCCACAGGCCTCTGCTGGTAGGCCTTGGCAGCCTGCATGCTCTTGGCGCGGGAGGCCCCCAGCTTGGCGTATTCCCCCTGGTACCTTCGGTAGGGTCGGAGGGCGTTCTTCAGCGGAGAAATGGCCAGGACCAGCAGGAACAGGATGCTGGTGATGGCGAAAAGTCGTTTCAGGGCCACAGGAGCTCCGTCAGGCGTGTGGGTACATGTTCCAGGGCCAGACAAGCGACCAACCTGGACCACGGAAGAAGGTGCCGATGAGGGTGAGGACCGTCGCCACCAGAATGAACCAGGTCATGATCCATTCCGGTAGCGTCACCTTCTGAAGGAACTGACGAAAGTGCCCTCCCTGACCATCCCCGCTGACTGAGAACATCGCGGCTCCGACGAGGAGGGTCGGGATGACGATGGGCCAGCAGTTGAAGACCGCAAACAACACGGAGAGGAGGACGATGGCACTGCCTGACCAGAGGCGTGTCTGCTGCTTGTCGCCAGACCAGAGAGGGCGGGCGGACAGGTTGACCTTGGCGTAGGGGATCACCACCAGAGCCACGACGACGAGGCCCGGAAAGACCACCCCCGCGACCACCGGCGGGAAATAGTGGAGGAGTTCCTGCAGCCCCAGGAAATACCACGGCGCCTTGGAGGGATTGGGCGTCTCCAAGGGATTGGCGATCCCTTCCAGCGGGGCATTGAAAAGCAGCGCCGCGAGCGAGAGGGCGATCACCACGATCTGGAAGACGATCGCTTCCCTGAGGATCAGGTTGGGAAAGGTCATCACCCAGCGCTCTTCCGTGCGGCGAAGGGTGGCCCTGGCATCGGGGCGGACCAAGGCCACCCGCTTGGGCATGGCCACGGGATCGTTGGATTCGAGGAGGTCAAGCGGAGGCATGGGGGTGCTCATGGTTCCACCTCAGGGTCGGCAGGAGGTTCGGGTGGACCCTGCACGCCCCCATCCTTGCGGACACGCCAGATGTGAACCCCGAGGAAGCCAAGCAGAGCCACCGGCAGGAGCACGCAGTGGAGGACGTAGAACCGCAGCAGGGCGTTTTCCGAAACGATGTTTCCGCCCAGGAGGAGGAAGCGGATGGGCGGCCCGAGGATGGGGGCCTCCTTGGCCATGTTCGTGCCGACCGACACTCCCCAGAAGGCCAGCTGATCCCAAGGCAGCAGGTAGCCGGTGTAGGACAGCAGCAGCGTGACCAGCAGGAGCACCACGCCGACCACCCAGTTGAACTGGCGCGGGGGACGATAGGCCCGGTGGTAGAAGACCCGGACCATGTGCAGCAGTGCCCCCAGGACCATGAGGTGGGCGCCCCAGCGGTGGAGGTTCCGGTAGAACACCCCGTTGTCCACCACGAACTTCAGTTCCTTCATGTCCCGGTAGGCCTGCGGGACCGAGGGATGGTAGTAGAACATCAGCAGGATCCCGGTGGCGATGAGGACGAACATGGCCGAGATCGTGACGGCTCCCAGCCAGTACGTATGCGTGAACTTCAGCGTCTTCTCGCGCACCTTGACCGGGTGCATGTGGAGGAAGAGGTTCTCGAAGATGACGAGGGAGCGGTTCCGGTTTGTATCGGCGGCGCCATGACGAACGATGGAGCGGTACAGCGCCGATTCGCGAACCCAGAGGCCAATTCTGGGGAAGGGGGTTCCGTTCATACCTTCAGCACCTTTCCGTGCGGGATGACCACACTGGTGTCGACCATCAGGTTGCCTTCCGCGTCCGCCTTCACCTCGATCCAGGGAAGGGCTCTGGGCGCGGGGCCATGGACCACGTTTCCGTCCACATCGAAGCGGCTCCCGTGGCAAGGACACGCAATCGCGCCTTCATCCGCGTGGTACCGCGTGATGCACCCCAAGTGGGTGCAGACTGCGGACAAGGCGAAAACACCGCCCTGCCCGCCGATGATGTAGGCACGGTGCTCTTCGTCGAAGCGCACCGTGCCTTCAGGGAAATCCTGGATGTTGCCCGCCTTGAATTCCGTCGGCGGCTCGAAGAGCACCTTCGGTTCCATGAAGTCGAGCACGGTCAATGCGGCCCCGGCGATCGTCAACGCGCACGCGCCTAGGCCGACCTGCGCCAGGAACTCCCGGCGGGAGGCATCATTGGGGCCGGGTGGCATGGCCATACCTTCATCCGCTTCACGCACTGGCGCGCTCCTTTCGTGTAAAGCTCTGCATCGTGATGGTCCCCACCGGGCAGCGCATGGCACACAGGCCGCACCGGATGCAGGTCTCCTCGTCCTTGATGAAGATGGAACCGGCCAGTTCCCCATTCATGAGCAACGGGGCGAGCTCCAGCACCGATTCCTGGAGTTCCCCGGCGATCGCGGAGGGAACGATCTCGATGCAGTCCTCGGGGCAGATATCCTGGCAACCGCCACAGAGGATGCACTCCGTCCCGTCCTCGGCATTCTGCGTCCAGATGGTATTCGTCCAGCAATGGAGACAGCGCAGACCCTCCAGGCGCGCGGCATGCTCATCGAAGCACTCTTCGACCTCCGCGAATCCGACGCGGCGGGACGTGGGCCGCATGGGTGGCTGCTGCCGGGGGATCCCTTCATAGTCCCAGTCCCGTTCGTACCGGTGCTCCTGGTCGATTTCGACGGTGATCTCGGGCTCCGGGCAGGGCCGTCCCCGCAGGAATTCGTCGATGGAGCGGGCGGCCCGCTTGCCGTCAGCCACCGCGCTGATGGCAATCCTGGGTCCGTAGGCCGCGTCGCCGCCAGTGAAGATGCCGGAGGCCGTAGTCGCGAGGGTGTCCGGGTCGAAGATGATCCTGCCCTGGGCCGTCTGGATGCCATCCTCCGGGCGCAGGAACGAGAAATCCCCGGTCTGCCCGATGGCCACGATGACCGTGTCGGCTTCGACGATCTCTTCCGAGCCCGCTTCGAACTCGGGGGAGAACCGGCCTCCTTCGTCGAAAACGCGCGTCACCTTGGTGAACTCGATGCCGGTAACGGAACCATTAGCGCCGACGATCCGCTTGGGTCCCACCCGGTAGCGGAAGCGGATCCCTTCGTGGTGAGCCTCCTCGACTTCCTCGGGGGAGGCCGGCATCTCTCGCTCGGACTCCAGGCAGCAGACCGTGACCTCCCGGCCACCGAAGCGGACCGCACTCCGGGCCACGTCAAGGGCCTGGACGATGGACAAGCTGCGCTCCATATTGGTTTGTTCGCCGCCCCGGGCCGCGGTGCGGGCCACGTCGAGGGCGACGTTTCCCCCACCGATGACCACCACCCGCTTGCCCATGTGGACCTTGTAGCCGAGGTTCAGGTTGAGCAGGTAGTCGATCCCCTTCAGCACTCCGTCGAACTCGATGCCGGGGGTCCTCAGGTCTCGGCTCTGCATGGCCCCGACCCCCAGGAAGATGGAGGAATACCCCTGGGCCTTCAGGTCGGCCAGGGTGAAGTCCCGGCCGAGGCGGGTGTTGGTCCGTAGTTCGACCCCGAGCGAGAGGATGGCATTGACTTCGAGCTGGATCAGAGCCCGGGGCAGACGGTATTCGGGCACGCCCAGGCGGAGCATCCCGCCGGCCACCGGGGCTGCCTCGAAAATCGTCACTGGATAGCCCAGCAGGGCCAGATCGTGGGCGCAGGCCAGACCGGCAGGGCCTGAGCCGATCACGGCGACCTTTTCGGGGTAGCGGTCCGGGCGGTGGCCGTAGATTTCCGACAGGACGGAAAAATCCATCATGCTCTCGACGCCGAACTTCTCCGTCACGAACCGCTTCATGGCCCGGATGGCCACGGGGGCATCGAGCTCACCTCGGCGGCAGACCGCCTCGCACGGGGCGGCGCAGATCCGCCCGCAGATGGAGGCCAGGGGATTTGGGCGGCGGGCGACCGCATAGGCTTCGCGGTACCGGCCCTGGGCGATCAGCGTCACGTATTTGCCGGCCTCGGTGTGGACCGGGCACGCCCACTTGCAGGGGAAGTTCCGCTCAAGCCATTCCTGGCTGACGTCGACCAAGGAGCTACCTCGCGATCTCGAACCCGGCCTCGGTGTTCCCGGCGACCTTGACGGCCTTCTGGGTCCCCTTCAGCTTCGGATGCCACACCTTCACGGTGAACTGGCCATCCGGCACGTTCTTGATCTCGTAGCTGCCGTCCGGCTTGGTGACGGCATAGTACGGCGTGGGACACGCCACGACGAAGCCTTCCATCTCGGGGTGGACCTTGCACAGGAGGGTCGCCTGGCACTCGTTCGCGAAGGTATAGCTGCGGGACTGGCCCTGGGGCCAGGTGCCCAGATTGAAGCGGCTACAGCAGGCATCCGGGGAGAACACGTTGTGCAGCACCGCATCGTCGTTCTTGAAGTCCACCGTGGTGCCAACCTGCACGGGCAGCACATGGGGAATGAAGACGAGGTTCTTCTGGTCCACCACGGCGTGTTCCTTGGGCGGCGTGAAGGTCTTACCGGGAACGGCGACAATGTAGACGACCGCATTGGCGCTGTCCCGGACACCCTTGCAGGCGACCTTGCCATGCAGGTCTCCGGCCTGGGCGGAAAGAGCTGTGCCCAGTCCGAGGGCGGTGAGGAGGATGATTTTCGACATGGTGCGCTCCTTGGGAAAGCAGGTTAGAAGGCGGCCCTGAGAACGGTGTTGATCGACTTGTTGGTGCCGAACCCATTCGCACCAGCCTGGTCCGACTTGTTGTACTCGAGCATGAACTTCAGGTTGGCGGCGGCCAGATAGGTGAAGTTGATGTTCATCGTCTTCACAGGCTCCACGCTGGTGTCGCCGGGGCTGAGCTTTTCGTAACGGAGCGAGACCTGGAAGGGTGGCGCGATGACGTAGTCGGCCTGGACGAAGAAGGCCTTGTAGGTGCGGTCCTCAGAGCTGTAGAGGGTCAGGTTGTCGGCGCTGCGCAGCTCCAGGGTGTCCTTGCCGTTCAGATAGACGCCGAACAGGTTCAGGTCCGAGTAGGTCCAGGAGGCGAAGAGGCCCGCCCGGGTGTAGCTGGTGTCCTGCATGTGGTACGGATTTTCGTCCGGGGCCGAGATCGCGCCATTGACATCTGTCGCAGTGAAATCAATGCCAGTGCCATTACCCTTGAGGCCCAGCAGGCCAATGCGGAAGGACTTTTCGCGCCAGTTCTCGGGAGGCAGCGTTACGCCTTCGGTATCGCCATCCAGGCCCATGCCGCCGAATTTGTAGTCGAAGCGCAGGTAGACGTCTTTGTGGTTGTTGGCGCCGAAGTTGCCCGCGGTACCGGAGGTGCTTGCATCAAAGGTGTTGGTGGATACGCCGCTGCCGGGGCCGATTTTGTTTGAGACGCCGAAGGTGTAGAAGAAGCGGTGGTTCAACACGCCATAGACTTCGACGCCACGCACCCGGGCGGGGAGGGAGACGATGCCCGCGCTGTCGGCGAAATTGACCGGGCCGCCTTTGAAAGTCACTGGGTTGTAGTTGAACAGCGAGTCCACGCCGTTGTCGGTCATGAGCCACATTTCCTGGAAGCCGGCGTAGAGGTTGGGTGCGAACTTGCCCACGCGGATGTTGAAGGCGTGCTCGGGCCCGAAGAGGCTTTCAAAGCCCAGACGGGCATGTTCGATCTCAGTACCCGATCCACCATCAGGACCTTCAGCGTGGGTCAGCTCAGCCATGAAGCTCATGTGCTCGCCCAGCGTGCCGGCGGCGAAGAGGTTCACTTCCTGGGGAAACTGGAAATCGTTGTGGACGACGGTCTTGCCGCCACTGGCATCGGTGGCGGAGTTATAGACGCTTGCCATCTTCACGTTCACCGCCAGAGGAGCGTTGCCGGGGAGCTCATTGGGCCACACGGCATCAGGCCAGACGCGCTTGTAGGCCTCAGAGCCCAGGGAGACGGCCCGCTGCTTGATCTGCTCTTCCGTCTCCTGTGGCATGCGGTAGCCATTCAGGCGGAAGGCCTCGCCGAAGGGGTTCAGCTTCGGGTAGACCGTGTGACAGGTCACGCAGGAGGTGTGGTACTTCCGCGCGAAGATGGGGAAGGCGCTCGCGGGCGTGGTCAGGCCGAGGAACAGGGCCAGCAAGGCAAGGGAGTGCACGAGCGACCAGGGTTTCTGGCTGGGTACACGTATCATCTGCGTTCTCCAGGTTGGGGGGATCTGACCTGAAGAAGGTAGTTCCAGACCTGGGTTCGCCACTACCGGGCAAACGCATCAAACGGCCTAGTCGATCCGTACTAGGCGCGTGTCCAAGTAATCGATAGTGCCGCCCCCACCCATTACTTCGACACGCCACTCGTGCCCCGTGCCGGTTCCCATCAGATTAGACGCTTCTGGAAGGCGAAAGCCACCGCTTCCGCCTTGGAGTGGACCTCCAGTTTGTCCAGGATGTTCTGGGTATGGTTCCGCACCGTCAGGGCTGAAATGTAGAGGGAGGAGGCGATCTCCGGGGTGGTGCGTCCCGCGGCGATGAGGCCGAGAATTTCCACTTCCCGTTGGGTCAGCTTCCGGGCCCTCGCGTCCGGAGATTCCCGGACGCTGGTCAGCGCCGACCGGGGGAGGTCGCTGAGTTCCTCCCCGGTAGTACGGGCCGGCCCCCCCCCGGTCCAAGGGTTTCAGGATGTGCACCAGATAGAAAAGATGGGGTGGTGGCACCGACAATTGGAGGATGGTGACCTCGGTCAGGAGCTGTCCTCCCGTCTTCGCATTGAGGCGCAGCTCGAAGCGCCGGATGGCCTCCCCCCGGCCTGCCATCTCGACCAGGGGGCAGCAATCGCTGCAATAACGGTTGCCCCAGCCGTCTGATCCACCCAGCAGGCCCGCGCAGGGTGCCCCCACCGCATCAAGCGAGGCATGTCCCAGCAGCGACTCGGCGGCATGGTTGAAGGCGATGATGTGATTCGTGCGATCCGTGACGAAGACCGCATCCGGAGAATGCTCCATCGCCGCCAAGATCGGCCGGATCTCATCGGCGATTCGGGGGGGCTGGCTCAAGTCGCCACGCTCGGTCTGGAAGGGTCGATGGCCTCCAGTCGTTGGCGGAGTTCCAACATCGCGAAGGGTTTGGCCATGAGGGTCACGAGCGGAACTGTCTGTACCAGTTCGAGGGCCTGCTCATCAGCTCTGCCGGTAGCCAGCAGGATGGGCAGTTCGGGCCGCAGGGCTCGGATCCTGGTCAGCGCAACCGCGCCACCCATGCCAGGCATGTTGAGGTCCAGGATGACCACGTCGCACGCCAGACCGGCTTCCAGTGTCGCAAGCGCCTCCTCACCGCGTCCAGCCACGGTAGGTGCATGGCCTATGGCCTCAAGCACCTGGGCAGTGCTGTCCTGGATCAGTTCGTCATCGTCCACCAGCAGCACCCGGAGCTTTCGACTGGCCTTGACCGTCATGTCCGAGACAGGCCCTTCCTGGGTGGGTCCGACGGCGGCGGGAAGGCTGATCTCCACGGTGGTCCCTTGTCCCACAGAACTGCGGATCTCCAGCTGGCCCCGGTGTGCTTTCACTGTTCCGTAGACGATCGAAAGACCGAGTCCGGTGCCCTTGCCCTGGGGCTTGGTCGTGAAGAAGGGATCCACCGCTTTGTCCAGGGTCTCCTTGGTCATGCCGCTGCCGGTGTCGGATACCTCCAGCCTTACCTGGCCGGCGGGGGCGTTACGAGTCCTCAACACAAGTTGGCCACCATCCGGCATGGCATCCACGGCGTTGATGCACAAATTCATGAGGGCGTGGCTGAGGGCTGCGGGATCGCCCTTGACTGGCGCCAGATCCTCGGCCAGTTCCGTCACCATTTCCATCTTCTTGAGCGTGGTGTGTTCCAGCAGGCTCACTTCTTCCCGCACGAGCTGGTTGAGGTCCACCAACCGCTCCTCGGCGACTCCCTTGCGGGCGAAGCCGAGCAGACCCTGGACGAGGGTGCGCCCCCGCAGGCAGGCCTTGGCGATGGTGTCGATGTTCTGGCGCAGGGCCGGGTCGATGTCCTCCCGCATCTGGTGCAGGGATGCCAGGGACAGGATGGCCCCGAGAACGTTGTTCATGTCGTGGGCAACACCCCCCGCAAGGCTGCCCAGGCTCTCCAGCTTCTGAGTACGCGCCAGCTGCTGTTCCAGAAGGCGCCGCTCCTCCTCCGCCCGGCGGCGGTCGGTGATGTCAGCGGCCGTGTAGATGACGCTCTCGGCCTTCCCATCCACCATGACTGGCTGGAGCCGCACGCTGAACCAATGGGGGCCGCTGTCAGGACTGGGGCCGCGGGACTCGTAGGTGCTTGGTCTGCCCTTGGAGAACGCCTCTTCCAGGCACCGGGTCACCAGAGCACGCTCTTCCTCCGGTACCCACTGGGTGATGTGGGTCCCAAGCACCATGGCATGCGTCAAGCCTGGCATCAGCTGGTTGATGAACTGGATACAGCCATCGCGATCCACGCCCATGATCACATCGGGCGTGTTCTCCATGACCGTGCGCAGGAGACTCTCACTCTCCCGCAAGGCCCGGTCGGATCGATTTCGCTCGGTGATGTCCGCGAAGGAGACCAGCACCAGGCCGAGATCCTGTTCGTGGCCGGCGACAACTGAAAGGCAGAGGTGCAGATCGATGCGCTCCCCTCGGATACTCAGGATCGGGATTTCGGTTTCGAAGGTGGTCTTGCCTTCGAAGAGCGCAACCATCTCCTTCCGAAAGGCCGGCAGGGACTCTTCAAGGAGACGGTTGGGGAGATCCAGGGTCAGTTCTGCCATTGAGCGGGCGCCGAGGAGAGTCAGGCTGGCTGCGTTCACATGCAGGAGCCGGATCCGGGCGGCCAGATCCAGCAGGTCCCCGGGATTGAGGTCGAGATGGGTTTCGAGGTTAGAAACACCGGCCTGGCGGAGTTGTCTGAAGCGAGCCGCAACCTCGCTGAAGTCCTCTTCCCAAGTGGGCAACGGCGCGCTCTCGAACAGGGCACGGAACCGCGCCTCGCTGGCGGCAAGGGCTTCCTGGGACTGCTTCCTGGCCGTGATGTCACGCACAAAGGCCAGGACACCGGTGACCTGGCCCTGCGCGTCGCGGATCGGGGCGCTCATGTTTGAGGCCCAACGGCCTTGGCCATTACCAGGACGGGTGACCTGGAAGTCGATTTCGTCGGTGAAAACCTCTCCCGCGAGGTTCCTTTGCAGGCGGTCAAGGAGCCCGGCGTCCTTGAGGAAAGGGAATACATCCACAGCCCGCTTCCCCAAGGTGGTGCTGGCCGGAACGCCGCTCAACTGTTCCATGAAGGGGTTCCAGACTTGGTACCGGAGCTCCCGGTCATAGACGATGATCCCTTCCAGTGCCCCTTGAATGATCTGCTCATTGAGATGTCGGGCTTCGAGGACCCGTTCGGCCTCAGCCCGTTCCCTGCGGAGGGCGGCCCGCATGCCAATATGGAGCAGCACGGTGGCGACGAACACATAGCCGAAGCCCTTGTAGGTTGAGATGACACGTTGCTGCTCGATGGACAAGGCGACGGCGGCTACTAGGCGATCAGAGCCATAGATCCAGAGGCCGGAAAAAAGGGCGAAGAGCGCCGGGACCCACCACTCGACGCGACCCCTCAGCTGACCAAAGCGCTTTGCCATGCCCCGACCTCAGCTTTTCCAGTGAAAAGGACCTTGAGATTACCAAAACCCAAGCATGGATCCGACCAATACATGGAATTCGAGCCATCCAGGGGTTCGGCATCCGCGCAGCGCTAAGGCGCGAAGTCTACGCCCAAAGATCGCGCCGCCTGGGCCAGCTCCTTCCAGGTGGTTGGGTCGATGGGTATCCCCTCAGCCTTTCGCTGGGCGCGCCAGGCCAGTTCCGGCTCTCCGGCCACCAGCACCGGCAGTTCCGGGTCGGCGGGGGGCGAGGCCTTGACGTGGTCGATGGCGGCGGCGATCTGGTCCTCCAGTCCGGCCGCGCCCGGAAGCTGGGCCGGATCGATGAAGATCGACAGCATGTTGTTGGTGATGCGGTCCTTCTGAAAGGGGATCGTCGAGACCGTGCCGCCGCCCGTGAATGCTCCAGCCAGGAGTTCGCAGAGGAAGGCCATGCCGTAGCCCTTGTGGAGACCGAAGGGCAGGATGGCGCCTCGTGGCTCCGAGTACATCACTGCCGGATCCAGGGTGCCCCGCCCGGCCGCGTCAATGAGGGTCCCCTCCGGCATCGACTCGCCTTTGTTGAGGGCCACCCGCACTTTGCCGAGCGCCACCAGGCTGGTGGCGAAGTCCAGCACCACCGCTGGGTGCCCGGCTGCCGCCGGGACCGCAACACAGAACGGGTTGGTGGCGAAGCGTGCGTCGCTGCCGCGGAAGGGGGCCACCAGAGGCGGGTGGCCCACGACGTTAACGAAGTGGACCGAGGCGATGCCTCTCGCCGCCGCCTGCTCGGCGTAGGAGCCGACGCGCCCGATGTGGAAGGCCCCTCTGAGTGCCACCAACGCAACTCCGGTGGACTTGGCCCGCTCCGCCCCCAGCGTGGTGGCCTTGCGCGCCACCACCTGGCCGAAGCCGTTCTGGCCGTCCACCGAAAGGACGGCGCCACCAGAGTCCACCACGGCGGCGTCGGCCCGGGGATCGAGGAGGCCGGCCGCAATGGCTCTGACGTAATGGGGGAGCATCCCGACCCCGTGGCTGTCGTGGCCCGACAGGTTGGCGTCCACCAGGTGATCGGCCACGGTGCGGGCGTCCTCCTCATTTGCCCCCGCCGCTTCAAGGATGCGGGCAGCGGAGGTCCGAAGGGGTTGGTGCTGGAGCAATTTCATCTGAGGTCCTTCCGTAATCAGCCGCGGCGGGAAAGGGAGTAAGTCACCCGACGGGCCCGTGGGGCCCGCCGTCGTCAATAGGATAGGGCGGAGCCCGCGATCCCACTCGCAGGCTCAATGCCGGCCTGGTGGAGCGCGCTTGATGTGAACCAGGCCCGACGAGAGCGATTCGTGCACAAACTCTCGGAACCTTAAGCCAAGCCTCTCAATGGTGCCAAAAACCCTCTGAGAACCTCTCAGATACTGGATTTCCAGCGGCAAATTACTACGAAAAATCATCAGATTCGGCGATGGTTCAAATCCTGCTCGGTGGCTTTCAGCTTACGGGCTGGCGACTTCTCATAAGTTAAATAAAAAAACAACTTACAGTCTTATTTTTCGCTGGTAGTGCGGCGAATCCTACTAACTGATCCCTGCTTTGAGGATGGGCCCGG
Organism: uncultured Holophagaceae bacterium; assembly: GCA_903873655.1. GTDB lineage: Bacteria > Acidobacteriota > Holophagae > Holophagales > Holophagaceae > Geothrix. Next base: position 4,477 of record CAIQPH010000238.1, on the reverse strand, counting down.
ATTGCCTGTTTCAGGGAAATTTACAGGGATCGCCCGCTTTCCCGACCTGCTCCGAGGATCACCTATCTCATCGGTGCCAGGTACGGCGGGCCTTTGGGACCATTCGGAACGGGATTCCCCATCAACCCAATCAGGGAATATCCTTGCACTCATCAAGGAATCCAGCGCCGGCATCAAGGAGCCGCCGCTAGGCGCGGCTGCCCAGCCTGGAGCCTGAAGGTGAAACCGAACTACGGGGCGGTTTGAATCGCGGCTCCTTCCCGGGGATAGAGCCTGGCTGTCGCTTTCGAACCCTACCCGGCGTCCGCACGGTAGAAGGGGCACCCTGGTGATCGGATTGATCAACACTATCCACTTCCATTTTGGCTCGGTTGGAGCGACGACATGGGTTGGAGGGTGAAATGACCGACGCAGATGATCCATCTGAGTCCTACGAGGACGGCTTCGGGAGGCCTCCCAAGAACACCCAGTTCCAGATAGGGGTATCTGGGAACCCCTACGGGAGGAAAGCAGAACGGCATTTCGTTGAATCCATCCTTAGCAAGGTGCTGTTCAGTGCCACAGCGCTTACCGCAGCAACCCGGAGCAGGGCATGTACCAACCTGGAGGCGATGGGGCGGGCCATGGTCATGAAGGCACTTGAGGGAGATGTCGTGGCATTTCGGGAGGTGATGGAATGGGTCTGCGAATTCGGTGTCGGCATGGAGAGCCGACTCGCGGCGCGGAAGCTTTCTCTCGAACTCCAGAGCCACCTGCTGGAAGCACGAAAACGCTAGATCTTTAGGATCGAAGCGGTGTTACCTCGGCTCCAGTCAGAGGTTGGTCGAGAACGTTGAACCTACGTCTCAATTGGATTGAGTTATGGGGAGTCGGTCAGCCGTATCCCGCATTGTTCATGAGGGCCCTGAGGGGAGGTCGGCACAGGCTTTAACTGCCGCATCGATGCTGGCGGCCTCGGACTCCTCTCCTCAGCGCTGACCTTCGGTTCCGGGTTTATCCTGGGACCTTCCCGCAGCATGCTCTCGCCCCCGGAGGTTCCCCGATGGACGCCACTGTCTCGTTCGTCCTCAACGGCAAGCCCGTCACCGTCAAGAACCCCCATGACCGGATGCTGGTATGGGTTCTGCGCGATGAACTGGGTCTCACTGGCACCAAGGTCGGCTGTGAGGCCGGGCTCTGCGGGGCTTGCACAGTGCTCGTGGACTTCGAGGCCGTGCCCTCCTGTTCCACAACGCTGGGCGATGTGGCCGGGAAATCCGTGCTCACCATCGAGGGCCTGGCCGTGGATGGGAGGCTGAATCCCGTCCAGGAGGCCTTCCGGGAGCACCACGCCTTCCAGTGCGGCTACTGCACGTCCGGGATGATCATGGCCGCCTGGGCCTTCCTGAAGAAAAAGCCCAAAGCCACGAAAGCCGAAATCGTCGAGGCCATGGAGGGAAACATTTGTCGCTGCGGGGCACACGTGCGGATCCTGGACGCGGTCGAATCGGCAGGCAAGAACCTGGGAGGTGTGCGATGAGACGCCGGGAATTGCTCCAGGGCTTCGCTGCGGGCGCGCTCACCTTCTTCTTCACAACCCCCGTCGGGTCGGCCCCCATCGTGCCAACCCGGCCCGGCACCTACCCCGAGGACTTCAACGCCTACCTGAAGATTTCGGCTGACGGCCGTGTGGGCTGTTTTGTGGGAAAGGTGGAGTTGGGGCAGGGCGCCATGACCGTGCTGGCCATGCTCGTCGCCGAGGAACTGGAACTGGACCCGGCCCAGGTGGACATGCTCCTGGGCGACACGGACCTCTGCCCCTGGGACATGCCCACCGGCGGCTCCCTCACCATGTGGCATACGGCCCCGGTCCTACGGGGCGCTGCCGCGGAGGCACGGGCGGCGCTCCTTCGTCTGGCCTCCAAGGCCCTGGGCGCCCCGGTCTCGGACCTGGCCCTGAAGGACGGCGCCATCTGGGTGAAGTCAGCCCCCACGCGCCGCACTACGTTCGGAGAGCTGGTCCAGGGTCGGAAGATGGAGCGGCATCTCGGTAAGGTCAAGCCCAAGCCCCTCGCCGACTGCACCCTGCTTGGGCGCCGCGTCCCCCGCAAGGACGCTCTCGCCAAGGTGAGCGGCGCCGCCAAGTATGCCGGCGACCTGCGCCTGCCGGGAACGCTGCACGCCTGCATCCTGCGCCCCCCGGCCCAGGGCCAGACCCTGGTGACCGCAGACACGTCGACCGCCGAACGGGTGCCCGGCGTCCGCATTGTGCGGGACGGCACCCTCCTAGCTGTTGTCCACGCCCAGCCCGACACCGCCCGCAAGGCCCTCGCCCTCGTGAAGGGCACCTTCGAGGGAGCCGAACCTGATGTGGATGATGTCCGCATCTACCAGTACCTCGTGGACAAGGCGGCTCCGGGACAGCGTGTGGTGATCTCCCGCGGGGACCTGGCGGCGGGCGAGAAGCGGGCGGCTACCGTGGTGGAAGGGGAATACCGCAACGCCTACGAAAGCCACGCCACGCTTGAGCCCCACACCTCTGTTGCCAAGTGGGAGGAGGGCCGCATGACGGTCTGGGCTTCCACCCAGTCTCCCTTTGTCTTCCGCGACGCCGTGGCCGAGGCCCTCAAGCTGGGCCAGGACAAGGTCCGCATCATCGCGCAGTTCGTGGGGGGCGGGTTCGGTGGCAAGCTCGTGGGCCCCGGGGCGATCGAGGCCGCCCGTATCGCCCGTCAGGTCCCTGGAGTACCCATCCAGGTGGCCTGGAACCGGGAGGAAGATCTCTTCCTGGACGGCTACCGGCCGGCCGCCGTGGTGAAGATTCGCTCCGGCCTGGATGCTGGGCGCGGCGCCATCACCTTCTGGGACAGCACCGTGGCCGGCGTCTCCCAAGGTGAGGCCGAACTCTCCTACGACATGCAGTCGAACCGATATCAGGCTCCAACCGTCCCCGGCCTCCATCCCCTCAAGGTCGGTGCCTGGCGCGCCCCCAACGCCCACACCAACGCGTTCGCCCGGGAAAGCCAGCTGGATGCGCTGGCGGCCAAGGCCGGCATGGATCCTGTGACCCTTCGCCGTCGTCTCATCACCGATGCCCGCCTCCTGCGCCTCCTGGACCTGGCGGTGGAGACTTTCGGCTGGGAACCCGCACCCGGACCCACGGGCCGAGGCATCGGTCTGGCCTGTGGTGCGTGGCGCCAGGGTCTCGTAGTGGCCGTGGCCCAGGTGGCCGTGGACAAGGCCACCGGGAAGGTCAGGGTGGAACACTTCCTCGAGGCCGTGGATGTGGGCCTCGTGGTGAACCCCGATGGGGCCCGCCAGCAGGTGGAGGGCGCCATCACCATGTGTATCGGGCAGGCCCTCAGTGAGGAGATCCGCTTCAAGGGCGGCCGTATCCTCGACAAGAACTTCGACACCTACCTCCTGCCCCGCTTCTCCGCCATCCCCCGCATCCAGGTCGTCTTCGCCGAGAACTCCGGCATGGCCACCCAGGGCATCGGCGAGCCCCCCGTGGTGCCCGTGGCAGCGGCCCTGGCCAACGCCGTCTTCGACGCCACCGGCGCGCGGGTGACCCACGTGCCGTTCACCCCCGCACGGGTCCTCGAGGCCCTAAAGCGCGTGCCTACGAAGTAGCCTGGCCGGGGCAACTCCAGCCCCAGTCCCACTCCACCTCGGCTCCCACCCGGAAGACCCGGGCGATCAGTTCGGGCGTCAGCGCCTCCTCTAGATATCGATGGCCTTCAGGGCCGCCACGGTCGGGATGGCGGGCTCTCCCCATCGCGCGATTCCTTCGATCACGATTTGAATTGGTCCCGCTGCACGGTCCCCGGTCTGGCTCCGACAGGACATCGAGTCCTGTCTCTGCGATCCCACTCGCAGATCCAAATCCTGCTGGCCAATTCGGGCGTACGCGAAAACCGGAGCACGCGGCTCCGGTCCTCGGTGGTTTGGTAGCGGGGGTAGGATTTGAACCTACGACCTTTGGGTTATGAGCCCAACTGGTTTCAATGATGTTCCGCGATCATTTTTACTCCCAAGTCTATCGAAAAAGTAGGCTTGTGAGTGGGAGTAAAAACCTGGCGAGACGCATGGGGCTGCAGTTGTGCCCATGTTGTGTCCGGGCCGCCAAATTATCCGCGAGCAGCGCTTTCCTGAGGGAGGCGCCGCATGGCCACCAATCATCCGGGTCTGACCAAGGTCGGAACGTTTTGGCACTACAACCTGAAGATCAACGGACAGCGGGCCCACGGTTCCACTCGGGCCACCGATCTGGCCACAGCGAAGAAAATCCTGGAGGAGAGGCGCCGGGAGTTGCTGGAAGGCCAGCACCGGATCGTCAGCAAGGTCCCGACCCTGGCGGGCGTTTTCGACGCATGGCTTCAGACCAACGAGAACGTTCTGAGCCAGACTCATTTGGTACCGTTCACCTGCACCTATCGGAAATGGATTGGACCCAGGCTTGGGAACCGTTTGGCCGACAGGATCACGATGCAGGATG
>CAIQPH010000237.1 GCA_903873655.1 uncultured Holophagaceae bacterium | reverse complement strand
TCACGTGGCTGATGTAGTGGTTCCCGTGGCAGTCGACACAGGCGGGGGCGGCCGAGGAGCCCATGGCCCGGCTCATGCCGTGGATGCTGGTCTGGTAGATCTTGGCCTGGTCCGTGTGGCAGTTCCCGCAGTTCACCTTCAGGGGCGGGTTGCCCCCAGGATGGTCTTTGTCGATGGCGGCATGGCAGTCTCTGCAGGCCAGCGAGGCGTGCACCGCCTTGCCAAAGCGCTCGGAATCCACGAAGAGCGACACGGGAGTCCCGTTCGGCCCTTCCTTGGTCATGTCCTTGTCGCTGTGGCAGTCGAAGCAACTCTCCTTGGCCTTCGCCTTGGCTGGGGCGGCAGACAGGGGGGCCAAAGTCAGCAGGAGGCCCGCAAGGAGCGCAAGCAGAAGGCGGCCGCCGCGGCGCCTGACGGGGGTCGCATCCAGGGTTACGAACGCAGCTCGAGTCATGGAATGTTCCTATGGATGAAGGCTAGAAAATATGAACGTCAATGGTGGTCAGAGTCGGATTCGGGGCTCTTCTGCTTCTGCTCGAGGGTCTTCAGGTAGTAGGCCGGCCGGGTCGAGCGAATGTGGTCGGCGGGGGCCTTGCCGGTCAACCACGCCAGGTCCATGGGATAGACATCCGGGTCGAAGATCACCAGATACCAGTGCCACACGAGAATGGATAGGGTGGCGAGGATGGCTTCGTACCAGTGGGCCGCCGTGGCGGCATCCAGGACCCAGATCGGGAAGTAGCGGAGGCTCAGATTCTGGGCCCAGAGCAGGATGCCGGTCACGGCCATCACTACCGTGCCCCACATGAAGGCCCAGTACTCCATCTTCTCGGCGTACCCGAACATCCCGAAGGTCGGGCGCTCTCCGCCCAGCCCCAGGTTGAACCTGAGCATGTTGAAGATGTCCTTGGCATCCTGCGGGGAAGGCAGCAACTCGATCAGGATGATCCGGTCGCGGCGCGACAGGGCCAGATGGATGAAGTGCATGACCGTAGCGAAGATCATCAACACGGCTGCGATGCGGTGCGTGAGTCCGCGCAACTTGGAAGTGGGATCCATGGCGTGGAAGAGTTGCACCCAGCCAGCCTCGGGGAACTTCAAGGCGAAGCCTGACACGACCAGGGTGATGAACGTCACCATCACCATGGCGTGGGTCAGGCGGAAGGTCTTGTTCATCCTCGGAAACGCTTCATGCGTGCCGCCATGGTGGGGGCCGCGCCGCAGCTTCGCCAGCCAGTCCAGCCCATTGTGGAAGAGCATGAAGCCGATGGTCATCGGGATGAGGGCGTAGTAGGTCAGGCGGATCCACTTCACAGTGCTGTGTTCAATGCCTCCGGCCGAACGCACATGCACCCTCCCCTTGGCGATCTTGTCCCCCACGCCCGGGTGGCACTGGCCGCAGGTCCGCGACAGGTTGGCGGGATTGATGGTGGAGCGGCTGTCCGAGGAGGGCAGGATGTTGTGCACCCCGTGGCAGGAGGCACAGTTGGCGGCGGTCTTCTGGCCGCCCCGATTGGCGAGACCGTGGAAGCTGTCCTGGTAGGCCGAGACCTTGTCGCCAAAGTTGAAGCGCGAGTTGAGCCGCTCATCCCCATGGCAGCGGCCGCAGGTGACCGTGGAGACTCGCCCGGGATTCACCAGGGAGCCTGCCTCGCTGGGCGCCAGGATGCTGTGTTCACCGTGGCAGTCGGTGCAGGTTGGCGCGTCGTTGAGGCCTCGCTTCATCGCGAGCCCGTGCACGCTGTCGGCATAGACGGCCAGGATGCTGCTGTGGCAGGCGCCGCAGGTGGCGGCCACATTCATCCGGTTCACCTTGCCCTTGGGATCCGAGGAGGGCAGGATGCCATGGCTGCCATGGCAATCCGAGCAGGAGGCGGCCTTGTTATTTCCCTTAGCCACTTCGCGGCCATGCACGGTCAGGCGGTAGGCTTCCACTGGCTTGGCAAAGGGGATCTGGTGCTTGGCCAGGAACTTGGGATCGGAGTGGCAGGTGGCGCAGGTGTCAGCCAGGTTCTTCTTGTTCGTGCGGGAGGCTAGGTCGCTGCTGGAGAGGATCTTGTGCTCTGAGCCGTGGCAGGACCGGCAAGTCGCCGCATCGGCGACGCCATTATGCAGGGCCACGCCATGGACGCTCTTGGAATAGGCCTTGACCTGATCTTCGTGGCAGGTGGCGCAAACCACCGCTGCGGGTTTACCCGTGTGGGGAAGCTTCGTGATGCTGCTGTGGCAACCCGTGCAGCCCATGCCGGCATGGATGGAAGCCTCGAAGACCACCAGGTCCACCTCGTGGCATGAGGTGCAGTCCTTCGGGCTCGGCGGTGCCGCGGCAAGCGCGATGGAAAGCAATCCAGCCAGCAGTAAACGCATAACAACCTCACGAGTCCTTTAAATATTAGACCGGAATCTCGGAAATGTGGTGTGCGCTGGTGATCTGGGTCACTCACTCAAATTCCCAGGTACAGAAAAACGCCGGGTCGCAACCGACCCGGCGTTTTTCTTGTTGGCGTGAGTGGTTACTTGCCCTTGTAGTCCTTCAGCCAGTTCAGGTCCACTTCGGCGGCTTTCTTGTCGGCCTTGGTCTTCTTGAGGAACTTGCCGCGCTCGGTCATGTCGCCATCCTTCTTGGGGACACCCGCGTGGCAGGCCGTGCAGGCCTTGATGTCAGCGAACCCAAGTTCCTGGGCCTTCTTGACGAAAGGCATCTTCGCCTGGGCCGGGATGGCGAGGAGCAACGCCGCGGCGGCGATGAGAGTGGAAATGCGCATGGTGCCTCCAGAAAGGTGATCCCGGGGAACGGGACATGGTTGAGCTGAAGCCTTGCAAGAAGGGTACCCGCAATGAGATTGGACTCCCATCACAAGACACGGTCTCAGAACACCAGCTGCTCCTGGTATTCACCAAACACGGCCCGCATGGCGTCGCAGATTTCTCCCACGGTGGCCTCGGCTTTGACTGCGCTCAGGATGGGTGGCAGCAGGTTGTCGGTCCCGGAAGCAGCGGCGCGCAGGGCGGCCAGGCGGCCATCCACGGCATCCTGGTCCCGACCGGCCCGAACCGCCGCGATCGCCGTTCGACGCTGGGCGCCGAGGGCCTCGTCGACCCTCAGCAGGTCTGGTTTCACTTCACCGGACACGGCGAAACGGTTCACGCCCACCACCACCTGTTCGCCCTTCTCCACGGCCTTCTGGTAGGTGTAGGCCGCATTCTGAATTTCCCTCTGGGGGAAGCCCTTCTCGATGGCGCTGACCATGCCACCCAGGTCGTCCACTCGGGCGAGGAGCGCCGCAGCCCGGGCCTCTAACTCGTCGGTAAGTGATTCAATGAAGTAACTTCCGGCGAAGGGATCCACCACGTCCGCCACCCGCGATTCATAGGCCAG
>CAIQPH010000236.1 GCA_903873655.1 uncultured Holophagaceae bacterium | reverse complement strand
GGGGTAGCTCCAGTCGGCCTACGGCCTCCCTCCGCTGCCCCTACCGGCTGGGTTTCTTCCTTCTTCTTCATGGGCACCTCTCAGGGGATTGTCCCCAAATGGGTGTCCAAAGGAATACCGGGGCGGTGGAAATGGCAGCTGGATAGCCCAGTTCGGTGCATGTGGTCATGAATGTTCGGCGGAGGTCGTGGGGAGTTAAGTTCACCAGGTTCGTCCCCTCCTTCTGGCCGGTATCGCATATCCGCCCCCACATCTTGGCGAGCCCAACCAGGGGGTGTTTCCCTCCCAATCCGGGCCATACATAGGCACTTAGCTTGTTGATCGAACGCCGTTGGAGGATCTCTCTGAGGTGGGAGTTCAGAGGCAGCACCTTGGTGCCTGCCTGATCGGAGGTCTTGTGTTCCTCGAATCGCATGGTGTTGCGATCCAGATCTACGTCGACCCAGCGAAGACCAAGGGCCTCACTCTTTCGAAGGCCTGACATGGCCAGGAATCGCACCCAATCGGCCACGGCCCCGTCGAGCTTCCTGGCGTCTATTTGAGCCAGCATGGCTGCTTCGAGGCGGGCGTACTCGGAAGCGGAAAGAATCCTCTGTCTGGGCTTCAGGGTGGGCTTCTCGACCTGGCCACAGGGATTTGATCGGAAGGGCCTCCACCCCTCCTTTTCGGCGATGGAGAGCAGCCTAGAGAGCACTGCTACTGCCCGGTTGGCGTTCGTCGGATGGTCTCGGCTCTCCTTCCGGTGGAGGGTCTTCACATCCTCGTAGTTGAGGTCCTTCACGAACCGGCTGCCCAGGGCAGGGAGGATGACGGTCTTCAGGATGCTCTCGTAGCTTGCTTGAGTAGTCACCCGCAGCTTCTGTTTGTAGTCCAGGCGCCAGAGATCAACCAGGTCTGTGAGGTCGTGGACTTTTCGTTCAGCCTGGACATGGGCCCGTGCATCGCGGCCGTCATCATGGAGCTTGCGTAACTCGCGAGCCCTCTCCCTGGCGCCCTCGGTGCTCCAACTGCCACAGTCCCCGATGGTGACGTTCACTTTCTTCCCGTCGGCACGCTGGAAGGTCACACAGAAGGACTTGGTGCCCGCGGATGTGACTCGGGCATGGAATCCCGACACGATGGAGTCCCATACCCGGAGGACGGAGGGACCCGGTCGAAGGGCGAGCACCCGGCTGTCGGTGAGCTTGATGCTGGAGCGCTTCTGTTTCTGAATCATAGGATCCCGGGGGGCATTCCATGACTCTAGCGTGACTCTAGGAAATGAGAACCGTCAAGCGTCGCTAAAAATCGCCAAACGTCTCAAAGTATAAAAACAAACAAGATATCTGCGATTGGCGACGCTTGGCGATTCATGGCAACTCCCGTTTTCTTGGGCTACGAATCTGAGGGTCGGACGTTCGAGTCGTCTCGGGACCACCAAATATTACAACACTTAGGCCGCCTTCGCTGAGCGGCCTTTTTCTTCGTTACTACACCTTTACCATATCTGGTAAGAATCGGGGCCAATTCGGCCACCAGGGGAAACCATCACTAGTGTAGTGCGCTCAAAATAGTGGGACCTTTGTTTGAGTCACCGCACTTGATACTGAGAGGTATCGAGTGCGGGATTTTGTGCGAATCGAACTGACCACCATCGAGCGTGAGCGCCTGGAAAGCACGGCGAGGAGTCGGACTC
>CAIQPH010000235.1 GCA_903873655.1 uncultured Holophagaceae bacterium | reverse complement strand
CGACTTCACCCGGGCAGTTACCATACCCCCAAGGATTTCAACCGTTTCGGATGCACCGCCTGCCATGGCGGCCAGGGTCTCGCCACGCTGGAAAAGGACGCCCACGGCCTGGTCCCGGATGCCGAAGCTCCCTTGATACCCCTGAAGTACATCGAGTCCGGCTGCGGCCGGTGCCACGAGTCGGAACAGGTCACTGGCGCGGCGACCCTGTCCCTGGGCCGGGAAATCATGGAGCAGAAGGGCTGCTACGCCTGTCACACGGTGAAAGGTCACGAGCAGTTCCGCTCGGAGGCTCCCCCCATCGAAACGATGGCGCTGAAGACGGGTGGGGAGGCGCTGCGGCGGTGGCTGGCCAACCCGAAGACCGTCGATCCCAATGCGACGATGCCGAAATTCCAGCTTAGCGAAAAGGAGATCGAGGAACTGTCGAACTACGTCTTCAGCCTCTCGCCCAGCAGGGCGTTGGCAGACCGCATCCGCGCGGCCTCCAGTGAACCGGCAGGCGATGTGGCGAAGGGCAAGGCCCTCTTCGCGGTATCGCGCTGCATCTCCTGTCACACCGTCGAAGGGAAGGGCAACGGATCAGCGCCCGAGCTTTCCACCGTCGCCTCTCGGGCCACCCCAGGCTGGCTGATCGCCTTCATCCGCGATCCCCATGCCTTCAACCCGCGGACCCGCATGCCCCAATTCAACTTCTCCGCAGCCGATGTCCGCAACGTCGTGGCCTACATGGAAGCCGAGTTCAAGGATTTTGAGGCCCCGAAGGATATTCTCGAACCCATTCGCGTGAACCAGACTCTGGCTGAAAAGGGCAAGACGCTCTTCCGCCAGAAGGGCTGCTTTGCCTGCCATGCCCCCGGTGCGGAAGTCGACCGCCTAGGCCCTGTGCTGGATGGCATCGGCGACAAGCGGACCGCCTCGCTGGAATTCGGGAAGCGGACGGATATCCCCCACACCCTTGCGGACTGGCTGGAAGCCAAGGTCCAGAAGCCGGGCTCCTTCCAGGATGGCCTGAGGATGCCCACCTTCGCCCTCTCGCCGAAAGAGACACAGGCGGTCGTCACGGCACTGCTATCGCTGGGGACCAAACCCGTACCCCACGCCTACCGTTCGGTGCCAGCCACACGAGCCAGCCTGCTCCCCGGGGGTACCGTCGGGGCCCTGATGGACAAGTACCGCTGCCTCTCCTGCCACCAGATCGGGGACCGCGGGGGCGACATCTCCACTGCCCCGCTGACCGCCGAAGGCAGCAAGGTGAAACAGGACTGGCTGGTGAACTACTTGATGCTCTCCTTCACCATCCGTCCGATCCTCACGGACCGCATGCCGGTGTTCCAGATCACCAAGGAAGAGGCCGCCCTGATCGCCCAGGCCTTCGAAACGTTCTACCTCGACCCCACCATCCCGGAAGATCCGTTCCTGGGGCAACCCGCCACTGCCAACGATCCCACCGAGGGCAAACGGCTCTACGACACCCTCGGCTGCCGCGCCTGCCATATCCTCGGCCAGGGCGGGGGCTACTTTGGGCCGCCCCTCTCGGAGGCTGGCAAACGCCTGAAACCAGGCTGGGTCTACAAGTGGCTCAAGGGACCCCAGAAGTGGCGGGCGGATGTGCGCTGTCCCAACTATGGCCTGAACGATCCGGACGCGCTGCGTCTGACCTCCTACATCGGCACGCTGGTCAAGGCGCCCACAGCCGCCAAAACGACGCAGGGAGGTGCGCGGTGAATCATCAGGTTCAGATCGCCGGGGTCCTCCTCCTGCTGGCCATGGCAGGCTGCTCACGACATGCGGCAGAGGCTAAACCCCCGACTCCTGCCGACCCGTCGGCCAGTGTCCCCGCCGCACCGGAAGTTGCCACTGCCGAAGCACCCCTATCCTACGAGCTTCGCCTGGGCAGGGAGACCTTCCAGCACTACTGCAAGATCTGCCACGGCGAGATGGGCGCTGGCGACGGCTTCAACGCCTTCAATCTGGATCCCCACCCCCGGGACCTGTCGGATCCTGCCTTCCAGAAGGCCAAGACTGACGGGGAACTGAAGGATGCAGTCCGGCGGGGAGGCGCGGGCGTGGGTCTTTCCCCCCTGATGCCACCCTGGGGCCGGACGCTGTCTGCCGCCCAGGTGGATGAAGTAATTCTTTACATCCGCTCTTTCAAGAAGACTGGGCCCTGAAACGTTGCTACTTTACAGGTCAATCACCACTCATTTGGGCCGTATGCCCCTTCCGCGAGGATCAGCTTCCATTCTGGAGTGAACATGCCCGACGATAAATTCAAGCCCAAAGAGGACCTGCAGGCAGGCCTTCACGAGCAGATCCCCCTGTACGGATGGGTGGTTGCCGGCATCGTGGTGCTGATCATTGCCGCCCTGGTCTACTATCTGCGTGGGCATTCTTACGAACATGTGGCCCAGGACAAGTTTGTTGGCCCGGCCAAGTGCAAGGAGTGCCACCCGAAGCAGTACGAGTCCTGGGCGAAGACGAGGATGGCCAACAGTTTCTCGGTGCTGCGACCCGGCGAGAAGGTCGCGGAAAAGAAATTGGCCGGGTTGGATCCAGCCATGGACTATACGCACAGCGAAGCCTGCATCCCCTGCCACACCACCGGGTACGGCCTGGTCGGCGGGTTTGTCTCGATCGAAACCACCCCCAACATGGCCGGCGTCACCTGCGAATCCTGCCACGGGCCAGGGGGATCCTACGTGAATACAGTAATGGGTCTGGACAAGCCTGAGTTCAAGACCGCCGATGCCCGGAAAGCGAGGCTGGTCTACCCGCCAACCGAAGAGGTATGCCGGGTCTGCCATAACTCCAAGAGCCCCTTCGTCGGTGTGGACTACAAATTTGATTTCGTGGAGAGAGTCAAACTCGGAACCCATGAACACTTCAAGCTGAAATATGAACACGGAAATTGAGGGCTGAAACCTCGGTTCAGGCGGAAAACTGACCCCTGGACTGCCGACGCAAAAGGGCCCGTCCATTGCGGACGGGCCCTTTTGCGCCTATGTGGAAATCAAAATGACCTTCACGTAGTATATTTGGAAAACAGCCTAGTGCTGGCTCCCCCTGACCGGGCGGGTGGTTGCGGATCAGTGTCCCTCAAACATTGAAAGAGGAGGCTCCCAATGCATTATCCATTCTGGGACCAACCCATCGGCTACGGCGTGCTGATGGCGACGATCGCCGTGTTCCACGTGTTCGTGTCCCACTTCGCCATCGGCGGTGGCCTCTATCTGGTGGTGAACGAGCACCTTGCGCGACGCTCCGGGGATGCCCAGCGGCTGGGGTTCCTGGAGAAGTTATCGAAGTTCTTCGCCCTGGTGACCCTCGTGGCCGGCGCGGTGACCGGCGTGGGCATCTGGTTCGTGATCGGCCTATTGGCTCCCTCGGCCACGGAGGCCCTCATCCACAACTACGTCTGGGGCTGGGCCATCGAGTGGACCTTCTTCGTGGTTGAGATCGCGGCCGCGATGCTCTACTTCTACGGCTGGAAGCGGATGACGGCCCGGGCGCACCTCACCCTGGGCTGGATCTATTTCGTCGCCGCCTGGCTGTCACTGGTCATCATCAACGGCATCCTCACCTTCATGCTGACACCCGGACGGTGGCTGGTGACCGGCAACTTCTGGGACGGCTTCTTCAACCTGACCTACTGGCCGTCTCTGGTGCTGCGCACCGGTGTTTGCGTGATGCTGGCGGGTCTCTATTCGCTCCTGGTGGCTTCCCGCCTGGAGCCTGGCGACTTCAAGGCGAAGACAGTACGACTGGCAGCCATCTGGAGCATCGCGGGCCTGGTGGTGACCATGCTTTCCCAGCTCTGGTACTGGAAGGCCATTCCCGCGGCAGTCACCGCCAAGGCACTGCAGAGCATGCCGACACCGATCTGGTTCATCGGGATCTCTTTCTGGCTGGCCGGAGCCATTGCTCTGGGGATGGTGGTCCTTGTGGCCTTCGCGCCACGCAAACTGGGCACCAGTGTGGCGCTGGTCTTCATGGCCCTGGGCCTGGCCTGGTTCGGGGCCTTCGAGTGGTCCCGGGAATCCCTCCGCAAGCCCTACATCATCACCGGCTACATCTACGGCAACGGCGCCGAAGTGACGGAAACGGAGAACTACAAGCGGGATGGCTATCTCGCCCAGATCTCGTTCCGGACCGGAGATGATGGGGCCGACCTGTTCCGCCATGCCTGCCGGAACTGCCACACCCTGGCAGGCTACAAGGCCTTGAAACCAGCTTTCGACGGCACCGATCGTGCCTTCATATCCGCCATCGTCCAGGGCACCCAGCACATCAAGGGGAACATGCCACCGTTCCTGGGCACTGCCGCGGAGGCTGAGAAGCTCGCCGGGTACTTGCGCGAACGGATCGACCCGCGGCCGCTGGCCGACATCTACAAGCTGGAGGGCATGGCCCTCGGGCGGAAGGTCTATGACCTCCGGTGCGGGAAGTGCCACGTGCTCGGTACCGCCAGCGACAAGTCGAAGTCACTGGCGGGCCAATCCACCGAAGACCTCAATGGCCTGCTGGACATGGCCGCGAATCTGGGCGAGGGGATGCCCGCCTTCACTGCTGAGGCCTCGGAGCGGAAAGTTCTCGTCGCCTATCTCCAGACCCTTGGCAAAGGAGGCCGGCCATGACGCTCCCCGACTACCATTTCCTCTCGGCGCCCCTCTGGCTGGTGACGGTCCTGCACCTGCTGACGCTGACCTTGCATCTCTTCGCCATGAACATCCTCTTCGGCGGCGTGGCCATCACCCTCTGGTCGAGCGCACGCAACCGCTGGGGCGGCACGCAGGCGGTCGACTACTCAAGGCTCTTCCCGGCGGCCACCGCCGCCACCGTGACACTGGGCGTGGCGCCCCTGCTCTTCCTGCAGCTTGTCTACCCCAGGCAGGTCTATGCGGCAGCCATCGTGAGCGGCTGGTTCTGGCTGCTCGTGATCGCGGCAGTCATCGTGGCCTACTACGCCTTCTACCGTGCGTCCTTTTCGGGCCAGCGCTCGGGTCGGGTCAACCTCGCCATGCTGGCCCTGGGCCTGGCAGGCCTGATCTACGTCTCCCTGGTCTACAGCTCGGTCTTCTCGATGGCGGAACAGCCTGCGCTCATCCAGTCGCTCTATGCGAAGAACCAGTCCGGCTGGGTCTGGAATCCAGCGGTGGGCTCCTACGCCTTGCGGTGGCTGCACATGTTGCTGGGCGCCTTGACTGTCGGAGGTTTCTTCGTTGGCATGATGGGCCAGGACAATCCAAAGGTCTTCTCCAGCGGGAAAGTGGCCTTCGCTGGCGGCATGGGCCTAGCCGCGGTCGCAGGACTCGCCTACCTGGTGTCGTTGATGCCCTACTTCGAAGCCATCGTGCGTTCTCCGGCCGTCCATGCCCTCGCGGCGGCCATCGTGCTTTCTCTCGCCTCGCTCCATTTCTACTTCAGGAAGCGTTTCTGGATCTCGGGTTCTGCCCTGTTCCTCTCGGTCTTCGGGATGGTCTCTGTGAGGCACGTCGTCCGCATGCTGAGGCTCAGGGAAAGCTTCGATCCGGCTTCCTGGCGCATCGCCACCCAGTGGTCGCCCTTCCTCCTCTTCCTGGTCTGCTTCGTCCTCATGCTGGCGGTACTGGCCTGGATGCTCTGGCTGTTCTTCGGTCCCAAGAAGGAGGCGGTGTAGCCAGCCGACCTAACAGTGTCAGGCGTGGCGAATGGTTCGGGCCACCCAATGCGACTTCGACAGCCATGGACGACTACCCGGCAGGAGTTCAGGCCGGGAACCCGTACAGCCGGGCCGGGTTGTCCACCAGGATGCGATCCCGGGTTGCCGGGTCAGGCGCCCAGACCTGGAGGAGGTTGCGCAGGCGGCCGGTGTCCTGCATGCGCGGGATGGCCACATGGGGCCAGTCGCTCCCATAGACCACCCGATCCGGCGCGGCTTCGATCATGGCCTGGGCGATGGGCACGACGTCGGCGAAGTCCGGGAAACCCTCGCTGATCCGATAGGAGCCCGAGAGCTTGGTCCACCAGCCATGGTTCACCAAGAGTTCCCGCTCCGCCTGGAAGCCGGGGTGCCGGAAGCCCAGGGCGGCGGGCATGTGGCCCATGTGGTCGATCACCCCGGGACAGGGCAGCTTGCGCATGCGCGGCAGGAGGCCGGGGAGGTCGCGACCGTCGACCAGGAACTGCATGTGCCAGCCCAGGGGCGCGATGCGCCGGGCCAGGGTTTCCATGGCATCGAAGCTGAGACCGGCACCCGGGAACAGTACGTTGATGCGCAGCCCCCGCACACCGGCCGCATGCATGGCCTCCAGCTCCTGGTCGGTCACCTCCGGCGTCACGACGGCAATGCCTCGCAGCCGCTCCGGACTGCTGTTCAGAACCTTGAGCAGGTACCGGTTGTCGGTACCGTAGACGCTGATCTGGATCATGACGCCGCGGGCGAAGCCGACCGCGTCCAGCATGGCCAGGTACTTCTCCCCGGGTGCGGGGGGTGGCGTATAGCTGCGCGAGGGGGCCATTGGGTAGGCGGCACTGGCGGCGATGACATGGGCGTGGGTATCACACGCGCCCGCCGGCATCCCGAAGGAGGCCGGTTCCACCTCGGCAGAAGGCTCGAGGCAATAGGGCGCGGTGGGCAGTTCAGCGATGGGATGCAAGGAGCCTCCCGATCAGGTCAATTCAGCGCCAACGGTCTCAGGCAGCAGGAAGATCGAGAGCGCGGCCAGGGTGAAGGCGATGGCCAGGAACGCCAGGGCCGCGCCGACGCCGAGCTTCCCGGCGAAATAGCCGACCACCGTGGGGGCGAGGGCACTGATCATGCGGCCGGTGTTGTAGCAGAAGCCCACCGCCGAACCGCGCGCCCGGGTCGGGAA
Source organism: uncultured Holophagaceae bacterium (assembly GCA_903873655.1). Lineage (GTDB taxonomy): Bacteria > Acidobacteriota > Holophagae > Holophagales > Holophagaceae > Geothrix. Next base: position 19,849 of record CAIQPH010000235.1, on the reverse strand, counting down.
CAGCTCGGAGATGAACGCCCCGAAGGCGCTGAAGTAGCCCGAGCCGAAGAACCCGAGGAAGGGGCCCATCACCATGAGGGCGGTCTGGTCGCGGGTGTTGCCGAAGATGAAGACGAGCACGGCGGAAATCAGGAGGTAGCCGGCGAAGGTCGGCCGACGGCCGAGCTTGTCGGCGATGAACCCGAAGGACACGTAGCCGATGTAGGCTCCGATCATCATGGGGATGATCCACATGGGCGCCTTCACCACGGAGAGTCCGGCGCCGCCCTTCGCAACCGGGGAGCTGAGGAAGCTGGGCAGCCAGGAGAACAGGCCCCAGTAGGCGAACATCACGAAGGTGGAGATCAGGGTGCTGATCAGGGTGAAGCGCAGGAGGTCGGGTTTGAAGATCTGCAGGAAGCCGCCCTTGGCCTTGGGTTCGGCCTTCTCCTTCTTCTGCTGGTCGATCCAGACTTGGGGTTCCTCGACCTTGGTGCGGATCCAGAGCGCGAACAGGGCCGGGATCACCCCTACGAAGAACATGACGCGCCAGCCGAACCGGGGCAGGATCGTGGCAGCCGCGATGGCGGCAGCGATGTAGCCGAGGGCCCAGCCGCCCTGCATCAGGCCGATGGCCTTGCCCCGGTGCTTGGCGGGCCAGCTCTCGGAGACGAGCAGTGCCCCGGAGGCCCACTCACCGCCCATGCCCAGGCCGAGGATGGCGCGGGCGATGGCGAGCTGGACCAGGTTCTGGGACAGGCCAGACAGGCCGGAGCAGATCGAGAAGATGAGCACCGTCGCCATCAGCGCCTTCTTCCGTCCCCACTTGTCGGCCACGGCGCCGAAGATGATCCCGCCGAAGGAGGACGCGAACAGGGTCACCGTCACCATGAAGCCGGCCACGGCCGGGTTCATGTGCCACTCCTCCATGATGGTCTTCAGGCAGAAGACGTAGAGCATCACGTCGAAGGCGTCCAGCATCCAGCCGATCTTTCCGGCAAGCAGCGCGTACCACTGGTTGCGGGTGATCTCCTTCCACCAATGGGCGGACGGATCGATGGGGGTGGCGGTTCCACTGCTCATGGGAGTGCCTCCTGGATGGGAATTGAATGGAAGAGGATATGCAGGAAGAGTATCACTAGGAGTGTGTCCAAACCGAGTTGACCCGACATGCCGACCCAGCGACCCGCCCCTGCACGGGATTCCACCCTCCAGGTGGAAGCCCTGGGCGACCGGGCCTTGCTGGTCATCCTTGGGAAGGGCATCGATCCGGGCGTAAACGATCAGGTGCACAAGCTGACCTCCCTGCTCCGCCAACGGCGGCTCCCGGGTGTCCACGACCTGGTTCCGGCCTATGCCACCGTAGCCGTGCACTACGATCCCGCCGCCTGGTCGGGGGAAACGAACCCTCCGCACGAGGCGCTGAGTCGCGAGATCCTCCGTCTCTGGAGAAGCGCGGTGGCCGCGCCGCTTCCGGGCCCACGTCTGGTGGAGATCCCCGTGTGCTACGGGGGCGCCTCCGGACCTGACTTGGCGGAAGTGGCCGCCCTGTGTGCCCTGTCCGAGGCAGAGGTCATCGCCCGGCACACAGCGGCGACCTACCGGGTCTACATGATCGGTTTCTCTCCGGGCTTCGCCTACCTGGGGGGCCTGGATTCGACCATCGCGGCGCCCCGGCGGGCGACGCCCCGCACCAAGGTCCCGGCGGGATCGGTGGGCATCGCGGGGATGCAGACGGGCATCTATCCGCTGGCGTCCCCTGGCGGCTGGCAGATCATCGGGCGGACGCCGGAGCACCTGTTCCTGCCCACCCAGGAGCACCCCTGCCTGCTCAACCCGGGCGACCGGCTGCGGTTCATCCCCATCGACGCGGAGGCTTTCCAGGCCAGCGGGGAGCTGGCTCCGTGAGCCTCCGCGTCGAAACCTTCGGGCTGCTCACCACGCTCCAGGACCTGGGGCGCAGGGGCTTCCAGCACCTGGGCGTGGGTCCCACTGGCGCCATGGATGAGGTCTCCCACCGGCTGGCCAACCTCCTGGTGGGCAATCCCGCCCAGGCCCCCACGGTGGAGATGACCCTCACGGGCCCCAACCTGCGGTTCAAGACCGAATCGCTGGTCGCGCTGTGCGGCGCCGATCTTTCTCCCAAAATCGAGGACCAGCCGGTTCCGCTGTGGCGGCCCGTGCTGGTGAAGGCGGGCGCCCTGCTCAGGTTCGGCAGGCCGGCCCAGGGGGTCCGCTGCTATCTGGCCGCGGAGGGCGGATTCCAGGTGCCAATCGTCATGGGGAGCGCCAGCACAAATCTTTCCGCCAGCTTCGGAGGCTTCCAGGGCCGGGCCCTCAAAGTCGGCGACCAGCTGGAGACCGGGCCCTGCCCGGGAAACCGCTACCCAACCCTCCGGCGAGGCTTCCAGCGGGGCGAGCGACCATTCCTGGGCACAGCCTGGTTCGCGCCCTGGTCCCGGGAACTGGATTTCGCCCGGCCCGCGACGCTTCGCTTCATACCTGGTCCGCAGTGGCCGCTGTTGACGGACGAATCCCGGCAGAGCGTCCTGGAGGCCACCTTCAAGGTAGCGCCCAATTCGAACCGCATGGGCCTCCGGATGCAGGGGCCGAAGCTGTCCCTGGAACAGCCCCTGGAGATGATCTCATCGGCCGTGGCCACGGGCACCCTCCAGCTGCCGCCGGATGGTTCGCTCATTCTCCTCATGGCCGATCGGCAGACGACGGGTGGCTATCCGCGGCTGGGCGAAGTGACCTCCGTGGATCTCCCGAAGGCGGCCCAGCTCCGCCCAGGGGAGGCCCTGCGGTTCTCGCCGATATCCCTTGAAGCAGCCCAGGAACTGCTCCTCCGCCGGGAAGCGTGGTTCCATGACCTGGAACAGATCCTTGCGGATCAGCAAACCAGCTAATCGAGGTGATCCCATGGGCAAGACCATCGACCTCAACTGCGACATGGGCGAAAGCTACGGAGCCTGGACCATGGGCCAGGATCAGGCCCTCCTGGACCTGGTCACCAGCGCCAACATCGCCTGCGGCTTCCATGCGGGCGACCCGGCGACCATGCTGCGCGCGGTCCAGCTGGCCGTGGCCAAAGGCGTGGCCCTGGGGGCCCACCCATCGCTCCCTGACCTCCAGGGCTTCGGCCGCAGGACCATGGCCGTCACGCCAGAAGAAACCCGCGGACTGACCCTCTACCAGATGGGTGCCCTGGACGCTTTTGCGAAGGCCGCGCAGACCAGACTCCACCACGTCAAGCCCCACGGTGCCCTCTACAACATGGCGGCCAAGGACCGGTCCCTGGCGGATGCCATCGCCGGGGCCGTGCGGGATTTCGATCCGTCCCTGATCCTGGTGGGTTTGAGCGGCAGTGAGCTGATCAGGGCCGGCGAGAGGATCGGCCTGAGATGCGCCAGCGAAGTCTTCGCGGATCGCGGCTACGAAGGGGACGGCAGCCTCTCCCCGCGCGGCCAGCCGGGAGCCATGATCACGGATGAGGATATCGCCGTGGCGCGGGTGCTGCGCATGGTGCTGGAAGGCCGGGTCGAGACCAGGACCGGCATGGAGGTGGCCCTCCAGGCGGACACGGTCTGCATCCACGGCGATCAGCCGAAGGCCCTGGCGTTCGCCCGGCGGTTGCGAAGCGCTCTGGAGGAAGCCGGTGTCGAGGTCCGTGTCTTCTAGGGTCTGCTGGAACTCTCCAGGCCACCATGGCTCCTGCCATGCGTTCTAGGGCCTTGGAGGTCGATTCCCGTCGCGCCGAGTATTCGGGACGGTTCAACCGTGTCGTGGACCACATTCAGGCCCATCTCCCAGAGCCCATGGACCTGGACACGCTTGCAGGCGTGGCCTGTTTTTCTCCCTACCACTTCCACCGGCTGTTCCATGGATGGATGGGGGAGACGATTCATGATTTCATCTTCCGCCTGCGGGTGGAACGGGCAGCTGCGCAGCTGGTCTACAACCCCAGAAAGAGCATCACGGAGATAGCCCTGGACTGCGGCTTCTCCTCCTCGGCCACCTTTGCCCGGGCGTTCAGGTCCTTTCATGGCCTTTCCGCCAGCGAATGGCGGAAGAAGCGCAAGATCTGCAAAGCAGAAGGTCCTGGTGAGATTGCATCCTCGAGGGGTCGTGAGAGCCACGATCCCCAAAGAGAGCCCACTCCAGTCATGAACCTGAAGGTCGACCTGAAGCCGTTCCCGCCCATGCATGTGGCCTACATCCGCCACGTAGGTTCTTTCCAGGAGGATGCGGCCCTGTTCGAGCGCCTCTTCGCTCGGCTCCGCCGTTGGGCTGGGCCGCGGGGCCTGCTGGCTGCTCCCTCTGCCAAGTTCCTGAGCGTTCATCACGACAACCCAGAAATGGACATTACCGACGTCCAGAAGCTGCGGCTGGACACTGCCATCACTGTTCCGGAGGGAACCCAGGTCGACGGCGAGATCTCGAAGCAGAGGCTGGAAGGCGGACCCTACGCGGTGACGCGGGTGCGAATCCACGCCAGACAATACATGGAAGCCTGGGATGCCCTCATGAGTGATTGGCTTCCAGGCAGCGGTTACCAGCCCGATGACCGCCCCTGCATTGAGATCTACCACAACGAACCGGAACCAGCCCCGGCTGGCCTGCACGACGTGGAGCTGTGCCTGGCCGTGAAGCCCTTGTGAAACACCCACCTCCAGATGCCGCCATGAACCCAATTGCCCCTATCCTCGAGGTCCGCAGGATCACCAAGCGCTACGGCGCCGTGACAGCCAATGACCAGGTTGACCTCAGCCTGTATGGCGGCGAGGTCCATGCCCTCCTTGGGGAGAACGGCGCCGGCAAGAGCACCCTGTCCAAGGTCATCTACGGCTTCACCCGTCCAGACTCCGGGGAGATTCTCCTGGCCGGGAAGCAGGTGGTGGTTCCTACCCCGCGGGAGGCGCGCGCGCTGGGCATCGGCATGGTGTTCCAGAACTTCATGCTCATCCCTGCCCTCAGCGTTCTCGAAAACATTGCCCTGTTTCTGACAGACCTGCCGTTCATCGTCCACCCCAAGACCATCGAGAAGCGGATCCGGGAGTTCGGCGAGCGGTTCGGTCTCGTGGTCGATCCTTCGGCCCCGGTGCGCCAGCTCTCGGTGGGTGATCAGCAGAAGGTCGAAATCCTGAAGCTGCTCCTGGCCCAGGCGCGGGTGCTGATCCTCGATGAGCCCACCAAGGTACTCGCTCCCCACGAAGTCAGCGCGCTGTTCCGGATCTTCGAGTCCCTCAAGGCGGAGGGCTACTCCATCCTATTCATCACGCACAAGCTGCGGGAGGTCATGGCCTGCGCCGACCGCATCACCGTCATGCGGCAGGGGCGCGTGGTGGGCGGCTTCGGCCCGGGGGAGGCGGACCTGGATGCCCTCGTGACGATGATGTTCGGGGGACAGGAAGCGGCCGAACAGCTGGAGCCCGCTGAGCGCGCAGTACCGCCCTCCGGCGTCGGGTCCATCCTGGAGCTGCGCGGAGCGTCCTGCCCGGCCCAGGGCAGCGAGACGGTGTTGCGGGGCCTTGACCTGACCATCGGCGCCGGCGAGATCGTGGGCGTGGCCGGAGTCTCCGGAAGCGGCCAGAAGGAACTCGGGGATCTGATCCTGGGCCTTCGCTCGCTTTCCGTCGGGAGCAAATGGTTCTGCGGTGTGGATGCATCCTCCTGGAGCATCGCCCGCATGCGGGAGAACGGCGTCGCCTTCGTGCCGGAGGATCCTCTGTTGATGGCCGCCGTACCCGGCATGTCCGTGCGGGAGAACCTCGTGCTGGGCACCGGGAGCCGGTACTGGAAGGGGGTCTCCGTCGACTGGTCGGCCCTTGAGACCGCCATGGGTGAATCCTTCCATGCCCTCGCCTTCCCTGTGCCACGGCTCGACCCCCCCGCGGGCGCCCTGTCCGGTGGCAACCTCCAGCGCATCGTGATCGCCAGGGAGATGGCTCACAAGCCCAAGCTCGTCGTGGCGCTCTACCCGACGCGGGGGCTGGACGTCCGGAGCGCCACTTCGGTCCGGGACCTGCTGCGGCGCGCCCGCGAGGGCGGCAGCGGCATTCTCCTGATCTCCGAGGATCTGGAGGAGCTCGCCGAAATGAGCGATCGCATGTTCGTTCTGTACGGGGGCGCCTTGGTCGGCGAGTTCAAGCGGGGGGAATGGCAACTGGAAGAGGTGGGTCACCTGATGACGGGTTCCAGGGGAGCAGCCCATGCCTGAGTCCAGGCTAGCCGCCACCCTTCGGAATTCCACCGCCTTGCGGAGCATGCTCCGCTACAGCGCGATCAGCCTTACCGCTCTCGCGGTGTTCGCGGCCATCCTGCTGCTGGCCGGCAAGAACCCGCTCAAGGCCTACGTCGATACCTTCAGCTATACGCTGGCCAACGCCTACGGGTTCTCCGAGCTGCTCGTGCGAATGACGCCGCTGCTCCTCACCGCCGTCGCCGTGGCCCTTCCCTCCCGCCTGGGCCTGATCAATGTCGGCGGCGAAGGCCAGCTCTACATGGGGGCCTGGCTGGCCTCCGCCGGAGCCCTCCTGTTCCCGGGTGCGCCCAGATGGGCCCTCCTGCCCCTGGTTGCGGTCATGGGCTTCCTCGGCGGGGCGCTCTTCGCCGCCCTTCCCGGGGTTCTGCGGGCCGCCAAGCTCGTCAACGAGACCATCGCCACCCTCCTGCTCAATTACATCGCCCCGCTCATCGTCAGCTATTCCATCTTTGGTCCCTGGCGGGACCCGGGCAGCTCCGCGTATCCCCAATCGCCTGTCTTTCCGGAAGCGGCCCTGCTGACCTCCTTCTTCAACACACGGATCCACGCGGGGCTCTTTCTAGCCCTGGCCGTACTGGGGGCCTACTGGCTGCTCCTGGAGAAGACTCACTGGGGCGTCGAAATGAGGGCGATCGGCGGCAATGCGGAGGCCGCGCAGCGGCTGGGGATCCCGGTGGCCGCCTGGATCGTGGTCGCGCTGGCCATTGGCGGGGGCATCGCCGGATTGGCGGGCATGGGCGAGGTCATGGGCGTCCACGGGCGGCTCCGGCAGGGCCTCTCGCCGGGCTACGGCTTCACGGGGTTCCTCATCGCCTGGCTCGCGGGGGGCAGACCTCTGGGGATTCTGTTCATGGCCTTCCTGTTCGCGATCATCACCTCCGCGGGCGACACCCTCCAGATCACGCAGGGTCTGCCCTATGCGGTGGTGAACATCCTGCTCGCGGTGATCCTGTTCATCGTGCTGGCCCGGCGGCCCATGCGGGGGGCTTCCAAATGACGACACCCCTGGTCCTCGGAGTCCTGGCCGGCGCTGTCCTTTCGGGGACCTCGCTCCTGTACGCCACCCTGGGCGAAACGATCGTCGAGCGGTCCGGCATTGTCAATCTGGGACTGGAAGGCCTCCTCCTCATCGGTGCGTCGGTGGGCTTTTCGGTTACCGCCGCCACTGGGAACGCCTGGCTCGGCCTGGCGGCGGCCGCCCTCGCCGGGGGCCTGGCTAACGCGCTGTTCGGCTGGCTCGTGGTCACGCGGATGGCCAATCAACTGGCCAGCGGTCTGGCCATGATGTTCTTCGGCTTCGGCGTCAGCGCCCTGGTCGGCGCACCCTACATAGGCTCAGTCATCGTCGGCCTGCCGAAGTGGCGGCCAGCTTGGCTGGCAAGTTTACCCTGGGTGGAATCGACCACTCTCTTCAATTACGATCTGCTCACGTGGGTCGCCATCCCGGCGGCCACCTTCGTCTGGTGGGCCTTGTTCAGGACGCGGTGGGGGCTCGGTGTCCGCGCAGTGGGCGAAAGCCCAGCGGCGGCCTTCGCGGCCGGGCGCAATCCCGCTGCCCTGCAGTATCAGGCGCTCTGCTCCGGCGGAGTGCTGGCAGGTGTGGCCGGCGCGCACCTGTCCCTGTCCCTGACCCTGACCTGGGCCGAGTACATGACGGCGGGGCGGGGCTTCATCGCCATCGCCCTGGTCATCTTCTCCAAGTGGCATCCCTTGCGCGCCATCGTGGGCGCCCTACTGTTCGGTGGGACCGAGGCCCTGCAACTCCAGCTCCAGGCCCGGGGATCGGAGATCTCCCCGTTCCTCCTGGAAATGGCCCCCTACCTGCTGACGCTTGTCGTCCTGCTCGCCTGGGGCGGTTCGCGGCGCCTTGCGGCACCGGCCAGCCTCGGCAGGACGTTCTACGGTTCAGACTGACGACGATCAATGCCCGCATGGCTGTCGCCATGAATTCCCCTTTCCCGGAGGTGGTCTCATGAAGAAGAAACTCGGATTCATCATTGGCTTCTGCGCCCTGGCACTCGGCCTGGCCGTCCAGCCCGCCTTCGCCCAAAGCCCGCACCTGACCATCGGAGCGGTCTACGTGGGCAGCGCCAACGACTATGGCTACAACCGGTCGTTCCATGACGCCCTCGCCCAGGTCGCCAGGGACCTGCCTGGTGTGAAGGTCATCGAAGCAGAGAACGTTCCGGAGAGCGCCGACGTGGAGCGGGTCATGGAAGGCATGATCCAGCAGGGTGCCAAGCTGATCTTCCCGACGAGCTTCGGGTATAAGGACTTCGCGCGCAAGGTCGCCAAGCGGCACCGGGACGTGGCGTTCGAATTCGCCGGGGACGGGGATACGGAGAAGAACTTCGGTGTGTTCTTCGGCTCCACCCAGGTAGCCTGGTACGCCATGGGCGTCGGCGCGGGCAAGATGACCAAGAGTGGCAAGCTCGGCTTTGTCCTCGGGATGCCGATCGGCTATGCCCTCGGCAACGTGAATGCCTTCCAGATGGGCGCGAAATCGGTCAATGCCAAGGTCAGGACGGTGGTCGTGGTGACCGGTGGATGGTCGGACAAGGCCAGGGAGGCCGGGGCGGCCAACGCCCTGCTCGACCAGGGCTGTGATGTGGTGGGCATGCACGTGGACTCCCCGGCGACCATCATCCAGACTGTCGAGGCCCGGGGGGCCATGTCGATCGGCTTCCAGTCCATCGAAGCCCGCGCGCTGGCGCCGAAGGGGTGGATCACGGGCCTCGGGTTCACCTGGGCGCCCTTCTTCATGGACGTAGCCAAGAGCGTCATGGCTGGCAAATTCCGCGGCGAGGCCGTCTACCAGGGCCTGGGCGGCATGGTCGCCATCGCCCCCTTCGGCTCGGCCGTGCCCCCCGACATTCAGAAACTCGTGAACGAGACCGCCACCAAGATCAAGAAGGGCTTCACTCCCTTCATCGGCCCCCTGATGGACAACGCGGGGAACATGGCGCTCCCGCCCGGGGCGAGCATCGGCAATGACCAGATGGGGAACCTCAACTGGTATGTCGAAGGCGTCATCGGAAAGGTGCGGTAGCTCATGAGCCTCAGAGAGAGAATCAACGCCGCCAACGAGGAGGCCCTGCGCCGCATCGTGGCGGCGGATCCGGTCCTGGTGGACGTGGCACCCGCGTCGGAGGTCATTCCCGGCCTGAGGGACCGGATGATCCTCCACTCTGGCCCCCCCGTGGCCTGGGACCGGATGTGCGGCGCCCAGCGCGGCGCCGCCATCGGCATGTGCCTCTTCGAAGGCTGGGCGAATGACCCAGCGGAGGCCGAGCGCCTGCTCAACTCCGGCGAGATCGCCCAGGAACCCAACCACCACCATGCGACCGTGGGGCCCATGGCCGGCACCATCACCCGCAACATGTGGGTGTGGGTCGTCGAAAACAGAGCTTTTGGAAACCGGGCCTTCTGCCGCCAGGTGGAAAGTTTCCAGCAGTTCGGTGACTACTCCGCTGAGGCCCTCGCGGCCCTCGCCAAGTGGCGCGATATCTGGGGCCCCGCCCTGGGAGCCGCTGTCCGGAAAATGGGTGGCCTGCCGCTCAAGCCCCTCGTGGCCCGCGCCCTGCACATGGGCGACGAGATGCACAACCGGGTGGTCGCCTCCTCCAGCCTCTTCGCGAATGCGGTGGCACCCGTCCTGGTCGACTGCGGGCTTCCGAAGGAACAAGTCCTGTCCACCCTCTACTACACGGGGAATCACCCCTTCCTGTTCCTCGGCCTCTCCATGGCCGCCGCCAAGGCGTCCATGGACCCCGCCCGCGGAGTGGAGGCCAGCACCGTGGTCACGGCCATGGCCCGCAACGGCACCGAGTTCGGCATCCAGGTGAGTGGCCTCGAGGGCGAGTGGTTCACGGCTCCCGCCCCGCGCGTCCATGGCCTGCTCCTGCCTGGCTGGAAAGAAGAGGACGCGGGGCTCGACATGGGCGACTCGGCCATCACCGAGACCGTCGGCTGGGGCGGGTTCGCCATCGGCGGCGCGCCGGGCATCCTCGCTTTCACAGGCGGCACGGCTGAGCAGGCCCTGGCCTACAGCCGCGACATGCGCACCATCTCCGTCGGCACAAGTCCCGACTACCTCCTGCCCGCCCTGAACTTCGAGGGCACGGCCGTGGGCATCGACATCCGGAAGGTGGTGCAGACGAATACCGTGCCGGTCATCGATACCGCCATCGCCCACCGGGAGCCCGGTCACGGGATCATCGGCGGCGGCATCGTGCGGCCGCCCCTGGAATGCTTCAGCCGTGCCCTGGCGCGCTTCTCTGAGAAGTACCAGGGCTGAGAGGAGGCCGGAGTGCTCAGGAAGACCGTGGTCAGGAAGAACCGATATCTCGATTCTGTGTTCCTCATGCGGGTGGCGCGGCGCATCGCCGCTCAACCGGGCATCCAGGATGCCTCGGCCCTCATGGCCACCGAGGCGAATCGGAAGGTCCTGCTCGGAATGGGCTACGGGGAGGATGGACGAGACGCCGAATTCGCTGCTGCGGGCGCGAACGATCTGGTGCTGGCGATCGAGGGCGAGGCGACCGCCGTGGCGGCGATCGCTGCTGACCTGGACACCTGGCTTTCCATGGCTTCAGGAGCCTCCACGGAACCAGCACAGGAGCCGCGGTCCATCGCCGAGGCGGTGGCACGGCGCCCGGACTGCAGCATGGCGGTGATCTCGGTGCCTGGAGAGCACGCGGCCCGGGAAGCGCGAGCCGCCCTGAAGGAAGGCCTCCATGTCTTCCTCTTCTCGAGCAACGTCTCCGTAGAAGATGAGCGCTCGCTCAAACTCGAAGCACGGGACCGGGGGCTCCTCGTCATGGGCCCCGACTGTGGTACCGCCTTCATCGGCGGGGCGGGCATCGGCTTTGCCAACGCCGTGCGGCGGGGGCCCATCGGGATCGTCGGCCCCTCTGGTACCGGCCTGCAGGAATTCTCGAGTCTGGTCCACCAGGCCGGCTCCGGCATCTCGAACGGCATCGGCACCGGCAGCCGGGACCTGAGCGACGCCATCGGTGGCATCTCGACGCTGATGGGGATTGATGCCCTGGAAGCCGATCCGGCAACGAAGGCCATTGCCGTGCTCTCGAAACCGCCCGGGAAAAAGACGACGGCTCGGCTCCTGGATCGTCTCCGACTCTGCTCGAAACCGGTCATCCTCTGCCTCCTCGGTGCGGAGCCCGGGAGTATCGAAATTCCGAACCCGGGTTCCACTAGCAAGGGACCCGGACACCTCTGGCCCACTGCCACCATCGACGAGGCGGTCTGCCTGGCGTTGGGGACGGCAGGCGTGAGCGAACCCGAACAGCTCCGGCCTGACCCAGCGTCCATGCGCGCCCAGGCGGCGGCCATCCTCGGAGAGCTGCGACCGGAGCAGCGCCATATCCGCGGCCTGTTCGCCGGCGGAACCCTCTGCTACCAGACCCAGACCAGCTTTCTGGGATCGGGCCTGATCGCCCATTCCAACGCACCCATCCATGGAATGTTGCAACTGCCCGATCCCTGGGAAAGCCGCGAGAACACCTTCGTCGACCTGGGCGCCGGGCTGTTCGTGGAGGGGCGGCCGCACCCGATGATCGATGCCTCCCTGCGGAAGAAACGGCTCGAGCAGGAGGGGGCTGATCCCACAGTCGCTGTGATCCTCCTTGATTTCATCCTGGGCGCCATCTCGTCCGAGAACCCCGTGGGAGACCTGCTGGAGACCATCCGGACCGCCCAGGCTTCGGCAGAGCGCAGGGGCGGCCATCTGTGCGTCGTTGCCTCAGTCTGTGGAACGGATGGCGACAGCCAGAATCTCCAGGCTCAGGTCCGGGCCCTGACGGAGATCGGTGTTCTCGTGTTTCCCAGCAACGCGCAGGCGGCCGCCTTCTGTCGCGAGGCGATGACGCTCCTCGCGGAGCGGAAGGAGGTGGGTTGATGCCCGTCAACCTTGATGAACTTCTCCAGGGCAAGCCCGTGTTCATCAATGTGGGCGTGCGGGCCTTCGGCGACAGTCTGCGAGAGGCTGGCCATGAGGTCATCTACCTGGACTGGTCCCCACCCGCCGGTGGAGACCCCCGGCTGGCAGCCATCCTCGATGACCTACTCTGATCCCTCGGTCCCAGTCCGCTACCAGGCCCTCTCGGTCGAAGCTGCGGCCTCAAAGTCTCTGTCCACAAGTCATTCCGTCCTGCGCGTCCACAGCGTTTTCCCCTCCACCATGAACCTCGAGATCGAGGGGACCGATGAGGTCATCGCCCTGCGCGGGCGCTCCGGCCGGGCCTATCCACACGCGGTGGTCCTTGAGCCTCCGGTGGACTTCCGAGACTGGCGAATCCCCCCCGGGGGCCGCGCCCGGCTCACCGACGGCTTGCTTCACCTGGAGGGAACCGCGGGATGCGTGATCGTGGATCTGAGCCTGGCACAGCGGCCTCCGGCACGCTCATTGCCCCTGATCAGCAAGACCGGAGGCGCCTTCCGGGCCTGTGTGGACAGGCTGATTGAAAGCCAGGCGGCCAAGGGCTCTGATCTCAGCGTGGGGGTGCTGTTACACGGAGGACGGGCAACGACAGCGCTGGGCAACGAACTGTGCGGCGCGGCCCTGGACCTGGGCGCCGCCTCCCGCGCCTTCCTCCGATCCCAGCGAAGTACCTCTGCTTGCCCACCCGGCACGAGCGGGCAGGATCCTGAACCGCTCCAGCGGGCGGTTGCGGCCCTGGTCGGCCTGGGTGCAGGGCTCACACCCTCAGGGGACGATTTCTTCTGTGGATACCTGGCCGCTACCCGGGCGTGCGATTCCGGTCCGATCGAGGTTGGATGCGGCCTGTCGGTACCACTGAACGAGGCCGTGGAAGCGAACCTGGGCAGGACGGGCAGCCTGAGCGCGGCCCTGCTCCGGTGCGCGCTGCGGAACTTCTGGCCCGGGCCGTTGGTGGACCTGGCCGAGGCGCTGGCCGGGAAGCAGGAAGGCGCTGCCCTGCGGGCCCTTGATGACTTGCTCCTTCTGGGGCACAGTTCAGGTTCTGACCTCGCGACCGGGTTCCTCTTCGGGCTGGAGGTTCTTTTGGGTGTAGCGGCGCTATGCTAGCCCTCCCTGACAAGGAGTTCCCCATGCATCCTTCGCGCCTCGCGTTGACCCTGCTCCTGGTCGGCGGTTATGCCTCGGCCCAGGCACCCGCCACCCCGAAACCTGCGGCTGACAAGGTCCTGACCACCACCCAGGTCCTGGAACGCCAGCTGGCCAACTTCGAGGGCGAGTTCGTGCCCGCCGCCGAGGCGATGCCCGCGGGCCGGTTCGGCTTCGCCCCCACCAACGGTGAGTTCAAGGACGTGAAGACCTTCGCGGAACAGGTCCGCCACGTGGCCTCAGCCAATTTCATGTTCGCCGCGGGCATCGCAGGCGAAAAGGCCCCCGCCGATCTCGGCGGTGAGAACGGCCCGGAGGCACTCAAGACCAAACCCGAAATCATCAAGTATCTGAAGGACTCCTTCACCTACGCCCACAAGGCCTTCGGAGGCATCACGGAAGCCAATGCCACGGCGTCCGTCCCGGCACCCTGGGGCCAGGGCTCGGTTACGCGTCTGGGCCTCGCCACGCTGACTGTAGCCCACGGCTTCGACCACTACGGCCAGATGGCCGTGTACTTGCGCATGAACGGCATCATCCCACCCGCCAGCCGCAAGTAGCCTTATGAAGATGCTCCGCCGCATCGCCTCCATGGCCCTGGCGGCCTTGGTTCTGCCGTGTCTCCAGGCCCAGGTTCCCGTGCGGGATGCCGCGAACCTTCAGAAGCAGCTGGACCGCCTGCAGGTGGTGGGCAGTGTGTTGTATATCGCCGCCCATCCCGATGACGAGAACACCGCGGTGCTCGCCGCCCTGTCCAAGGGCCGCAATCTGCGCACGGCCTACCTCTCCCTCACCCGGGGTGGGGGGGGGCAGAACCTCATCGGCCACGAACTGGGCGACGATCTCGCGGCCCTGCGCACCCAGGAACTGCTGGCTGCGCGGCATATCGACGGAGCCGAACAGTTCTTCACCTCCGCCGTGGATTTCGGGTATTCCAAGACGTCCGAAGAGTCCTTGCGGATCTGGAATCATGACAAGGTGCTGGGCGATGTGGTGCGCACCCTCCGGGTCTTCCGCCCGGATGTCATCCTTGCGCGCTTCCCCCCGGACGAAAGGGCGGGCCACGGTCACCACACCGCCTCGGCCATGCTCGCCATCGAGGCCTTCAAGGCCGCCGCCGATCCAAACCGCTTCCCGGAGCAACTCAGTGCGGGTCTCCGGACCTGGCAGGCGAGACGGTTGCTCTGGAACCACTTCCGTTTCAGTGATGACGCACCCCGCCCTGCTCCGGGGAGCCTCACGCTGGATGTGGGCGCCTACGACCCACTGCTGGGCAGGTCCTACGGCGAACTGGCCGCTGAGAGCCGCAGCCAGCATCGCAGCCAGGGGTTTGGCGTGTTGGCCCAGCGCGGCCAGCGGGAGGAGAGCTTCGAACTGCTGGCGGGCCAGCCCGCCCAGGCGGACCTCTTCGAGGGCATCGACCTCACCTGGTCGCGGTTCCCCGGCACCCGGGGCGTGGCCTCCTCCTTGCGTGAGGCCCGCCAGGGTTTCCGCCCCGATCGCCCCTCTGAGATCCTGCCCATGCTCCAGCGGGCGCTGGCGGATCTTCGTGCCCTGCCGACAGCCATCCAGGCCGAGCCCCTGGTGCGGGCCAAGGCTGCGGAACTGGAGGAAGCGCTCCGAGCCGCTGCCGGACTCTGGGTGGAGGCCATCGCGGACCGGCAGAGCGCCGCGCCAGGGGACCGTCTCACGGTGAACGCCACGGTGCTGCTGCGCGGAGGCAGCCCGCTGGTACTGGAGTCCCTTGCCCTTGAAGCCGTGACTCCCGATGCCATCCATACCCTGGAGTCCCGCCAGGACGGCAAGTCCCTGCCGAACAACCAGCCCAGGAAGGAGTCTTTCACCTTCAAGCTTCCCGCGGGGACGCCACTGAGCCAACCCCACTGGCTCGGGGGCCCCGGCGCGGAGGCCTGGGCGGGCCTGCCCGGCTCCCCTCCGCCCTTCCGTCTGCGGGCCCGTCTGGCCCTGGCCAGCGGCACCTTTGAGGTGGTGGTCCCCGTCCACTTCCGCTTTCGTGATCCCGTGCTGGGCGAGCGCTACCAGCCTTTGGCCGTGGTGCCCCCCGCCCTGGTGAATCTGGCCGAGAACGTGCAGATCTTCGCCGGTCCCGGGGCGAAAGAGGTTCGCCTGAAGGTGCGTGCAGGTGCTGCGTCCACCTCAGGCCGTGTGCGCCTCCGCGTACCCGCAAGGTGGGAGGTCACACCACCGGAACAGCCCTTCAGCCTGGCCCGCGCAGGGGAGGAGCAGGAAATGTCCTTCAGCCTGAAGCCGCCTCCCGCGACCGCCTCAGGTGAGCTGCGGGTCGAAGTCGATGCGGGTGCAGCTTTCCTTCCCGCCCGCAGCCTGGTGAAAGTGGACTACCCGCATATCCCCCTGCAGACCCTCCTGCCGGAGGCCAAGGCACGCCTGGAGCGCTTCGACCTGAAGCACGACGGCCACCGCATCGGCTACATCATGGGTGCCGGAGACGACATCCCGCAGTCCCTGCGCCGCATCGGCTACGAAGTGGAACTCCTGTCTGATGAGGCCCTGACCAGGGAGGACCTCGCCCGGTTCGACGCGATCGTGCTGGGCATCCGCGCCTTCAACACCCGGCCCGCCCTGCAGACCCTCAAGGAACGCCTGCACGCCTACGTCGCGGCGGGCGGAACGGAAGTGGTGCTCTATACCGTGAACACGGGCTTCCCCGGCATCAACGCCGCCATGGTCACGGATGCCATCGGCCCCTACCCCTTCAAGGTGGGCCGCAAGCGCATCACCGATGAAACCGTTCCCGTGCGCTTCCTCCAGCCGGACCACCCGGTCTTCCATGTGCCCAACGAGATCACCGCGAAGGATTTCGACGGCTGGATCCAGGAGCGCAGCCTCTACCACGCCGAAGGCTGGGACGCCCGCTACACAGCGCTCCTGGGCATGGCGGATCCCGGCGAGGCCGAGGACAGTGGCGCCCTGATCCTGGCCCGGCACGGCAAGGGCCATTACGTCTACACGGGCCTCGCCTTCTTCCGCCAGCTGCCGGATGGCGTGCCCGGCGCCACGCGCCTCTTAGCCAACCTGCTGGCGCTGGGCCATGCCCGTGACTGAGCCGGTTCCGCCCCTCCTCGGCTCCTGGAAGCGGATCTATGCCGTGGTTCTGGGCGAATTGGCACTTTGCATCCTGCTCTTCCGCCTGTTCTCCTGGGTCTTCTCGTGAGCCGTCTGGACTGGCTCGTCCTTGGCGGGGCCCTGCTCTTCGTCGTCCTGTGGGGCCTCTACAAGGGCCGCGGCGCCACATCTGGCGACGGCTACATCGGCGGCGGCCGCGATCACCGCTGGTGGCTCATCGGCCTGTCCATCATCGCCACCCAGACGAGCGCCATCACCTTCCTCTCCACGCCGGGCCAGGCCTATGTGGACGGCATGCGCTTCGTGCAGTTCTACCTCGGCCTGCCCTTGGCCGCGGTCGTCCTCTCCATCACCGCCCTGCCCCTCTACCACCGGCTGAAGGTGTCCACGGCCTACGAGATCCTGGAGGCGCGGTTCGACCTGAAGACGCGCCTGCTCGCCGCCACCCTCTTCCTCATCCAGCGCAGCCTCGCCGTGGGCATCACCATCTTTGCGCCGGCCCTGGTCCTGTCCGTGCTGCTGGGCTGGAGCCTCCACGCCAACATCCTGCTGGTCGGCACCCTGGTCATGATCTACACCGTGACGGGCGGGACCAAGGCCGTGGCCTGGGCGCACAGCTCCCAGATGCTGATCATCGCCTGCGGCATGCTGCTCGCTGGCGTGATGACCGCCCATCGCCTGCCGCCCCACGTGAGCCTCGCCGATGCCCTCCACGTGGCGGGCGGACTGGGGCGGCTGAACGTCATCGACACGCACTTCGACCCGGGCAACCGCTACAACCTGTGGTCCGGACTCATCGGCGGCTTCTTCCTCATGCTGTCCTACTTCGGCACCGACCAATCCCAGGTGCAGCGCTATCTGGCCGGCAGCTCCCTCACGCAGAGCCGCCTGGGCCTGCTGCTGAACGGCATGATCAAGGTGCCCATGCAGTTTCTCATCCTGCTGCTCGGCGCCCTGGTCTTCGTCTTCTACCAGTTCCACACGCCGCCCCTGTTCTTCAATCCGGGGCCCGTAAAGCAGGTCATGGCAGGCCCCGACGCGGCAGCCTTCCGCACCCTCGAGGCGAAGTTCGCCCAGGCCCGGGCCGGCCAGAGGCAGCGGGCCGAGTCCTACGTCAGCGCTCGGCACAGTGGGGATGCAGCGGCAACCGCTGCCGCGAAGCAGCAGCTCTTGCAATCTCACATGGAGAGCGAAGCGATCCGGCGTGAGGGTGTGGCGCTCATCGAAAAGGCCAATCCCGGCACCAACCCCAGCGACACGAACTACATCTTCCTCGCCTACGTGCTGAGCAGCCTGCCCGTCGGCCTCGTGGGCCTCGTCATCGCCGCCGTGTTCTCGGGCTCCATGTCGTCCATGTCCGGAGAGATCAGCGCCCTGGGCGCCACCACGGTGGTGGATTTGTGGCGGCGGCTCATCGGCGGCAGCCAGGGCACGCGCGAGGTTTGGGTGGGGCGTATCGCCACCTTCGCCTGGGGCTGCTTCGCCATGGCGTTCGCGGAATACGCCGCCCGCCTGGGCTCCCTCATCGAAGCCGTCAACATCCTCGGTTCCCTCTTCTACGGCACCATCCTGGGCATCTTCATCACGGCCTTCTACGTCAAGCGGGTCCGCGGCGGCGCGGCCTTCTACGCCGCCCTCATCGCCGAGGTCGGCGTGATCGCCTGCTTCAGGTTCACCAGCATCTCGTTCCTCTGGTACAACGTCATCGGCTGCGTGGCCGTGGTGGGGCTCGCCTGGTGTTTCAGCAAGTTCATGCCTGCGGTTCTTGACACCGTTTCGCCAGGATGATGGCCTATGCCTGAAGCGCGGGTGGTGCTGATCAAGATCGCCGGGATGTTCCTCCTCATCCTGGCCGGCTGGCTCGCGCGCCGACGCGGGTGGCTCCGGGAAGAGGCCAGCGGGATCCTCAGCCGGATTGTGGTGGACGCCGCCTTTCCGGCCCTCGTCTTCACCCAGATGCTGCGCACCGTCGATGTGGCCTCGCTGCGGCAGGATTGGCTCCTGCCGCTCCTCCCCTTTCCGCTGGTGGCCATTGCCTACCTCGCGGGACTGGTGGTGGCGCCTCTGTTTGGCGGGAAGAGTCAGCGCAACACGGTCCTCTTCCTCATCACGAGCCCCAACTGGGTCTTCCTGCCGCTCCCCATCGCCGAGGCCCTCTATGGCGGCCCGGGCGTGCGGGTCATCCTCCTCTGCAACGTCGGCGCGCAGCTGGCGCTCTGGTCTATCGGCGTGTGGATCCTGCACGGGAACATCGCCCAGGCCCTCCGGAACCTCACCAAGAATATCGGCCTCTGGGCCACCGCCCTGGGGATCGCGGTCGCCCTGGCCTTCCCGGCGGTCCGCGACCTCGGCAACCTGCATGCGGCCCCCGCCTCCCTGGGCGGAATTGCCAGTACCGCTGTGGTGGATGCCCTCGCCATGCTCGGCAGTGTCACCATCCCGCTGTCGCTCCTTGCCATCGGGGCGCAGCTGGGCGCCATTCCCGTCTCGCTCCGCAGCCTGCCTTTACCGGTATGGGGCGTCGTGCTCGCCCGCCTGCTCGTCGCCCCGCTGGTTACGGTCGCACTTGGCGTGGCGTTCGCTCACGCCGGGTATCGCTTCCCGCAGATGACCCGCATGGTCTTGGTCCTAGTCGCCTCCATGCCAGTCGCCCTCGTCTGCAGCGTGATGGCCGAGCGCTATGGCGGCGATGCCCAGCTGGCCGCCCAGGGCGTCTTCCTGTCGACGCTGTTCAGCCTGCTGACGGTTCCCGCGCTCTTCTTCCTGGTCTCCTGAACTGGCGTCGCCGCCTGTTCTGATGGGAAGATCAACGCCACCGATTAGCCGCGAACGTGGAGCTGACATGCCTGAGGGTCATTCCCCTTTGAAAAGCCTTGCCGCCACGCTCGGGGCGGGTTGCCTTCTGATCGTTTCCCTGGTGGGCTGTGGCCTGACCGCCAAGCAGAAGCTGGCCCTTACCAGCTTCAGCAGGTCGGTGGTCACCCTGGGGGAGGCCACCTCCGCAGAGATGCAGGTCTTCCGGGCCGACGGGATCCAGGCGAATGTTCAGGTCCTCCTTCTGAGGGGCGAGACGGTGACCCCCGGCCTGCCGAAACTGGCCAGCCTGGACCGGGGCTATGAGCTGAGCCGAGTCCAGCCGGTCATCCGCGCCGCGGATGCCCTCGCCGCCTATGGAAAAACCCTGGCGGCCTTGACCGGCAACACTCAGGCCGACGATCTCAAGAAGGCCGGCATGGACTTCGTGCAGAGTCTCAGCCAACTCCCCGAGGCCAAGGACCTAGTGTAGGTCGCCAGAAATACGTGCAACATCCAGAGCCTGCCGCGCTCGGGTGACCTTTGCAAGGATATCGTTTGCGGAAGCCGTCCAGATGAAGGGCTTCGGGGATGCGTTGTGG